>NZ_CP023202.1:5033698-5334297 GCF_000220705.2 Streptomyces xinghaiensis S187 | reverse complement strand
GCAGCTCTTGACGAACAGGACGGTCCCGGCGAGGTAGAGCAGGACGACGGTGAACGTCCCGCCGGCGTCCCACGGGGAGCCGCCCGCGACACTCGCCACGACGGGGAGGATGAGTGTCGCGGCCGCCGCGGAGACCAGCCCGTTCGCCAGGGCACGGTCGTCGCGGCGGGAGGCGAAGAAGCCGTTGACCGCGAGCGCCAGGGCGAACACGGGTGCGTAAAGGATGAGTTGGGGGCGTGCCGCGAGGACGACGGCTCCGGCGGCCAGGGTCGTCAGCCCGTAGGCGAGGAGCTGGTCGCGGTACCGGGCGGGCCGGCGCGTCTTCACGGCGAGCAGGGCGAAGTACGACAGCAGGTAGCCGCCGGTCCACGCGACGAGCAGCGGCAGGTCCGGCCAGGCGAACCCGGCGGACAGCAGTCCGGCCAGGTACGGCAGGAGCAGCATCGCCCACGCGCCGTGCTGCGGTGGCACCCACTGCCCGCGCTTCTTGCGCCGGGGCCGGCCACGCGCCGGGGCGGACGCCGTCGTGGACGCCCCGGCCCGGGCCGCACCCACCGGGGCGGACCTCGCCGGGGCCGCCCCCGCCGGGCCCGGGGCCTCCGGCGCCGCACCCCTCCGGGCCGCGGCCGCGTGACCCGGTCCTCCGGGAGCCGCAGCCGCGGGGCTCCCCGTCCGTCCGGCCCGGACGCCACCGGCCGGCTCACCCACCGTGCGCATCGCGTTCCCTCCGTTCCACGGGTGCCGTGGCGAGACGGTCGACCAGGCCGGTCAGCACCCGCTCGGCCTGCTCCGGGTCGAAGTCCTCGCCGAGCCGCTTGCGCACCCCGTCATCGCTGAGGAGGTGGTGCACGGTGGGCGTCACCCCGTGCCGGGCCAGGCAGTTCCGGGCGCACTGCAGCACACACCCGTCGATGGCGATGACGGGGCGCCCGCTCGTGGCCTTCCGTACCAGACTCGGCACATCACCGCCGACGCCCGCGATGCAGGACATCTCGGCGATCCCGCGCCGGTCGAGCTGAACGGCGAGCCAGTTCGTCATCTGGGCGGCGCTGGAGCATCCGGAACAGGAGTACACCAGTGGCAGATCGCGTCGGCGGTTCACCGGGACCGTCTCTCCTCGCTCTTCGTCCTCACCACTCCCCCACCTGCGCGACCGTAGCCCGCGCCCCGGTCCGGCACATGGGTCTTCCGGACCCATTCCGCGGCAGGGAGTCCCGCCCGCCCGGCGGCCGGCGCACGGACGGTGCCCACATACCGGAAAGTAGATGGACACACCACCGGTCTTCCCTAGGCTTCGGCCATGACGAGCCCAGCAGCCCCAGCGGCCCAGCCCCCCGCCCTCGCCCGCCGTGCCGCCTCGGTCGGCTCGTCGCCCGTGCGCGACATCCTCGCGCTCACCGCACGGCCCGAGGTGATCTCGTTCGCGGGCGGGCTGCCGGCACCGGAGCTCTTCGACGCCGAAGGGCTGCGGGCCGCGTACGACCGCGTCCTGGCCGAGGCGCCGCAGCGCGTCCTGCAGTACTCGACGACCGAGGGCGACCCGGCGCTGCGCACGGCGGTCGCGGCCCGGCTCGGAGTCCGCGGACTGCCGACCGGGCCGGACGACCTGCTGATCACGGCCGGCTCCCAGCAGGCGCTGACGCTCCTCGCGACGACACTGCTGGAGCCCGGGGACACCGTGCTCGTCGAGGACCCCACCTACCTGGCGGCGCTGCAGTGCTTCGCCCTCGCGGGCGCGCGGGTGGTGCCGGTGCCCTCCGACGAGGACGGCGCCGACCCGGACGCGCTGGAGGAGCTGGTGGCCCGCGAGCGGCCGAAGCTGCTCTACCTCGTCCCCACCTTCCAGAACCCCACCGGCCGCACGCTGCCCGCCGACCGCCGGCAGGCCGTCGCCGGCACCGCGCGGCGCCACGGCCTGTGGATCGTGGAGGACGACCCCTACGGCGAACTGCGGTTCGAGGGCAGCTCCGTGCCGTGGATCGCGTCCCTCGGTGCGGCCGCCGACCGCACCGTCCTGCTCGGCAGCTTCTCCAAGATCATGGCCCCGGGCCTCCGGCTCGGCTGGCTCCGCGCCCCCGCTGCGCTGCGCCGGGCCTGCGTGATCGCCAAGCAGGCCCTCGACCTGCACTCCTCCACCATCGACCAGGCGGCCGCGGCACGTTACCTGGCCGACGCCGACCTGGACGCCCATCTGGCGCGTATCCGCGCCGCCTACCGCGCCCGCCGCGACGCCCTGCTCGACGGCCTCCCGGCCGCCCTTCCGGCTGGCAGCACCTGGAACCGTCCCGACGGCGGCATGTTCCTCTGGGTCCGCCTCCCCGGCGGCCACGACGCGACGGCCCGCCTCCGCGAAGCCGTGGCCCACGACGTGGCCTACGTCCCCGGCGCCCCGTTCTTCGCGGGCCCGCCGGACCGGGCGACGCTGCGGATGTCGTTCACGGCCCACACCCCGGAGGAGATCCGCGAGGGACTGCTCCGCCTCGCCAAAGCCTTCCGCTGAGACGCCGCGGTGCGGCAGGGGGCGGGAGCGGTGCCCGGGAAAGGTGTCGCGCCCAGGGGCGACGAACCGTACCGTCGCCCGGATGAAGCTGCTCTCCGTCAATGTCGGCAAGCCCCGCGCCAACCCCTGGAAGGGTCTCAGCGCGACCGGAATCGACAAGCGGCCCGTCGAGGGCCCGGTCGCCGTCGCGGCCCCCGGCCCCAAGGGCACCGGCGCGGTCGGTCTGGCCGGCGACCGGGTCTACGACGTGAAACACCACGGCGGCCCCGACCAGGCCGTCTACGCGTATGCCCGCGAGGATCTCGACGGCTGGGAAGCCGAGTTGGGCAGGCCGCTCGCGAACGGCGCCTTCGGGGAGAACCTCACGACCGCCGGCCTCGACGTCAACGGCGCGCTGATCGGCGAACGTTGGCGCGTCGGGCCGGACGTCGTCCTGGAGGTGTCGTGCCCCCGGATCCCGTGCGCGACATTCCAGGGCTGGCTGGAGCGCGACGGCTGGATCGGGCGGTTCACCGAGGCCGCGCTGCCGGGTGCGTATCTCCGCGTGATCGAGCCCGGGGACATCCGCGCCACCGATCCGGTGGACATCGTGCACCGCCCCGATCACGAGGCGACCGTCGCGCTCGTCTTCCGCGCGGTGACACGCGAACCGGGCCTGCTGCCACGGCTGCCGGCCGTCGGCGCGCTGCCGGAGGACATCAGGGAGCTCGCCCGCAGGCGCACGACCGCGTAGAGGAGTTCGGCCCCGGTTCCGCGAGGAGAGCAAGCAACGGGGACTTCATACCGCCGTGCAGTGACCGGACCTCGAACCGGTCATGACGCGGCGGCGGACCGGGGCCGGTGGAGCGGCCATTGAGGTCGAGCCGCTCTCACCGATGCGCCGGGAGAAGACCCCCGGCCGTCGGCCGGGGGTCTTCTGGCCGGTGGGCCCAGACGGGCACAGCCGGGTTCGCAGCGCCGAGTTCCGCCGCGCAGGTTCGGCACCCATCGCAGAACGGTCCGCGCCGGCCATCAGCGGGTTTCGGGGCATTGGGCCGGCCCGAGGGCGCTCACACCTGCACGCGCGGCCCGATCGACCGCGGCCCACCGCTCGATCCGGCACAAATCCGGCATCCGCCGGCCGCCCCGACCGCCGTATCGCCGCGCCCGTCCCACATGGCCTACGGGACGGGCGGTCGCGTCACATGGCCTGGCGTTCCCTTTCCCGACGGAAGTCGCGCACGTCGGCGGTGAGGGTGCCCTCCTGCTGCTCGTAGTGGGAGAGCGCCAGCCCGACGCCGAAGAATGTGGGGGCCCATTCGCCGACGAAGATGCCCCACCGGTCGGCGCGATCGAGTCCGAGCCCCGGTTCTGCCTTGAGTGACGCGGCCCAGGCGGCGACGGAGAGGCCGATGGACAGGAAGCCTGCGGTGTACGCGTGTTCGCTGCGCAGGCCCTTCTCGTGCAGCTTCTGGATCATCGTGGGTCTCCCTGATCTCTGGGGACAGGCACTTTCCTCAGTGTCATCCGGCCGGCGGATGCCCGCATCCGGACGAATGACCCGAGAAGATCACCAAAGCGGCTTCTACAGTGAAATCAAGCCTTGTGCGGCTTCAGGAGGCCGGTGCAGCGGCTCTGGGCGGGGACTGCCGCAGGGCGAGGACGGCGATCTTCCCGGCCTCCCTTGCCGAGGAGCCGCGAACCCATCCGTCCGCGTACGCGCAGGCCGACAGATGCAGGAAAGCGGAAGGTCGAGGCGGGCCCACTCGGCATGCACGTGGCATTCCAACTCTTCCGTCGGCGCCGCTCATGAACCGCATGCCCAACGCCCCGGGGCCTGGGGCACCGCGTTCAGAATCTATCAATTCTGTCCAAGTATGCGCATTGCCGTATAAGCGACCTTTCGGCGCAATAGCTTGGCCCCGTGACCCAGTCCCACTGCACACCTTCCGGCGCCCTCGCACCCTCCAGCAGGCCTGCCATTGACGAGCCGCCGGAAGCAGGCGCCCACCCTCTCACCGCAAGGTATCAACTACCGTCGCGCGTAACACTTTTGGCCATTTATGCGCTATACACCACTTCCAGCTAGGCCTCTCTCGTGCGCACCCCTGGACAACCGCCCCCTCTTGAGTCCCTGGTCATGCGTGAGGGGAAGCGCAAGACCGTGGAACGGGTCATGGAGGAGGCCGAGGACGAGAAGCGTGAGCGCGAGGACGCGGGAGACATGAGTGAGAGCTATCAGCTGAGCGTCTTCGCCGGGCCGCTGGAGGAGGGGGAGGGCCCTGACGATCTTGTCGCACGCCTGTTCGGTAAATTTCGGAGGGTCAAGTTTTACCGGTCCGCTCCGGTGGGCGTACTGCTGGAAGCGGGCTTTACATTGGTAGCGTCACCGCCGGATCCTTACCACTATGACGCCCTTCTCGGCCCCAGGCTCACAGCCGAGGTGATCGAGCGTTTCGACGACTGCTTCAGTGAGGCCAGGAGGAACCCAGCATGGCGCTAGCGCACTTCCTCGTCACCTTCGCTCCACCTGCGCTCAACCGCGTCCCAGTGAACTTCAACGCCATCACCGAAGATGGTCTGGTCCGGGTTCGCCGCAGTCGCTTCCCACATCGTCTCCGCGTCGGTGGTCTGGTTCTCGTGTTCGAGCCCGACGATGAGATTGAGGGTTTCGCGACAGTGGCCCGTATCAATGACCGGGCCGGACTCGTTTACCTCGATGTGGCGTGGGACTCGCTCCGAGATCTTGAGGTTGCACACACCGAGGAAGCCCAAGACGTCGATGCCGGCCCCACCACGTCCCCTTCGTCCACTTCGTGGCTTCGGCCGCAGCTAATCTCCCGGTGATCTATGGACGTCACGCTCGCCCTTGCCCGGGCCGCAAACATTGATGTCAGCGGCCACATCAATGCTCTAGGCCTCGGCTGGGAGGTCATTGGTCCATCCCCGTTGCCCGCCTTCGTCATCATAGCTGTGGCCCGCGTCGCCCCCGAGGACAGTGAACGCCCGTTGGAGACCGAGCTGAAGCTCGTTGATTCCGAGGGGCAGCTAGTCACCTTGAGTAACGATTCTGATCGGGAGTTGGTGATCCAGAATCAGATCAAAGTGCCGCCGGCCTTCGAGCGCCCGCCGGGGCTGCACGGCGGTGCGGCCATGATCGTCGACATGTCGCCTGGACTGGTACTTGACCCCGGGCTCTACGAGTGGGTCCTGTCGCTCAACGGAGAGACTTACCCTCAGTGGCGTCGGCGATTCTACGTTCGCGCGAAGAGTGACGAGTTCCCCAATCGTCTCCATCTCAGCTCAAGCGCAGATTCGTAGGTCGGTGCCATCGCTTCGGGCTGAGCTGCCTGGGCCCGAGTGATCATGACCCCGTGAGTTTCCGGCACGCGTCGGACAGTGTGGAGACCTGTCCGGCGGAGGCTGCGAACACCGGCTGATCAAGCCCGCTGATGTCAGGAGTGGATGGAGAAGACCCCCGGCCATGATCGGCCGGGGGTCTTCTTGCTGGTGGGCGCAGACGGGTTCGAACCGCCGACATCTGCTTTGTAAGAGCAGCGCTCTACCACTGAGCTATGCGCCCTCGGGAACGATTGGACAGACTACATGGCCCATCGCTTCTGCCCATAAACGTGACGGTAGCGGGCCCGAGCCCTTGACAGGGGCGGGGCGGGGGCTCGCCCGGGGCCGGTTCGGACCGGCGCCCGGTGCGGGAGGGCGGGTACGGGGGGTGGCCCCACCCCGGATCGGGTGGGCGGCCGGATCGTTCGGGGCGGGACGGGTCCCTACGGTTCGTAGTGACCCTTCCACCCGGAGTTCCACCGGCCCGTTCGGAGTTCATCGTGATGCCTCACCGCCGTCTTCCGCCCCCGTCCCGCACCCCTTCGCGCCGCCGCAGGCGGGGACTGCTCGCCGCCGTGGGCGCGGCCGTTCTGGTCGTGGGCGCTGCCGGGTGCGGTGGTGACGCCGGCGACGACGAGACGCCCGAGCGGCGGGCGTTCTCCCTCGGCGGGGAGGTCCTGAAGATCGACGCGGAGAACACCTCGGTCGAGCTGGTGCCCGCCGAGGTCGAGGACGTCCGGGTCACCCGGTGGTTCAGCGGGTGGACGGCCGTCGGCGGGGACGTCGAGGAGTTCTGGGAGATGGAGGGGGACACCCTCCGGATCGGCGTCCGCTGCGAAGGTCTGATCGACAACTGCGGCTCCCGGCACCGGGTGGAGGTGCCGCGCGATGTCGCCGTGACCGTCGACGGGGACAACGGGAAAGTCACCGCCACCGGCTTCGCCACCGCGCTCAAGCTCCGCTCCGACAACGGATCGGTGCGGGTCGAGAACGCCCGGGGACCGCTGGAGCTCAAGAGCGACAACGGCAAGGTCAAGGCGATCGGTGTCGCCGCGCGCCGGGTGTCCGCCGAAACCGGCAACGGGGCGGTGGAGCTCGGGTTCACGCGGGTGCCGGACCAGGTGGACGTCACCAGCGACAACGGCTCCGTCTCCGTCGGTCTGCCGCGCGCCTCGTACCGGGTGGACGCCAAGGCCGGCAACGGGGACACGGACGTCACGGTCCCGCGCGACACCGCGAGCAAGCACCGGATCACCGTCCGCAGCGACAACGGGGACATCACCGTCCGCACCGCCGAGTAGGCAGCCGGCGCCCCCGAGATCGCGAACGAATCGGGCCGTGTATTCGTTCACCCCTGGTGGGACAATGTTCCTACCCGGCAGTGATCTGCCGGACAGGGCGGACGCGGCACGGGAGAGGGATGTGACGGCGAGACCTGCGCAGCCGTACGGACGGCCGGCACACCACCGCCTTCCGCCCAGCGGCGGCCCGTTCCGGCCGTTCCTCGGGCTCGTCCTGCTGCCGCTCCCGCTCCTGCCCCTCCTCGCGGCCGCCGCGCCGCTCGCCTTCTCCGGCGGCGGCACCCGGCGCTGGTTCGGCGGCGGGCGCGACGACCAGCGTGCGCAGGCCCAGACCGCCAAGGACGCCGCCGCTGCCGCCTTCTACGAGCTCGACTCCGCCCAGCGCGATCTGCGCATCTCCATCGAGACCATCGTCGCCGTGGACAGCTCGCCACCCGCCCGCCGCGCCGCCGACGGCTTCCGGACCCTCGGGCAGCGCATCGACGAGGTCAGCCACCGCTACATCAACGCCGTCGACGCCCACGACCTCGACCGCGACGACCTCGACTCCGCCACCGCCTCCCGCGCCCGCGCCGATCTCGACCGGGCCCGGGACGACCTTCTGCGGACGAAGGCGGAGCTCGACCGCTTCGCGAGCGGTCTGACCCCGCTCCTCGACAAGGCCGAGACCCAGCTCGCCCGCCTCGCCCCCGCCGTGGAACGCGCCCGGCAGGCCCTGCTCGCCGCCACCGGGGCGCTCGACTCCGTACGGGCCTCCGGTCTCGGGGCCGACGATCTCGCCGCCCGCCTCGCCGCCCTCTCCCCCGAGCTGACCAAGCTCAACCAGGGCGCCGGGCAGCACGGCGTCCAGGACACCCTGCGGCGCGCGGACGACGTGCTGCGCAAGGCCGAGGCGATACGCAGCGAGGCCGAGCAACTGCCCGCCCGGGCGGCCGAGATCGACCGGCGCCTGGTCACCCTGCGCACCCGCGCCGAGGCGATCACCACCCGCACGGAGGGCGTCGGCCCGGTCCTCAGCGAGCTCCGCCGCCGCTACAGCGCGGCCTGCTGGCAGGACCTCCAGCCGGTGCCGGAGGAGGCCGGGCGGGCCGTCGCACAGGCGCAGGAGAAGCTCCGCGAGGCCCAGGAGGCCCGGCGCGAACAGCGCTGGCCGGACGCCACGGCCCGGCTCGGCACGGTACGGGCCCTGCTCAACGAGGCCGACGAGGCCGTCTCGGCGGCCGGTGACCGGCTGCGCCGGCTGGACGAGGTCTCCGCCGACCCTTCAAAGGAGACCGAGCGCACCCGTTTCGCCATCCGCGACGCGCAGCGCCTGGCGATGGCCGGCCGCGACACCCCCGACCCCCGGCACGCGCGCCCGCTGGACGACGCGGTGGCGCGCCTGGAGCGCGCGGTGGCCGGGCTGGAGGGGCGGCATCCCGACTGGTGGCATTTCCTGCTGGAGACGGAGGCGGTACGGCGCACGGTCGCGCGCGTCGTCAGCGCCATCCGCGAGGAACTGGGCGCGGGCCGCTGAGACGCCTCCGGCGGTGAGCCGGGCGCCCGCCCCGCCGCGTCCGGCGGGCGGTTAACCTGGCCGCATGCCCCGTTACGAGTACCGCTGCCGGTCCTGCGGCGACACCTTTGAACTGAGCCGTCCGATGGCCGAGTCCTCCGCTCCGGCCGTCTGCCCGGAGGGCCATGAGGACACCGTCAAGCTGCTCTCCACCGTGGCGGTCGGAGGCACGGCCTCCGGTTCCGCCCCCACCGCGCCCGCCGCGCCCTCCGGTGGTGGGGGCGGCTGCTGCGGTGGCGGCTGCTGCGGCTGATCCGGGACCGCCGGAACGGGCGCCGGGCGGTCCCGCACGGCCCGGCACCCGCCCGGCCCGGTACCCGCCCGGCCGGGGCTCAGCGCTTGCGGGCCAGGGTCAGGCCGTCGGCGACCGTCAGCATCACCGACTCCACCCGGTCGTCGGCCAGCACCCGCTCGTTGAACTCCCGGGTGGCCCCGCCGCCGCCCGTGGCCCGCGGGTCCGTCACCTCGCCGTGGAAGAAGACGTTGTCCACGACGATCAGCCCGCCCGGGCGCAGCCGCGGCACCAGTTCCTCCCAGTAGCGGCCGTTGTTCTCCTTGTCCGCGTCGATGAAGGCCAGGTCGATCCCCAGATCGGCCGGCAGGGCGCGCAGGGTGTCCAGGGCCGGGCCGATGCGCAGGTCGACGCGGTCGGCGACGCCCGCCTTCGCCCAGGCCTCGCGCCCGTACGCCGTCCACTCCTCCGAGACGTCGCAGGTGATCACCTTGCCGCCGGCCGGCAGGGCCTCCGCCATCCACAACGCCGACATCCCCGTGAACGTGCCGACCTCGACGATCAGCCGGGCTCCGACGAGCTTCGCCAGAAAGGCCAGCAGCGGCCCCTGCTCCTCGGAGACCTGCATCCGGGCCCGGCCGCCCAGCTTCTCGTAGGTGGTGTCGACGAGTTCCCGCCGCACCCGGTCCAGTTGCGGGTTGTGGCGCAGGACGTAGTCGTAGAGCTCGGGGGTGAGCGGGGTGACCTGGTCCGGGTCGAGCGGGCTGCGCTTCCCCGCTTCGCGCGCCGCCCCCGTGGTGGTGTTCGTATCAGCCATGGCGCCATCCTCGTTCACGCCGCCACCGCCCGCACCAGGGACCGCAGAATCGCCTCGCCCGCCACCACGCCCCGCTCGGCGAGCGCCGTGACGTGCGGCGCGGTCCAGCCGGTGTCGGCCAGTTCGCCGTGGCCGGGGCGCCAGCCCTGGTCGCCGGCGCGCAGGAGGTCGGCGTCGAGGAGCGAGTCGCCCGCGGTGAGCACCCGGGAGGCGCCGGTGCGCCGAGCCACCTCGGCGACGGCCGCGCTCTTGGTGAGCGGCTTCGGCACGGCGTAGATCTTGCGGCCCTGGAGCGAGACCGTCCAGCCCCGCCCGTCGGCCCAGTCCGCGAGGTCCTTGACCCAGGCGTCGGGCAGCAGCGCGCGGTCGACCACCAGATAGGCGAAGAGGTCCTCGGCGACCCGCTCCTTGAGCAGCCACTCCGGGTCGGCCGAGCGCAGCAGGTGCTCGCGTACGGAGGCGAGCGGGGCGCAGCCCTCGTCGAGCGTGCGGCGCACCCGGCGCTGCCAGCCGGGGTCGGACTCCCCGTCGACGAGCAGATGCCCGCCGTTGGCGCAGACGGCGTACGGGGCCGGGGGCCCGGGGAGGCGGATGCGGCCGTACTGCGCCCGGGTCCGGGTGGTGGAGGGAACGAACACGGCCTCGCGCGCCAGGTGTTCGAGGAGCCCGGCGGCGGTCTCGGTGAGGTAGGAGAGCGGCTTGTGCTCGTACACCTCGACGCAGAGGAGGCGCGGGGCGAGGGCGTCGGCCATGTCGAGGGCGAGGGCGGCCGCGGAGTAGATCAGGGTGCGGTCGAGATCGCTGGCGACGAGGACCGGGCCCGGGCCGGTGCCGGGCGGGGACGGAGACGGGGATGCGGCGGGCGTGGGCGCCGCCGCGCCGGTGCCCGCGCCTCCGCCGGTGGCCGGGGTGGCGCCGGTGCTCAAGGTCTCGTCCCGCCCTGCGGTCCTGTCGCGCCTCACGGGCTCGTCCTGCCCCGCGGTTCCGTCCCGGCCCGCCGTCTCGTGGGTGCTCACGCGGAGATCACCGCCTTGCCGTCCGCGCCCGTCGCGCCGCGCGTGTAGCGCGGGTGGATCAGTCCGACGCAGCTGTACGGCAGTTCGCCGACCTCCTCCACCGGTACCCCGCGCTGCTCGGCCAGCAGCCGGATGTGGTCCAGGTCCGCGCCCGCGCCCCGCCGTGCGAGGACCCGCCAGGGGACCCGGCGCAGCAGGACCCGTGTCGTCTCGCCCACCCCCGGCTTGACGAGGTTCACGTCGTGGATGCCGTACTGCTCGCTGATCCGTTCGACGGCCGCCCAGCCCTCCCAGGTCGGCGCGCGGCCGGTGTCCGACAGCAGTCCGGCCGCGTCCGCGGCGGCCCCCTCCGCCACCTCGCCGAAGTGCGCCGAGACGGCGTCCAGGAAGTGCCCGGAGACGTCGGAACCGGCCAGCTCCCGGTAGAACTTGGCGCCGTGGAAGTCGTCCGGCCCGACCAGGTCCGCGCGGAGCACCGTCCGCGAGACCAGCCCGGAGACCGTGGAGTTGAGGCAGGCGGAGGGGATCAGGAAGTCCTCGCGCGTGCCGTACGTCCGCACGCAGCCGCCCGGGTCGGCCAGGACGGCGATCTCCGGGTCGATCCCCGTGATGCCGGTGGTGCGGGTGAAGTCCTCTATCGCGGCCGCGAGTTCGCGGGTGATGGCGCCCTTGCCCGTCCAGCCGTCGACGAAGACGGCGTCCGCCGGGTCGTGGTGCGCGGCGAGCCAGCGCAGCGCGGTGGTGTCGATGCCCCGGCCGCGGACGATGGAGACGGCGTAGTGCGGCAGGTCCAGCCCGTGAGCGTGGAGCGCCCAGCGGCGCATCAGGACGCCGACGGGCGTGCCGGCGCGGGCGAGCGAGACCAGGACGGGACGGCCGGTGCCCCGGCCGGCGCGCTCGGCGAGCAGCGTCTCGGTGACGGTGCCGACGGCGCGGGCGATCCGCGCGGCGGAGGTGTCGAGGGCGGTGCGGAACAGCCGCTGGTAGTCCTCGCTGGGCTGGTACTCGACCGGCAGCGACTCGGCGTAGTGCGCGCCACCTCGCTGCACGGCCTCCTCCCGCTCCTCGACGGGGGCTTCGAGGGGGACGGCGGAGAGGTCCTGGAGCAGCCAGCCGACCTCGTCCGGCCGGTACGAGGAGAAGGCGGGCCCGCGCAGTGGTCCGGGCAGCGCCGCGGGCGCCGGTCCGGGCGGCGGGGGCACGGCTCCCGGCCCGGCCGCGCCTTCCGACCGTCCCGACCGTCCCGACCTTCCCGTCCGGGGGCGGGGTACGTGGGACGGGACGACCGCCAGCAGCACCCGGTCCGTGTGGCGGGCCAGTTCGGACAGCAGTCCGCCCGGGGCGTGCAGCCCGGCCGTGTCGGCGGCCGAGTCCACGACCGTCACGACGGCGTCGAAGCGGCGGGCCGGGTCGGCGCCGGGCGCGACGTTGTAGGCGTACCGCTCCCCCGGGCCGTCGGCCGGCGCGTCGTGCGCGGGGAAGGCGATCCGGGTGCGGATGGCGTAGCCCGGGTCGTCGACGGCGAGAACGGGCGAGCGGGTGGTCGTCGAGTACCGCACCTCGGTCCGTTCGCCGAGCGTCCGCTGCAGAGCCTGGGCGAGCCGCAGCGGCGCGTACATCAACTCCTCGCAGCCGAGGACGAGTACGCGCCCCGGAGCGCCCGGCTCCGCGCGACCCGGCCGGCCGGCGGCGTGCTCCGGACCGGAGGCCGGCCCGGGTACGGAAGCAGCCGGCCCGGGTACGGAAGCCGGCCCCGGCACGGCCGCGACGGGCTCCGGTGCGGGCGCGGCCGCCGCGGCGCCGTCCGCCGTGAGCGCCCGCGCGATACGGTCCGCCATCGCCGGCAGCGCCGCCTCCAGACGCGCCCGGTGCCCGGGCAGGAAGCCGTGCCGTCCGCCGTCCGGCAGTCCGTGCGGCCAGCCGAGGTCCACCCGCCGCACCGCCGCCGGAGCGCTGCCGGCTCCGGACGGGGCCCCGCCGGCACCGGCCACCGCGCCCGCCTCGTACCGCGCCACCAGCGCCTGCCCCCGCTCCAGGACGTCCTCCGGCAGGCGGACCGTTCCCGAGGCCAGCGCCACGAGATCCACCCGGGCGCCCAGATCGGCCGCGGCCTTCCGCAGGGCGTCCCGGTGTTCGCCGGTCCGCAGGTCGACGAGGGCGACGATCACGTACCGGTCGCGCGGGAACCGCTCGTGGAGCGCCCGGACGGTGTTGAGCACGGTGCGGCCGGTGGAGAACTCGTCGTCGACGAGCACGAGCGGCCCGTCCCCGCCGAGCAGGTCCGGGTCCTCGGGCAGCAGCAGGTGGGAGCTGGCGTGGCTGTGCTCCTCCTCGAAGCCGCCGGCCGGCGCGAGCCCCGGGACGGGCCGCCTGGTCGAGTGGAGGTACGCCGCCGGCCCCAGCCCGTCGGCGACGCTGTGCCCGAGCCCGGTCGCCGTCTCCGCGTAACCGAGGACGACGGCGCGGGCGGCCGCCTCCTCGCCGAGCAGCCGCCGTACCCGGCGGCCCAGGCCGAGACCGGCCTCGTGGACCACATCGGGGCGCTGCGGCACATGCTTGCCGAGCACCTGGGAGACCAGCAGATGCGCCCGTCTGGGGTTGCGCCGCAGCGCCAGGCCGAGCAGCCCGCGCAGCGTCTCCGCACCGGCCGGACCGGCCGTGCCGGTCACGCCGGCCGCGTCGCCCGGACCCCCGGCACCGGCAGCACCCCCCGTACCGGCCGCGGGTTCCCCGGCCCCGGGGCCCGGCCCGTCGCCGTCCTCCGGCCGGTCCGCCTCGCGCAGCTCGACACCGAGCCGCTCCGCGACCCACGCCCCGGACCACTCCCGCTCCTGCCGCATCCTGTGAACGCCTCGCCTTTCCGCTGTCGTCGTCCGTACCCTGGGTGTGCCGCGGCCGCTGCCGCCGTTCTCGGTCACGTGATGCCGGCCGCCAGCAGCTCCACGAAGGTCACGTCCTCCCGCGCCACCCCGAAGACCTCCGCGCGCAGCAGCGTCCGCTCGGCCCAGGCGCGGTGCGGCTTCACCTCGTTCATCTTGTTGGTGTAGGCGGAGCGCATCACACCGCCGCCGCCCCGCTCGGGCCGCAGGATGTCGACCGCGTCGCTGTACTCCTCGTGGCTCACGACGGACAGCGCGTGCACCGGGGCGACGTGGGAGGGGTGGATGCAGGTCTTCCCCAGCAGGCCGTTGGCGCGGTCGAGTTCGATCTCCCGGAGCAGGCCGTCCATGTCGTGCTCGATGAGCGCGGTCCGCAGCTTCTCGGCGCGGCCGGTGAAGGGGCTGCGCCGCAGCTGTGGTTTGAACATCCGCTCCTGGAGGCGGAAGTACTCCCACACCGGCCCGGTCACGGTCAGCCCGGTGCCGTCGGCCCGTCCGAGCGTGTTGACCACATCGGCGATCACCGAGGCGATGAGCTGCACGTCGTACGCCGTCATGTCCGGGGATCTGCGCAGTCCGTACGCCGAGCAGAAGTCGGTGACGCCCAGGCGCAGCGCCAGCACCCGGTCCCGGTACTTGTCGACGCTGCGCCGGATGCCGGCGAGGGTCTCCGCGCGGCTCTCCAGGTGCAGCAGCTCCGGCGACTCCAGGACGGGCATGGCGAACAGCCGCCGCCCGCAGGCGTTCTCGGCCTCCGTCAGCGCCTCCAGGAACGGAACGCCCCGCTCCTCGGTGAACTTGGGCAGGACGAATCCGGACAGCAGCCGCGCCGCCGGCCCGAGGCGGCGCACGAGGTCCGTGATCTGTTCCGGCCACCGCACCCGGATGAAGAGCAGCGGCAGTTCGGAGCCGTGTTCCAGCAGGGTGTGGAGCTGCCGGACCAGGTTCTCCTCGGCGCCGGCCACGTCGGCGTCGTCGATGGAGTCCTCCAGGCACAGCACCATCGAGACGACCCCGCGGCCCATCTGTTTGACCACGTCCTCGGCCAGCGTGGGCCGGGTCGCGGGGCTGTAGAGGGTGGCTCCGAGCGCGACGGCGAGCCGCTGAGCTGGGGAGTCGACGTCGAACCGGCCCGGCTCCCGGTGGAACAGGGCCGTCCGGACATCGGGCGGCACGTACCCGAAGTGGCGCATGGAACTCCCCCAGTGATCTTTCGCGTCGTGACGCGATCTGGCCGGTAATCGTACGTTGCGTTCAGGCTCGAAAGCCCTTGCGGACATGAAAATCACGTATCCCGCCCGTGTCCGTTCCCCGTCCGCTGCCGGTCCGGCGGGCACGGGATGCGGTCCCCGCGTTGTACCCGCCTGCCCCGGGAAGGCAGGATGACCGCTATGACGCACGCGATGTTGAAGGGGTCGAACATCCCGCTGGACGCATCCGCCGTACGGGCGGTGCTCCGCTGGACTCCGGGGCCCGGGGTGCCCGATGTCGACGCGTCCGCGCTGCTGCTGAACGCGGACGGCCGTGTGCGCTCGGACGAGGACTTCGTCTTCTACAACCAGCCGCGCCACCCCTCCGGCCTGGTGCGGCACCTGCCCAAGAAGCGGCTGGCGGACGCGCTGACGGACACCGTCGAGGCCGAGATCGCCGCACTGGAGCCGGTGGTGGACCGGGTGGTGCTGGCCGCGTCGTCCGACGGCGGCGCGTTCGGCGGGGTGCCGGATCTGCGGCTGCTGCTGTTCGACGCCTCGCCGGAGGTCTCCGGGAACGGCGGCGAGCCGCTCGCGGTCTTCGACGTGGTGCCCGAGACCGGCGAGGAGTCGGCCCTCATCTGCGGCGAGCTCTACCGGCGGGGCGACACCTGGAAGTTCCGCGCCCTGGGCCAGGGGTATGACACCGGGCTGGTCGGTCTGGCCACCGAGTACGGCATCTCGGTGGAGGACGCCGGGGACGAGCCCTCCGGCACCGCCCCGGCCGGCGGCGGAGCACCCGCGCCGTCACCCACGCCCTCACCCGCCCCGGAGGCGCTCACCGAGCCGGTGCCCGCACCGCACCGGGAACCGGCCACCGCGCCCGCCGCCGCGCCGGAGGAGGCCACCCGTGCGCACCGGCCCGGCTACGGCTATCCGCCGCCACCGCCGGCCGCCCCGCCCGCGCAGCCGCCGTTCCCGCCCCCGCCGGCCGCCCCGGCCCCGGTCCCGCAGGCGCCTCCGGCGCACGCGCCGGGGTACGGCTACCCGCACCACCCGGCGGCGGCCTACGGCTATCCGCAGCACCCCGCGCCGCCGGCGCCGGACCCGGCGTTCGCCCTGCCGCCGCAGGGGCCGCAGTTCCAGCGGAACCGCTGACCGGCCGGCGGCCGGGGGCGGGCCCGGCAGCGCGGCCGCCGCCCCCGGCCGCCGCGCCCGTCAGACCTTCTCCTTCGTCCCCGGCCCCCACTGGAGCCCCCAGCCGTACAGCCGGTCCAGCTCCGCCTGGAAGCCGTAGACGTACCGCACCTCGCGGCGCACCACCAGCTCGCCCTTGACGTTCTCGATCAGCAGCACGGCGCAGGAGCGGGCCTGCGGGGCCCGCTCGTCGAGCCCGATCTCCAGCCGCGGGCCGTTGCTGGGGTAGAGCGTGACGACGGCGTGGGTGCGGTCGAAGGCGGGGGTGCCGTCGTAGATGTAGACGAAGACCAGCAGCCGCTTGAACTCGTCCCGGTGGTCGAGGTTGATGTAGATCGTCTCGCCCGAGGTGCCGCCGAACCGGTCGTCGCCGCTGAGCTTCACATAAGGCGGGCTGTTGATGTCGCCGAGGAAGTTCCCCAGCGGCTGCACCACGCCCTTGGAGCCGTCCTTCAGCTCGTACATGCAGGCCAGGTCGAGGTCGATCTTGACCACGGCCGGGCCCTGCGCCTGCACGATCTCCGGTTTGAAGAGACTGCCCGGGTTGCGCAGCAGCCCGCCGCGCTTGGTGTAGCCGCCGATGTCCGAGGTCCGCATCCGCCAGGAGAGGTTGACGCGGAGGTTGCCGCTGGCCGCGCCCTGCTTGGTGAGCGAGACGGTCTGCCGTCGTTTGGTGAGCTCTATCGCGTTGGTGGCGGGGTTGCCGCTCTCGAAGACCGACCGGCCGTCGGCGGGCCGCAGCCAGGAAGGCCAGGACCATTCCCTGTTCCAGAACGCCACGCTGGGCACCCCCACTGCTCTCGTCCCTCGACCGGCCCGCGGGAGCGCGGACCGGGCAGCACCGCGGGGCGGCCACGGCGGCCGGCGGCCCGGCCGGTTCCGGGTTCCGCTGCCTGGTGACCGCCCCGCACAGAGCGTTCCTCATTCGGAGTGTGGTCACACTCCGGACCGGGTCACACTCCGGGTGACACCTTGGTCTTCTCCTCGTGGCCCTCGGCGGCCAGCCCGCGGTTGCGGCGGACGGAGGACCAGAAGGAGGCCGCGATCAGGCCCACGCCGATGAGGCCGGTGATGACCTCGGAGATGTGGAACTTGATCGTGATGAGCAGCAGCGCGGCCAGGGCGCCGATGGCGTAGTGCGCGCCGTGCTCCAGGTAGACGTAGTCGTCGAGGGTGCCCTCGCGGACCAGGTAGACCGTGAGCGAACGGACGTACATCGCGCCGATGCCGAGGCCCAGCGCCATCCAGAAGATGTGGTTGGTGATGGCGAAGGCGCCGATGACGCCGTCGAAGGAGAAGGAGGCGTCCAGCACTTCGAGGTAGAGGAACATGAAGAACGCGGCCTTGCCGGCGAGGCCGACCAGGGACGGGTCCTTGCCCTCGCGCCGGGCCTGCTCCTTGACCTCCTCGTCGTGCTCCTCGTCCTCCTCCAGCTTCTCCTCGAAGTAGCCGGAGAGCCCGCCCACGAAGAGATACGTGATCAGGCCGGCGACGCCGGAGAGCAGGACGGTCCCCGACTTGTCCACATACGTGCCGCCGTGCTGCGCGGCCTCGGTGGCGATGGTGGCGGCGGTGACCAGCAGGACGACCAGCGCGATGCCGACGGCGAGGCCGTCCACCTTGCCCAGCCGGCTGAGCGGCTTCTCGAACCAGGACAGCCAGTGGTGTTCTTTCTCATCGAAGAGGAAGTTGAGAAAGATCATCAACAGGAACATGCCACCGAAGGCGGCGATGGCCGGGTGGGCGTCGGTGACCAGCATCTCGTACTGGTCGGGGTCGCGCATGGCCAGTTCGACGGCCTCGATCGGTCCGACCTTGGCCGTGATGGCGACGATCACGACCGGGAAGACCAGTCGCATACCGAACACGGCGATCAGGATGCCGATGGTGAGGAAGATCTTCTGCCAGAAGGCGTTCATCTTCTTCAGCACACCGGCGTTGACGACCGCGTTGTCGAACGACAGCGAGATTTCCAGGACCGACAGGATCGCCACGACGGCGAACCCCTGCCAGCCCCAGAAATAGGCTGCGGCGGCCAGTCCCGCGGCGGTGACGCCGAAAGACCAGCCGAAGGTTTTCAGGAGCACTGGCTACCCAATCGTGAGTACGGGTCCCCCGCGCGCAGTGCGCGGCTTTACGAAACGTTGACCCCGAAGTCTAGAGCGATCCCCCGCAGACCCGACGCATACCCCTGTCCGACCGCCCGGAACTTCCATTCGCCGCCGTACCGGTACACCTCGCCGAAGATCATCGCGGTTTCGCCCGAGGCGTCCTCACTGAGGTCGTAGCGGGCGAGTTCCGCACCGTCCGCCTGGTTGACCACCCGGATGAAGGCGTTGCTGACCTGCCCGAAGGTCTGCCCCCGGACATCGGCGTCATGGATCGAGACCGGGAAGACGATCTTGTCGACCTGCGCCGGGACCTTGGTCAGGTCGAGCAGCAGGGACTCGTCGTCGCCGTCGCCCTCGCCGGTGAGGTTGTCGCCGGTGTGCTCGACGGAGCCCTCCGGGCTCGTGAGGTTGTTGTAGAAGACGAAGTACTCGTCGCCCAGCACCCGGCCGTCGCGGCACAGCAGCGCGCTGGCGTCGAGGTCGAACGGCGCTCCCGTGGTGGACCGCGCGTCCCAGCCGAGGCCCACCAGGACCTGGGTGAGATTCGGCGCGGCCTTGGACAGGGAGACGTTGCCTCCCTTTGCGAGCGTGACACCCATGATCTGTTCCTCCCCCTCTGTGATGCCTTGCTGATCCCGCCGGGCGCCGCCGGCACCGCGGCGTTGTCCCCGCTGCCACCGGCGCCGCACCTCCGCGCTGGGGGAGGTGCGGCGCCGGGCGGTCGCGGATGTCAGACGTTGACCCCGAAGTCCTGGGCGATGCCGCGCAGACCGGAGGCGTAGCCCTGGCCGATGGCCCGGAACTTCCACTCCGGGCCGTGCCGGTACAGCTCGCCGAAGACCATGGCGGTCTCCGTCGAGGCGTCCTCCGTCAGGTCGTAGCGGGCCAGCTCGTTGTTGTCGGCCTGGTTCACCACGCGGATGAAGGCGTTCCGCACCTGGCCGAAGCTCTGCTGCCGGCTCTCGGCCTCGTAGATCGAGACCGGGAACACGATCTTGGCGACGTCCGCGGGCACCGCGGCGAGGTTGACCTTGATGGCCTCGTCGTCGCCCTCGCCCTCACCGGTGAGGTTGTCGCCGGTGTGCTCGACGGAGCCGTCGGGGCTCTTGAGGTTGTTGAAGAAGACGAAGTGCTGGTCGGAGACGACCTTGCCCTCCGCGTTCGTCAGCAGGGCGCTGGCGTCGAGGTCGAAGTCGGTGCCGGTGGTGGTGCGGACGTCCCAGCCGAGACCGACGGTGACGGCGGTCAGGCCCGGCGCCTCCTTGCTCAGAGAGACGTTCCCGCCCTTGCTGAGACTGACTCCCACAAGTCCTCCCCTGGATGCGAGGGGCGGGGGGAAGACCGCCCCGCCCCCGTCGTGCGATGACATCGGATCAACGGGACCGATCCTAGTGAGCGGCCACCCCGGGGGACAGGCTTCTCCACCGGCCCGTTCCCCCGGGACCACCGCCCGTGCGGGCGGTCAGAGCGCGCCGAGGGCCTTGGCGTAGTCGTTCAGGTCCCGGGCGTCCGGGAGGCCGTTGACGACGGTCCAGCGGACCACGCCCTCCTTGTCGATGATGAAGGTGCCGCGCACGGCGCAGCCCTTCTCCTCGTCGAAGACGCCGTAGGCGCGCGAGGCCTCGCCGTGCGGCCAGAAGTCGGAGAGCAGCGGGTACTCCAGGTTCTCCTGCTCGGAGAAGACCCGCAGCGAGAACGGGGAGTCGTTGGAGACCGCGAGCAGCTGCACGTCGTCGTTGACGAACTGGGGCAGCTCGTCGCGGAGGGCACAGAGCTCGCCCGTGCAGACGCCGGTGAAGGCGAAGGGGTAGAAGAGGAGGACGACGTTCTTCTCACCGCGGAAGTCCGAGAGCCTCACGAGCTCACCGTGCTGGTTCTTGAGCTCGAAGTCAGGGGCCTGGGTGCCGACATCGATCGCCATGGGGTGCGCGTCCCTCTCGTCGTGGTTACCGGTCGTGCCCCAGTCTTCCACTGCGCCGTTCCGCCCCGCGCCGGGGGCCGCCCGCGGACCGCGCCGGGGCCCGGGAACGCCGTGTGCCCCCGCGGCGGATCACCACGGGGGCACAGGGACGGTCCGGTACGGCCCGGGGCCGGGGGCGGGCTACCGCTTCCCGGAGCGGGCCGCCTTGGGAGTGACGAGGCGGCTGCCCGCCCAGTCCTTCCCGGCGCTGACGCTGCTGGTCTGCGCCAGTCCGGCGGTGGAGGCGGCTTCGCCGATCTCACTGGCCTCGACGTAGCCGTCGCGGCCGGTCTTCGGCGTCAGCAGCCAGATCGGGGCACCCGCGTCGATCATGGTGGTGGCGTCCACCAGCGCGTCCGTCAGGTCGCCGTCGTCCTCTCGGAACCACAGCACCACGGCGTCGGCCACGTCGTCGTAGTCCTCGTCGACGAGCTCCGTGCCGGTCAGTTCCTCGATGGCCGCACGCAGATCCTGCTCGGTGTCGTCGTCGTAACCGAGCTCCTGGACCACCTGTCCGGGCTGGAAACCCAGCCTGGCGGCAGGGTTGGTCCGCTCCTCCGCGTGGTCCGCGGTCGCGCTCACGGATTGCCTCCTGTCGTGTTTCGAGTGTTCTTCCACCCCACGCGCACGCGAGGCTTGGGCGTAGTCCACACGGGCCGGGCGGATCGCGCAAGTACCTGACCCCTTATCCCGCCCAAACGTTGACTTGTCGCCGCAAGAGGTACTCCCCGGCCATGGTGCCGGTCGGGGATTTCCGGCGCATTTCGGGGGTACACGCGGAGGTTGCGCCGAACGGGCCGTCCGCACCGCGGACCGGCATCGGGCCGGCGCCCCGGCGAGGCGTAGGGTTGCGGTCGGCCGAGCCACCCAAGTCGGCCGGAACCCCCCGTTGTCTCACAGAGTGGCGGTTACCGCGCAGTACCGTGGTTATTACCGATCAGTAGAGATGACGTATTCGCCTCTGCGGTCCACGATGGAGGCGGCGCGACACCAGCAGAGCACGAATCCATGACGTGCACAGCACGACCGAAACAGCGAAGGAACAGCGTGGCTTCCGCATCCGATCGCAACCCGATCATCATTGGCGGTCTTCCCAGCCAGGTCCCGGACTTCGATCCCGAGGAGACCCAGGAGTGGCTCGACTCGCTCGACGCAGCCGTCGATGAGCGAGGCCGGGAACGCGCCCGTTACCTGATGCTCCGCCTCATCGAGCGGGCACGCGCCAAACGCGTCGCCGTCCCCGAGATGCGCAGCACGGACTACGTCAACACCATCGCGACCAGGGACGAGCCGTTCTTCCCGGGCAACGAGGAGATCGAGCGCAAGATCCTCAACGCGACCCGCTGGAACGCGGCCGTCATGGTCTCCCGTGCCCAGCGCCCGGGCATCGGCGTCGGCGGCCACATCGCCACCTTCGCCTCCTCCGCCTCGCTCTACGACGTGGGCTTCAACCACTTCTTCCGCGGCAAGGACGCCGGCGACGGCGGCGACCAGATCTTCTTCCAGGGCCACGCCTCGCCCGGCGTCTACGCCCGCGCCTTCCTGCTGGACCGCCTCTCCGAGGCCCAGCTCGACGGCTTCCGCCAGGAGAAGTCCAAGGCCCCCGACGGCCTCTCCAGCTACCCGCACCCGCGGTCGATGCCGGACTTCTGGGAGTTCCCGACGGTCTCCATGGGCCTCGGCCCGCTCGGCGCGATCTACCAGGCGCGGATGAACCGCTACATGGAGGCGCGCGGCATCGCCGACACCTCCGACTCCCACGTCTGGGCCTACCTCGGCGACGGCGAGATGGACGAGCCCGAGTCGATCGGCCAGCTCTCCATCGCCGCCCGCGAGGGCCTGGACAACCTCACCTTCGTGGTGAACTGCAACCTGCAGCGGCTCGACGGCCCGGTACGCGGCAACGGCAAGATCATCCAGGAGCTGGAGTCGCAGTTCCGCGGCGCCGGCTGGAACGTCATCAAGCTGGTCTGGGACCGCACCTGGGACCCGCTGCTGGCCCAGGACCGGGACGGCCTGCTGGTCAACAAGCTGAACACCACCCCCGACGGCCAGTTCCAGACGTACGCCACCGAGAGCGGCTCGTACATCCGCGAGCACTTCTTCGGCGGCGACCAGCGGCTGCGCAAGATGGTCGAGAACATGACCGACGACCAGATCCTGCACCTGGGCCGCGGCGGTCACGACCACAAGAAGATCTACGCGGCGTACAAGGCGGCCAAGGAGCACAAGGGCCAGCCCACCGTGATCCTGGCCCAGACCGTCAAGGGCTGGACGCTCGGCCCCAACTTCGAGGGCCGCAACGCGACCCACCAGATGAAGAAGCTGACGGTCGACGACCTGAAGATGTTCCGCGACCGGCTGCACCTGCCGATCCCGGACAAGGAGCTGGAGTCCGGCGCACCGCCGTACTTCCACCCGGGGCGCGACTCCGAGGAGATCCAGTACATGCACGACCGCCGCAAGGCGCTGGGCGGCTATGTGCCGACCCGCGTGGTGCGGTCGAAGCCGCTGGTGCTGCCCGGGGACAAGACCTACGCGACGGTGAAGAAGGGCACCGGGCAGCAGCAGATCGCCACCACCATGGCCTTCGTGCGGCTGCTCAAGGACCTCATGCGGGACAAGGAGATCGGCAAGCGCTTCGTGCTGATCGCGCCCGACGAGTACCGCACCTTCGGCATGGACTCGTTCTTCCCGAGCGCCAAGATCTACAACCCGCTGGGCCAGCAGTACGAGTCCGTGGACCGCGAGCTGCTCCTCGCGTACAAGGAGTCGCCGACGGGCCAGCTGCTGCACGACGGCATCACCGAGGCGGGCTGCACGGCCTCGCTGATCGCGGCCGGCTCGGCCTACGCCACGCACGGCGAGCCGCTGATCCCGGTCTACGTCTTCTACTCGATGTTCGGGTTCCAGCGGACCGGCGACCAGTTCTGGCAGATGGCCGACCAGCTCTCCCGCGGCTTCGTGCTCGGCGCCACCGCCGGCCGCACCACGCTGACCGGTGAGGGCCTGCAGCACGCGGACGGCCACTCCCAGCTGCTGGCCTCCACCAACCCGGCCGCCGTGTCCTACGACCCGGCGTACGGGTACGAGATCGCGCACATCGTCAAGGACGGTCTGCGCCGGATGTACGGCGAGGACAGCGAGAACGTCTTCTACTACCTCACCGTCTACAACGAGCCGATCCAGCACCCGGCCGAGCCGGAGAACGTGGACGTCGAGGGCATCCTCAAGGGCCTCTACCGCCTCAGGCAGGGCGAGCGGGGCATGATCCCGGCGCAGATCATGGCGTCCGGTGTCGCGGTGCCGTGGGCCCTGGAGGCGCAGCGCATCCTCGCCGAGGAGTGGGACGTCCGGGCGGACGTCTGGTCGGCCACGTCCTGGAACGAGCTGCGGAAGGAAGCCGTCGCGGTGGAGGAGCACAATCTGCTCCACCCCGAGGAGGAGCAGCGCGTCCCGTACGTCACCACCAAGCTGCGGGACGCCGAGGGCCCGAAGGTGGCCGTGTCCGACTGGATGCGGGCGGTTCCGGACCAGATCGCGCGCTGGGTGCCGGGGACGTACCAGTCGCTGGGCGCGGACGGCTTCGGCTTCGCGGACACCCGCGGCGCGGCCCGGCGCTTCTTCCACATCGACGCCCAGTCGATCGTGGTGGCGGTCCTCACCGAGCTGGCGCGGGACGGGAAGGTGGACCGCTCCGTGCTGAAGCAGGCCATCGACCGCTACCAGCTGCTGGACCCGAGGGCGGCGAACCCCGGTACGGCGGGCGGCGACGCCTGACGCACGGACGGTGGAACAGAGGGGCCGGGCCCGGAACGCGTCTGAGCGTTCCGGGCCCGGCCCCTGTGTGGTGTCGCGTCGTGCGCGCCGGGCGCCGCGGGGGCCGACCGGTCAGACGACGCCGCCGCCGAGGCCGCCACCGACCCCGGCCAGCAGGAGGACGGCCATCACCGTGTCGATGGCACCGAGGACCACCGCGACGAGCGCCGGTACCGAGGCGCCGCGGAAGTCCCAGCGGCGGCCCATCGACATCCAGCCGGCCACGATCGCCGCCGGTCCGAGGACGATGCCCAGGACGAAGAACCCGGCGATCGCGCAGACGAGGCCGATGATGCCCAGTGACGCGCGATCCGGCCCGCTCCGCGACCACATCCGGCCGCTCTCACGGGGGTGCCTGCGCGTACTGCTGTGTCCCATGCCCGCCATCTCGTCCCTCCAAGGGTTGTCGAATTCGGGCTGCTCTCCGTCTTCCCTCGTACTCCCATACGATTCACGGCATGAGCGAGACACCGTCCGGCCTGCACCAGAGGGAGCGCTGGGAGCGCCGCACCCAGGGGCCGCTGCTGGCGCTGTCCCTGCTGTTCGCGGCCGCCTACACCGTGCCGATCGTCCTGCCGGACAGCGACCCGTGGGTGCGCGAGGCCGGCCGGGCCGTGGAGTGGGGGGTCTGGGCGGCCTTCGCCGTGGACCTCGCCATCAGGCTGCACCTGTCGCCGCGGAAGCTGCGGTTCCTCCGCGAGAATCCGCTGGCTGTGCTCGCCGTGGCCCTTCCGCTGCTCCAGCCGCTGCGGCTGCTGCGCCTGGTCTCCGGGCTGCTGCTGGCGGGGCACCGGGCCCGGCTGGCCGCGGCCACCGCCCAGATCCGCCTCACCACCTACGTGGCCGGCTCCTGCGCCGGACTGCTGCTGTTCGGCTCGCTGGCCGTCCTGGAGGTCGAGCGCAAGTCCCCCGAGGGGAACATCACGACGTTCGGCGACGCGGTGTGGTGGTCGTTCACCACCATGCCCACGGTCGGCTACGGCGATCTGGCCCCGACCACCGGGCTGGGCAGGGTGCTGGCGGTCGGGCTGATGCTCTCCGGGATCGCGCTGCTCGGTGTCGTCACCGCGAACATCGCCGCCTGGTTCATCTCCCAGTTCGACCGCGAGAACGCCGAGGAGCAGCGTCAGACGGCGGCCATCGACGAGCTCACCGCCGAGGTCCGGGCGCTGCGTGCGGAGCTCGCGGCGGCCGGTGAGGGCCGCGCCGCCGCCCCGGAGCCGGCCGGGCGGAACGGCGGCGGGCCGGGTGTCAGTTCTCCCAGATCTTGAACGCCCGCACCCGGTACGGGGAGTCGGGCACCCAGGTGCCGCCGCCCGGATAGGTGTCGAACTCGCCCGTCTCCCCGCACTCGGCGCTCTGGTAGGTGGTGACGGGCCGGCCGGTGCGGTTGGCCAGCGAGCCCGCCGAGGCTCCGGCGGGCAGCGGGATACAGCTCTCGATGTCGGTGCCGGAGAGTTCGTGGGCGGTGCGGGTGCCGCCGTATCCGTGGCGGTCCCAGAGGCAGAACGCCCCGGACGGGCAGGAGCCGGAGGAGGGGGCGGGCGGTTCCGCCGCCGGGGACGCGGGCGCCGCGGACGTCCGTGGCCCCGGGGGTGCCGGAGGGGCCGCGGCGGCGAGCGGGGCGGCCGGGACCAGGGCGGCGGCCAGCGCGGTGGCGGCCACGGACGCGGTCGTCAGGACAGGGCGGGTCGCCGGGAAAGAACGCGTCATCAGGACAGGGCGCTTCATCAGGATCACTCCCCCGTGAGGTGCCGCGCCGCCGGGGCGCGGGCACGCGGCCGGCCGCCGGACGGATGCCCGGCGGCGTTTCCGTCACGAGCCTCTCCGGCCGGTGCCTCCGCCGCCAAGGGTCTCCGGGCGATGCCACCCGGATAGGGGACAGCCCCGCCGGGGATGACCCAACGGGGCTGCCATTAAGCGGAGTTGACGCCTCCGGCCCGGCGCGGGGCTCCGGCCGTCTCAGATGTGGGCGCCGCCGGCACCGGCCCCGGCGTTGACGCCCCGGTTGGTGAAGAGGGCGACCACGACGGCGAGGACCGCGACCCCGCCCGCGACGGTGAACGAGAAGCCCATGCCGGACACGAACGTCTCATGGGTGACGCCGGTGATGATCTCCGCGACCTGCGGCGGCGTCTCCTTGGTGAGCGGCGGCATGCCGACCTCCACGGCCTCGGACATCTTCGACATCTGCTCCGGGGTGACCGGCGGCAGCTGGGCCTCCGCCCAGTTGCCGGGCAGCTGGTCGTCGACCCGGGCGGCCATGGTCGCGCCGAGCACGGCCGTGCCGAGGCTGCCGCCGACCTGCATCGCCGCCTGCTGGAGACCGCCGGCCACACCGGACAGCTCCAGCGGCGCGTTGCCGACGATCACCTCGGTCGCGCCGACCATGACCGGCGCCAGGCCGAGGCCGAGCAGGACGAACCACAGGGACATGACACCGCTGCCGGAGTCCGTCTCCAGGGTGGACATGCCGAACATGGCGGCGGCCGTGAACACCATGCCGCCGACCAGCGGCACCCGCGGGCCGACCTTGGTGATGAGGGCGCCGGCGATCGGCGAGGACACGATCATCATGCCGGTGAGCGGCAGCAGATGGAGCCCGCTGTCGACCGGGCTCATGCCGTGCACGTTCTGCAGGTAGAAGGTGACGAAGAAGATCCCGCCCATGAAGGCGAAGGCCATCAGCACCATCAGGACCGTACCGGCGGACAGCGGCACGGAGCGGAACATCCCCAGCGGGATGAGCGGTTCGCGGACCTTCGTCTCCCAGAACGCGAACGCCGCGAAGGTGAGCACCGCGGCGGTCAGGAAGCCCAGGGTGAGCCCGTCGCCCCAGCCCCAGGCGGGGGCCTTGATCAGCGCCCAGATGAGGAAGAACATCGCGGCCGACAGCAGCAGGATGCCGGGGATGTCGAAGGAGCGCGGGGCGTTCTCCGCGCGGTGGTCACGGAGGATCACCAGGCCCATCAGGAGGGCGGCGATGCCCACCGGCACGTTGATGAAGAAGACCGACTGCCAGCTGACGTGCTCGACCAGCAGACCGCCCACGATCGGCCCGCCCGCGGTGGAGGCACCGATGACCATGCCCCAGATGCCGATCGCCATGTTGAGCTTCTCGGCCGGGAAGGTGGCCCGCAGCAGGCCCAGCGCGGCGGGCATCAGCAGCGCGCCGAAGAGGCCCTGGAGGACCCGGAAGCCGACCACCAGCGGCACGCTGGCGGAGAGGCCGATGGCCCCCGAGGCGAGGGCGAAGCCGGCTATGCCGATCAGGAAGGTCTGGCGGTGCCCGAAGCGGTCGCCGAGCTTGCCCGCCGTGATGAGGGAGACGGCGAGGGCGAGCAGATAGCCGTTGGTTATCCACTGGACGTCGGCGAGCGAGGCCCCGAGGTCCTGCTGGATCGCCGGGTTGGCGATCGCGACGATCGTGCCGTCGAGGGCCACCATCATCACGCCGATCGCGACGGAGAGAAGAGTGAGCCAGGGGTGTCCCCGCAGGCCCTTGCGGGGTCCGGGCTCGGGAAGGTCCGGCGCCGCGTCGGCGACGGTGGTCTGAGACGTCATGGCCGGAGATTATGGCAGCGACTGACAGTTGACAAACCGTTTCCGGGAACGGTAACTGTCACGCTACTCACACCATCCCTGAGCAGGGAGAACAGCTGAGGAACCGAGCGAGAGGCGGCCCGAGGGTGACGACCGACCGCCCCGAGGGGGCACCGGGCGGGCTCCGCGAGCGCAAGAAGAGACGGACCCGCGACGCGCTGATCCGCTCGGCCCTGGAACTCTTCACCACCCGGGGCTACGAGGAGACGACGGTCGATGACATCGCCGAGGCCGCCGGGGTCTCCCAGCGGACCTTCTTCCGCTACTTCGCCGGCAAGGAGGCGGTCGCCTTCTCCGTCCACGACCTCGTCGAGGAGCACTTCCTCGACGCCTTCCGGGCCCGGCCGGACGGCGAGCCGCCGCTGACCGCGCTGCGCCGGGCCGTCTCCGTCACCTGGGACACCTTCGGCGAGGCCGTCGGCGAGACCGTCGAGCCCGGGCTGCACATGCGGATGTACCAGGTCATCGAGTCGACACCCGCCCTGCTCGCCACCGCGATGTGCCGCTCGGCGGAGCTGGAGGACCACCTCGTCCGCGACATCGCCCGCCGGGCCGGGACGGACCCGGTCACCGACCTCCGGCCACGGGTGCTCGTCGCCGCCTTCACCGGCGTGATGCGGATGACCGGCCGGATCTGGGGCGCGGGGCCGGACGCGAGCGCCGAGGCGCTGCGCCGGCTCACCGAGCGCCATCTCGACGCGATCGGCCCCGCCCTGGCCCTGGACGGGCCGGCGCCGGAGGACTGACCGGCTCCGGACCGCCCGCGGTCCCGCCCCCCTCTCCGGCCGCCCGCGCCCCGGCCCCCGGCCACCCGGCCCCGTTCCGGCGTCCGCCCCGCCGTCCACCCGGGCCGTCACCCCTCGTCCGTCCCGGCATCCGCCCCGGTATCCGCCCCGCTGTCCGCCCCGCTGTCCGCCCGGAGACGGTCGTCCCTTGCGACCGCTATGCCCGGCCCCAAACGTGAAATGACTCACGCTCACCCGCCGGATAACGATTCGGCAGCGCCGGTCTCCTAGGGTGTGCCGCAGTGTCTTCCTTGTCTGAGCTCGGCTCCTCCGCTCCCGCCTCCTGGTTCAGCGGCTCCCCCGCCTCGCGGGCGGCGCTCGTCCTGGGCCTGGTGCTGATACTGCTGGCCACCACCGGCTGGACCGCGATCCGGACCCACCGCCCGCAGCCGGGGGCCCGCGCCGCCGCGCAGGCCGCCTGGAACCGCGCTTCGGCCGACGGACGGAGACTCCCCCGGCCCGAGTCCTCCCCGGCGGCCGTCCGGGACTTCTTCCGCTCGCTCGGCGAGAGGCAGCGCCGGCGGCTCGCCGAGCGCCACGCGCTGGTCGTGGGCAACCTCAACGGCGCCCCGACGGCCCTGCGCTACCGGGCCAACCGCACCGCGCTGCGGCAGGCGATCGCCGCCGAACGGACCCGGCTCGACGACCCCCGGCTCACCGAGCTCGGCCGGGAGCAGGTGGCCCGCAGGATGCAGCGCTACGGCTCGCTGCTGCGCGGAAACCGGCAGATCCTCGCCTTCGACCCGACCGGCCCCGGCCGGGTCGCGGAGGTCTTCGGCGACCTCGACTCGGCCCAGCGGGTCTCCGTCGTGGTGCCCGGGGTCGACACCCATCTGCTCACCTTCGAACGCACCCGGCGGACGTTCACGGCGCCGGTCGGCATGGCGCGGGCGCTGCACCGCGCCGAGCGCGCGGCCGCGCCCCGGGTCCGCACCGCCGTCATCGCCTGGGCCGACTACACCAGCCCGGCGGGGGTCGGCGTGGACGCCGCCGCGGGCCGGCTCGCCGCGGCGGGCGCCGTCACCCTGCGGGCGCTGGTCCGGGCGCTGCCGGGATCGTCGAGCGTCGCCCTGTTCTGCCACAGCTACGGCTCCGTGGTCTGCGGCGTCGCCGCCCGCTCGCTGCCGTCCCGGGTCACCGACATAGCGGTCGCGGGAAGCCCCGGGATGCGGGCCGAGCGGGTCGCGGACCTCGGCGGGCGGGCCCGGATCTGGGCCACCCGGGACGCCGACGACTGGATCGAGGACGTGCCGAATCTGGAGTTCGGGGCGCTCGGCCACGGAGTGGACCCGGTCTCCCCGGCCTTCGGCGCCCGGCTGCTCTCCGCCGCGGGCGCCACCGGCCACACCGGCTACTTCGTGCCGGGCACCGCCAGCCTGGCGAACTTCGCCCGGGTCGGCGTGGGCGACCTCGCCGCCGTGAGCTGCCCGCCCGGCCGGGGGACGGGCTGCGGGCAGCCCGCGCCGTCTCCCGGGCACCGGACGCTGTGACGCGCCTCGGTATTGCGGCCCGGAGCGCCGGGGACGTGCGGATCCGGCACGGCCCCGGCTCGCTCCGGCTCGACTCGGTCAGTTCTGGAGTTCGCCCAGGTACTTCGCGAACTTCTCCAGGCCGTCGATGTTGCGCGGCCCGCTGACGCCCTCGTTGTAGTCCAGGATGAAGAAGTTGTTCTTCCTGACGGCGGGCAGCCCCTTCGTGTGGGAGGACTTCTTCAGGAAGTCGATCTTCTTCTCGGCGGGCAGGTCCCCGTAGTCGAGGATCATGATGACTTCCGGCTCCGCCTTGGCGACGGCCTCCCAGTTGACCTGCGTCCACCGCTCGTCGAGGCCGTCGAAGATGTTCCTGCCGCCGGCGGTCTTGATGATGTCGTTGGGCGGGACCTGGTTGCCCGCGGTGAAGGGCTGGTCGGTGCCCGAGTCGTAGAGGAAGACCGGGAGCGGATCGCTCCCGGGCGCCTTCGCCTTCACGGCCTCCACCCGCTTCTTCAGCCCGCCGACGACCTCATCCGCCTTGTCCTCGACCCGGAAGATCCTGCCCAGCCGGTCGAGGTCGGTGTAGAGGGCTTCGAACGGGGTGAGCTTCTCCGGGTGCCCGGGGTAGTTGAAGCAGCTCTCGCTGTGCATGAAGCTCTGGATCCCGAGCTTGTCCAGGATCTCCGGGGTGATGCCCCGCTCGTCCTTGAAGCCCGAGTTCCAGCCGGCCACGACGAAATCGGACTTGGCCTCGACCACGAGTTCCTTGTTGAGGAGATCGTCACTGAGCATCTTCACCTCGGCGTAGTCGTCCGCCCACGGTGACTCCTCCACCGGCGGGTTCGCCGGCGGCATCACGTAGCCGTACACGTGGTCGACCAGGCCGAGGCTGAACAGCTTGTCGGCACTTCCGCCCTCGTACGCCACGGCACGCTCGGGAACCGTGTATTCGACCGGCTCGGCGCACCTCTTGACGGTGACCTTCCCGGGGGCCTCGGCCTTGTCGTCCGATGCCACTCCGGCGCCGCAGCCGCTGAGCAGCAGTGCGGCCGCGAGCGCGGAGCCGAGGGCGGTGCGCTGCCGCGCCGGGCGGGGAGCTGGAGTCGTGCTCATGACCTGGTGGTGCCTTTCACAGGGAGGGATGGAGCGAATACAACAACTGCGGGTCACCCGTCAGCGGGTGGGGCACGATGCTGGCCTTGACGCCGAACACCTCGCTCACGAGTTCCGTGGTGAGGACGTCCTCGGGCGTGCCGGCGGCGACAAGACGGCCTTCGCGGAGCACGCCGAGGCGGTCGCAGGCGGCCGCGGCGAGGTTGAGGTCGTGCAGCACGACCAGGACGGTGAGTCCCGAGCCGCGCAGGAGTGAGAGCAGTTCGACCTGGTGGCGTACGTCGAGGTGGTTGGTCGGCTCGTCGAGCACCAGGATCCTCGGCTCCTGGACGAGCGCCCGGGCCAGCAGGACACGCTGGCGTTCCCCGCCCGAGAGCGTCAGGACTCCGCGCCGGGCGAGGTGGCGGATGTCGAGCCGGTCCATCGCGCGTTCGCAGAGCTCCCGCTCCCGGCGGCTGAGCGCCTGGTTGCCCTGAAGGTGCGGTGCGCGTCCGAGCGCGATGACCTCCTCGACCGTGAAGTCGAGGTCGACGGCGCCGTCCTGGGTCATGGCCGCGACGACCTGCGCGGAGCGGCGCAGCGTCAGGCCGGAGAGCGGCTGCCCGCCCACCCGGACGGTGCCGGAGCTGGGGCGGAGTGCACGGTACACGCACCTGAGGGCGGTGGACTTGCCACTGCCGTTCGGGCCGACCAGGCCCACGACCTGGCCGCTCCCGACGTCCAGGGACAGGTCGTGTACCAGGCTCTTGCCGTCGGTGACCACCGAGAGCCCGTCAAGTCCGAGGTCCATCTCAACGGCCTCCGAACAGGTAACCCCTGCGGCGCATCAGGGTGATGAAGACCGGCACCCCGACGAGCGCGGTCATGACGCCCAGGGGCAGCTCGCGCGGGGCCACCAGCGTCCGGGACACCAGGTCGACCCACACCATGAAGATCGCTCCGGCCAGTGGCGCCACGGCCAGCACGCGGGCATGGCCGGCGCCGGCGACCATGCGCACGACGTGGGGCATGACCAGCCCGACAAAGGCGATGGCGCCGCTGACGGCGACCATCACCCCCGTCACGAGCGAGGCCAGGACGAGCAGCGCCTTGCGGTGCCGGTCGGGACTGATGCCCAGGCTCGCGGCGGTCTCGTCCCCGAGGGCCAGTACGTCCAGCGCCCGGCTGTACCGGTACAGCACGACCAGGCCGAGAAGGACGACCACGGACACGAGCGGGAGCGCACCCCAGCTCGCGGCACCGAAGCTGCCCATCGTCCAGTACAGGACCATGCTGGTCGCCTCGCCGTCCGGCGCGAAGTAGATGATCAGGCTCATCACCGCCTGGAAGCCCAGCGACATGGCCACGCCCGTCAGAACGAGACGCAGCGGGGACAGCGCGCCCCGGCTGACAGAGGCCGCATACACCAGGAGCGACGCGAGCAGGGCCCCGATGAAGGCACCGGCCGACACCGCGTAGATGCCCAGCGCCGCCAGCCCGCCGGTGACCGTGACACCGACGGCTCCGACGGAGGCGCCCGAGGAGACGCCCAGCACGAAGGGGTCGGCGAGCGCATTGCGCACCATGGCCTGGATGGCCACGCCGATCGCGCTCAGCCCGGCGCCCACGAGCGCCGCGAGCAGCACCCGTGGGGTACGGATCTGCCAGATGATCTGATACGTGGTCACCTCGTCCGCGGCGATGCGGCCGCCGCTGACAGCCGCCCACAGGTACCGGGCGGTCTCCCCCGGCATGATCACGGCGGCTCCCAGGCCGATGGCCACCACGACCGAGGCGAGGAGAACGGCCGACAGAACGGCGCAGGCGAACACCAGGCCCTTACGGGAGGCGAGCCGGCCCTTCACCCCCGTTGCGGGTCCGGGGGGTGCCGCGTCGGCTGACGTATCGGCCCCGCTGCTCGCCGGTGGCGCAGCGGAGATCGTTGGCGGTGACACAGAACCGGGCCTTCCAGGTCGGACGGAACGTACTCATCGGGCGCGGGGCGTCCGCCCGTCACCCCGGGCGGGCACCGGCAGCGCACCGGCTGCGCGGAAGCAGGCGCAGGCCGTCCCGCGCGGGGACCGCCGGGTGTCCGGCCACGCGCGGGCCGCGCGGGTCTCCGGGACGCCGCACGGCCACGGCCCTCCACCCCGCGGCGGGGACCGCGTCGGTTCCTCTCCCACGTCGCCGGCGAAGACCGTTCATATGCCTGCGCTCGTCCGCAGCGCGTCGACTCGGCCGGCGCTCCGCAGCAGCGCGTCGAGCACATGCGGACCGGGGCGCAGGCGCGCGGCCTTGACGGCCGCCGATCCGATCAGCGGCCACAACGCGCTGGACAGCCGGCCGAGTTCTCCCGCCTCCTGCGCCAATGCCGCGGCCACGTCGCGCGGTTCCATGCGGACCCCCGTCCAGGGATGACGACGGAACGAGGCTACATGGAAATGATTATCAGTGCTATCCCTTGGGCGGCCGCCACCGTGCCGGACCGCCGAAGCCGTCGTGGAGGCTCGGCGGGAGACGCTTCCGCCAGGCCGCCCTCAGGACCGGCGCACCAGGGTGCCGAGCACCCGTACATGAGGGCGGCCGTCGGCGTCCGGGTCGGTGACCTGAGCCCGTACTCCGTAGACGTCGGCGATGAGCTTCTCGGTCAGTACGTCCCGGGGTGTGCCCGCGGCGACGACCCGTCCCTGCCGCAGGATCACGACGTGGTCGCAGTACATCGCGGCGAGGTTGAGGTCGTGCAGGGCGACGACGCTGGTGACGGCGAGGCCGCGGACGAGATGCAGCAGGTCGTGCTGGTGCTGGATGTCGAGGTGGTTCGTCGGCTCGTCGAGGAGGAGTTCGCGCGGCTCCTGGGCGAGTGCGCGGGCGATCTGCGCGCGTTGGCGTTCACCTCCGGACAGGGTGTGCCAGGGCTGGTCCGCCCGGCCGGTCAGACCCGTCCGCTCCAGGGCGTCGCGGACGGCTCGCTCGTCCGGCGGTCCCGGGGGTGTCCAAGCCCGCCGGTGGGGGATGCGGCCGAGCCGTACGACGTCGGCGACGCGGAGCTCCAGGAGTGTGTCCGCCTGCTGTTCGACGACGGCCACGCGGCGGGCGACGTCCCTGCGCCGCAGGCTCCCCAGCGGGTGGCCGTCCAGGGTGACCACCCCGGAGGCCGGTGCCAGCACGCCGCAGAGGATGCGGAGCAGGGTGGACTTGCCGGAGCCGTTGGGCCCGAGGAGGCCCGTCATGGCACCGGCGGGCGGGGTGATACCGACGCCGTCGAGGATCAGCCCTCCGCCGGCGGTGTGGGAGACGCGGTCGGCGCCGAGGGTCATCGCCGTGTCCTCCGGGTGCGGTACAGGACGAGCACGAAGGCGGGGACGCCGACCAGGGAGGTGACGACGCCGACCGGAACCTCCTGCGGGTCGATGACGGTCCGGGCGAGCGTGTCGATCCACACCAGGAAGACGGCTCCGCCCAGCGTGGTGACGGGAAGCAGCCGGCCGTGCCCCGGGCCGGTGAGGGCCCGGGCCGCGTGGGGCAGCACCAGGCCGACGAAGCCGATGGCGCCGGCCGAGCTGACGAGGGCGGCCGTGAGCAGCGCGGTGACGCACAGCAGGACCAGCCGGACGCGGGCGACGCCGACTCCCAGCGTGGCGGCCGCGTCCTGCCCGAAGGCGAAGGCGTCCAGGGCCCTGGCGTGACCGAGGCAGACGCCGAGGGCGAGCGCCAGGGCCGCGAGGCACAGCCACACATCGGTCCAGCCGGCGCCGCTGAGCGAACCGAGCAGCCAGAACAGCACACCCCGCGTGGTCTCCGCGTCGGCGGAGGTCACCACGATGAAGGAGGTGAGCGCGGAGAACAGCTGCATCGCCGCGACGCCGGACAGCACCACCCGGTCGGTGGTCCCGCCGAGGGTGTGACTCAGCAGCAGCATCGCCGCGAACGAGCACACCGCGCCCACGAAGGCACCCGCGGAGACCGACAGCACTCCCCCGCCGGCACCGAGGACGACCACGGCGACCGCTCCGGTCGAGGCTCCGGAGGAGACGCCGAGGACGAAGGGGTCGGCGAGCGGATTGCGCAGCAGGGACTGCATCACGGCCCCGCACAGGGCGAGTCCCGCACCGCATACGGCGGCCAGCAGGGTGCGGGGCAGCCGGAGGTTCCACACGATCCCGTCCCGGATCGGCGTCAGGGTGGGGGCGTCCCCGCCGAGGCGGGCCACGACGACGGACCAGACGTCGGCGACACCGATGTCCGCCGGGCCGATGGTGATCGCCACCACGACGGACGCGGCGAGCGCCGCGAGCCCCGCCGCCGTCCGCAGCAGGGCGGCCGTCACTGCCGTCACTTCACCAGGCCGGACCGGCGCAGTGCGGCGGCGACCTGTTCGATGCCCTCGACCGTGCGGATGGCCGGGTTCATGGCCTGGCCACTGACCAGGACGTACCGCTGGTGCTTGACGGCGTCCATGTTCCTGGTGACCGGGTTCGACTCCAGGAACTCGATCTTCTGCGCGGCGCTCTCCCCCGTCTGCGCCTTACGGGTGAGGTCGCCGATCACCAGGACGTCGGGGTTGCGGTCCGCCACGGTCTCCCAGTTGATCTGGGGCCACTCCTCGGCGGTGTCGTCGAAGACGTTCCTGGCGCCGAGTTCCCCGGTGATGATGCCGGGGGCTCCGCAACACCCCGCCATGTAGGGGGACTTCGCGTCGGAGAACCAGTACAGCAGGGTGACGTCCGAGGCGTCGAGGCCCGTTGTCGCCCTGGTGACGCGGGACTTGAGCCGCGCGACGAGGTCCTCGCCGCGCTCCTCCTCCCCGAAGATCAGGGCCAGGTCGCGTATCTCCCCGTAGACGGTGTCCATGGACAGCGGCTCGGTGCGGGACCCGTCGCCGGAGCCGCTGTTGTCCTTGCCCTCGCAGTCGGAGGGCGAGAGGTACGTGGGCACGCCCAGCTCATGGAACTGCTCGCGCGTCGCTACCCCGCCCCTGCCGAGCGTGGAGGCGAACGAGGCGGCGACGAAGTCGGGTTCGGCGTCCAGGACCTTCTCGAAGGACGGGGTGTTCTCAGCGAGGCGCTCCACGCCGGCGTTGGCGTTCTCCAGGCCCTTCATGACGGGATCGGTCCAGGTGGCCGTGCCGGCCATCCGGTCGGCCAGGCCCAGGGAGAGCATGATCTCGGTGGTTCCCTGGTTCAGCGAGACGGCCCGCCGCGGCCCCTCCCCCGTGACCTCCACCTTCTGGCCGCAGTTGTCGAGCACCCGGGCCGGAGCGGAGGACGGGGACGGGGGCCCGGCGGAGGCGCCGCAGCCGGTCAACAGGATGACGCCGCAGGCGAACTGGGCGAGGAAAAGTGCGGGGCGCGTGCCGGGCAAGGCGATGTCCTCAGCGTCGAGGGCCCATGCGCGAGGCCCGTCCGTACGAAACATGCCAGCTAGGTCTTCGGACTCGGGGTCGTCCGGGCGGGGCGCCTTCCCGGGCCGGAGAATCCGGCCCAGTGGCTTTGCTGCCACGCCCGTCACCCTCACCGCTGCGCGTCAGTTCCGGATTCGCACCGGATTCCCTGACTCACGTACACGCGTACGGAGTGTGACTGGCCTGCGCAAGTTACCACAGGGTGCGCCGACCGGTCATGGATTGAATGACCATCAGATGATGTTGACAATCGTTTTCAATTTGATGGATGCTGCTCGGGCCCCGCGCCCTCCGCCTCGCCCGGCGGCCGCGGCGCGGGGACCACTCCCAGTGATCTTCTTTTGGGGGCATGTGCCGATCCTTCCGCCCCGCATCCCGACCACGGAGGACCCATGACCGACCGGACCGCAGCCGGTGCCGCGGCGTCCCGGGACGATGCCCGAGCCCTGCTGGAGTCGCTGCCCGACACGCTGCCCCGGGACGAGATCCTCGCGATCAACAGCTCGGACTCCGGCATCCACACCATCCGGACGTACGAGTACAACGGCTGGACGTTCACGCTGCCGCCGGGAGTCTTCAAGCCGGGCGACACCAGCCGCATCGTGCACGCCCGGCTGCTGGACGGCACGATCCCCGTCAAAGGCAGGTCGTACGCGGCCATGGGCGCCGGCCTCGGTGTCGAGGCCGTCATCGCGGGCACGCTCGGGGCCCGGGAGATCTACGCGGCCGACATCCACCCGGACAGTGTGGCGACGGCCGCCGGGCACTACCGGCGCATCGTCGGGGACCGGCCGGACACCGTCTTCCGGCCCCTGGTGTCCAACCTCTTCGAGGAGTTCCCCGACTCCGCCCGGCTGGACGTCATCACGTTCAACCCGCCCGCCGTCGCCGCGCGGACCAGCGACGACCCGACCGTGGTCCGCAACGTCTGCGTGGGCGCCGGGATCGTCACGCGCTTCTTCGACCAGATCGTCACGCGCGACCTGCTCGCGCCCGGGGGCGAGATCCACCTGATCGTGTCCAACACCGCCGAGCTCAAGCGGATCGTCGGCCACGGGACGGACGCCGGCTTCCGGCCCGAGATCCTGCACCGCCAGACGTGGGAGGGCGACGACTGCCAGGCGTACCTGTTCAAGCTCATCCGCCACGACGCCGCCTGACCCGGAGGACAAGACATGCATGAGCACATAGCCGAGGCCGTCAAGGAACCGGACGTCGTGACCGTGCCGCCGGGCGCGGTCTGCCTGCGCTTCGAGACGATGAAGCTGTACTCGGCTCTCGGCGCCGTACGCCACCTGCTGGAGAGCGGACAGGTCCAGCCCGGTGACACCCTTGTCGACAGCTCCAGCGGCATCTACGCCCACGCGCTCGCCCTGGCCTGCCACCGCTACGGCCTCAACTGCCACATCGTCGGCTCGACGACGGTCGACCGAACCCTCCGTGTCCAGCTGGAGATCCTCGGCGCCACCCTGGAACAGGTCCGCCCCTCCCGGAACCTGCGCCTGGACCAGAACCTGCGCGTCGAGCGGATCGGGGAACTGCTGCGCGAGAACCCGCACTACCACTGGATGCGGCAGTACCACGATGCCATCCATTACCTGGGTTACCGCGACGTCGCCGACCTCATCCGCAAGGAGGTCCCGGAGCGCCCGCTGTCGCTCGTCGGGGGCGTGGGCACCGGGGCGTCCACCGGTGCCATCGCCGGCTACCTGCGCGAGGCGGACCGGGACGTGCGGCTCATCGGGGTGCAGCCGTTCGGCAGCGTCACCTTCGGCGCCGGGCACGTCTCCGACCCGGACATGATCATCGCCGGTATCGGCAGCTCCATCCCGTTCCGGAACGTCCGGCACGAGCTGTACGACCGCGTCCACTGGGTCAACTTCGACTACGCCATGTCCGGTGCCGTCGGACTCCTGCGTGCCAGCGGCATCTTCGCCGGCCTGTCGGCGGGAGCCGCGTATCTCGCCACGCTGTGGGAGCGGGAGCGCCATACCGACAGGACGTACGTCTTCCTCGCCGCCGACACCGGGCACCGGTATGTGGACAGCGCCTACGCCCACCACCCCGACGCCGCGGGCCTCGGATCGATGCGGCCCCATGAGGTCACGGCGCAGCACGAGCTGAAACACCCGTGGTCGGCGATGGACTGGCCACCGGCCGGCAGCGCGCTGCCGCACGGCGGTCCGGTTCTGGTGCCCGAGAGGGCCTAGTACCGCGACGGGCGCCGGCGTCGAGCCCACCGGCCTGCGGTGGACGCCACGCGCACCGATGTGAGCTGCGCGGTGACCGTCGAGGCACCGGCCGGCTCCGTCCTGATGTTTCCCGGACTCATCGTGCACCGTACTCATCGTGCACCGTTCCGGCCCCATGGCCCCAACCGGACGGCCCGGGACCGGCGTTCCCTCCTGCTGTGCTTCCGGCCCGCCGGGCGCCCCGGTCTCCCGGAGCGCTCCCCCACCGGGCGGAGCGGCCCGCCGGCCTTGCCCGACTTCCCTCCCTTTCGTCAACGCCCCCGAGAAGGAACCGATATGCCTCCCTCACAGCCGTCCTCCGTATCCGGGCTCCAGCAGGCCGTCCTCGACGGCGCCCACGGCCCGCCTCCGCGGGAACTGGCCGTCACCAGCGCCTTCTGGCTCCACCACACCACCCGGCTCGCCGGCAGCCAGGTCACCTACCGCAACAACTACCTGCTGATGAGGTCCGGCGACGCCTTCGGCGCCTGCGCCTTCGAAACGGGCGAGGTCACCCCCGACGTGTGCGCCGACGCCTCCGGGCACACGCTCGACACCCTCCTCCGGCACGACTCGGCGCCGGTGCGCGTCGCCGCGCTCGACGCCTACCTCGGGCGCGTACAGCCGCACCGCGGTGCCGCGAACGCCGAGACCGTCACCCTGCCCACCGGAACGCCGGAGGAGCGTGCGCAGGCCAGGGACGCGGCCGTCGCCGGGCTCCTCGACATCGCGCCCGGGGCGAAGGTCGCCCTCATCGGCGTCGTCAACCCGCTCGTCGCCGCGATACGCGAGCAGGGCGGTGTCCCGCTCCCCTGCGACTTCAATCTGCGCACCACCAACTGGGGCGACCCGGTCACCGACGACATGAAGCAGGTGCTCGCCGAGGCGGACGCCGTGGTCGCCACCGGCATGACCCTCGGCAACGGCAGCTTCGACCGGATCCTCGGACACTGCCGCGAACAGGAACTCCCTCTGGTGGTGTACGCCCAGACCGGCAGCGCCGTCGCGCGCGCCTTCCTGGGTGCCGGCGTGACCGCGCTGTCCGCCGAACCCTTCCCCTTCTCCCAGTTCAGCGCCGACACCACCGCGCTGTACCGGTACCGGGGGGGAGCGGGCATGAGCGGCGAGACCCAGGGCGCCGCGGCCTCCCCCGGGGCTCCCGCCGAAGCCGCCGGCACGGCCGCGGGAACGGCCGCGGGACGGGCCGTGCCGGGCCACGGAGCCGTACCGGGCGATCTGAGCATGACCCGCCTCCTCTGGCCGTTCATGCTCGCCTCGGCCGTCGGGCTGGTGCCCTTCACCATCTACAGCACCTTCCTCGTGCCCATCGCCCACGCGGCGGACGGCGGGGTCGCCGCACTCGGCCAGCTGCGGGGCCTCGGCGGGCTCGCGGCCCTGGCCGTGGGCACCGCGCTGGCACCGCTGATCGACCGCGTGCGCAGGGAATGGGCGGCCGCGGGCGGACTCGCCGTCCTGGCCGTCTCCGCCGCGCTGGGCGCGAGCGGTGACTTTCTGATGCTGGCGGCCTTCTGCCTGCTCGTCGGCGCCGGTACGGCGGTGCTGAACCCGGCGCTCACGGCGGCCGCCGCCGACCGCTTCGACAACGATGCCGCCGCGGGCCGCGCGGCGACCCTGATCACCGCCACGCAGTCGCTGACGGCCCTCCTGGCAGCGCCGCTCGTCGCCCTGCCGGCCCTGCTGTGGGGCTGGCAGGGCGATCTGTGGGCCATCGCCGCGATCTCGTCCCTGCTGGCCCTGTACTTCCTCCTCCGTGGCCGCCACCGCCACGCTGCGGACGGTGCGGCCACCACGTCGGCGGACGGGGTGGAGAAGCCGGGATACCTGGAGTCGTTCCGGCTGCTGGGAGCCCTGCCCGGTGTGATCCCGCTGCTGCTGGTCGCCATGTTGCGGACGGCGGCCTTCATGGGGTACCTCGCCTACCTCGCCGCCTTCTACGACGAACGCTTCGGCCTCGCGCCCGAGACGTTCGCGATCGTGTGGACGCTCAGCGGTGCGTCGTTCTTCCTCGGGAACCTGTTCGCCGGCCGGCTGCTCAGCGCACACCGGACCAGGATCTCCAGCGAACGCCTGATGGTGCTGGCACTGCTGGTCGCGCTGTCCGCCCTGGCCGGCGTCTTCTTCACGGAGTCGCTGTTCTCCGCCCTTCCGCTGACGGCGCTGGTCGGCGCGGGACACGCGACGGTCGCGGCCTGCGTCACCACACTGCTCGTCCACCGCTGCGGCTCCCTGCGGGGCACGGCGCTGAGCGTCAACGCCGCCGGTATGAGCTTCGGCGTCTTCCTGGGGGCCGGGCTCGGGGGCGTGGGGCTCGCGCTCGGCGGGTACCCCGGCACGGCGGCGGTGCTGGGCGGGCTGACCCTCGTGGCACTCGTCCTCGCCCGGGTGGTGGCCCGGTCCGCTCCTCGGCCCGCGACGGACTGAGACCCCGCCGCGGGCCCCGCGCACGGCACGCGACGCCACCGGGGCGGGGGGCGCGCCGGAGGGCACGGAGGGAGGACGGGCGGTCCCCCGCCGCATACGATGAGCCGTATGGGTGATGTGCTGGCCGGTTTTCACACCGTCTGGGAGTTCGACACGGACTCCGTGCTCATCCGCTTCGAACGGGGGATCCGCACGCCGAGACTCTTCCACGTGCTCGGCGAGCGGCGCGTCCCGTACGAGGCGCTGTCGGCCGTGGAGCTCGCTCCCGGCAGAAAGGGCACGGTGGTGCTGCGGGCCGTGCCCCGGCCGGGCGCCGACCCGCTGATGGACGCGGCGGGCGGACAGCTCAAGGAGGGCTCGGACCCCTACCGGCTGGTGCTGCCCGCCGAGCGCGAACTGCTCGCCGAGTACTACGCGGACGAAATGCGCTCCGCGCTCGGCCCGGACGCCGCCGCCCCGGCCCCCTGCCATCTGGTCGCCGCCCCTCCGCCGCCGCTCAGCTTCAAGGCGTACGACGGGAAGGCCGTCTTCGACGGCCGGAACGTCACCTTCCGCTGGTTCTGGACCGGCGCCTCCTCCGCCAAGTGGAAGGCCGGGGACCAGACCTTCCCGGTGAGCGAACTGGCCGGCGTCGAATGGCGCTCCCCCGAGGTCTTCGACGGCCATCTGCGGCTGCTGCGCCGGGGCGCGGAGAGCGCGGCGCCGGGCGGCGCCGACCAGGACCCGGCGGCCGTGGTCTTCGGGCTCGGCTACGGCCTCGTCCACGAGTCGCTGCCGTTCGCGGCCTCGGTGCTGGAGGCGCTCAAGGCCGCCGAACCCGCCACCGCCGACTGCCCCGGCGGCCCGGGGCGCCGCTCCCCGGCATCGTCCGTGCTCACCGCCGAGGCCCCGCCACAGGCCCGCCCGGACCCGGCGGACGTTGCCGACCGCATCCGCCACCTCGGGGCCCTGCACGACGCGGGGCTGCTCACGGACGACGAGTTCAGTTCGAAGAAGGCGGAGCTGCTCGCGGAGCTGTGATCCGGAGCCGGACGGCCCGGGGTACTCGTCCCGGGCCGCCGTGGCATCGTGTCCCGCGAGGGCTGGGGGCTACTCCCGGCCCGCCGAGGTGAAGGCCATGTCGGCGTAGCGGCCGCCCGCGACGCGGTCCGCGATGGGGTCCAGCAGGGCCAGTTCCCCGTCCGTCAGCCGGATGCGGGTGGCCGCCGTGTTCTCCTCCACCCGGGACCGCTTCCGGGTGCCGGGGATCGGGACGACGCTCAGCCCGGGGTACCGCTCCGCCCGCTGCTGCACCCAGGCCAGGGCGGTCTGGCCGAGGGTGATGCCGCGGCCCTCGGCCACCTTCCGCACCGGTTCCAGCAGCGCCGTGTTGGCCTCGGCGTTCTCCCCGGTGAAGCGGGGCATCGTCCGGCGGAAGTCGTCCTGCGTCAGGTCCTTCCCGGCGTCGGTGAACGCCCCGGTCAGGAAGCCCCGGCCGAGCGGCGAGTACGGGACGAAGGCCACCCCGAGTTCGGCCGCCGCCGGCACCGCCGTGCGTTCCACGTCCCGGCTGAACAGGGACCACTCCGACTGCAGGGCGGCGATGGGGTGTTCGGCGTGCGCGGCGCGCAGTTCGGCGCCCGTGACCTCGCTCAGGCCGAGCTGCCTTACCTTGCCCTCCCCGACCAGTTCGGCCATGGCGCCGACGGTCTCCTCGATGGGGACGTTCACGTCCCGGCGGTGCATGTAGTAGAGGTCGATGACGTCCGTGCCGAGCCGGCGCAGGCTGGCCTCGGCGCACTGCCGGATGTACGGGCGGTCGTTGCGGACACCGCGCTTGGACGGGTCGTCCGGGTCGAGCACGATGCCGAACTTGGTGGCGAGGGTGATCTCGTCCCGGTGGGCCGCCACGAAGGGGGCGATGAACCGCTCGTTCTCCCCCATCCCGTACATGTCGGCGGTGTCGTAGAGGGTGACGCCCAGTTCGAGGGCGCGTTCGAGGGTGGCGCGGGCCTCCGCCGCGTCGGTGGGCCCGTAGGCGAAGCTCATGCCCATGCAGCCGAGGCCCTGCACCCCCACCTCGGGGCCGCCGGTGCCGAGGGACGTGCGGGCGATCCGGTCCTGGTTCCGACTCGTGTCCTGGCTCATGCGGTGCCGGGTCCTCCCGTGTAGAGGTCGATCTTGTAGTCGAGTACGTCCAGGGTGTCCCGGAGTTCGGTGATCCGCCGCCGCACGTCCTCGCGGTGGGCGGCCAGCAGCTCCCGGCGCTCGGCGAAGGTGTGATCGCCCGCGCGGACCATCCCCGCGTAGCGGACCATGTCCGCGACCGGCATCCCCGTCAGCCGCAGTTTGCCGACGAAGCTGAGCCAGTCCAGGTCACGGTTGGTGTAGCGGCGCTGGCCGGTGTGCGAGCGGTCCACGTCGGGCATCAGGCCGATGCGCTCGTACCAGCGCAGGGTGTGGGCGGTCAGGCCGGTCCAGGCCGAGACCTCGCTGATGGTGTACGCGTCCTGCCCGGCCGGGCGCGGATGCTCCGGGAGCGCCGACGCACACAGGTCCCGCCGTACGGGTGCACTCTCCACCACGCTCATCGCCGACCGCCTTCCTCATTCGCAGCTCACCGGACGCTCGCTGCTCACGTTAGGAGCTTGGAGTGCGCTCCAAGCAAGCGGCCGGGGATGCCTTTCCGGCCATCCCGGCGGGTCGCGTACCCGCGACGGGCCCCCGCACCCGCGACGGATCCCTGTGCCCAGGGCGCGCTCGGCCCTCGCACCGGCCGGCCGCCGCACACTGCCTCCTGCCTCCTGCCCCTGGCTCCAGCGCCCCGGCAGCGCGGCGGTGCCCGGCGGCGCGGGCGGTGCGTCGCGTCCGACCCGGTCGCTTCCGGTTCCCGGTCCCGGAAGCCGTCCCGTTCCGCCACCCGAGAACCCGGTGGTGCCCGCAGCCCCGACCGCGCGCATGAGCCGCCCGGCGGCCGGTTAGGCTCCCGGCCGTGACTCCACCCACGACTGAAGCTGAAGTCGCGGGCTTCCTGTGTCGGTGGCTATGCACCGTCACAGAGGACCAGCCCGGCCCTGTGCAGGACGTTCAGCGCGCCCACGTGGTCGGCGTTCGCCACCAGACCGCAGTTGACACACTCGAACTTCGCCTGGGTGACGCGGTTCTCCTTCGCCACGTGCCCGCACCCGCCGATCGCGGTTGGGCAGGTGCGGGTGGGGGTACCCCCGGCGAAGCCAGGGGGAGTGTTACGGGCGTCCACCGGGATCACACGGCGACCGGCGCTTGCAGCCTTGTCCGCCAGGATCCTCAGGAACTGCCCCCACCCCGCATCCAGGATGCTGCGGTTCAGCCCGGCCTTCGCCGCCGCGCCGTTCGCCAGGAACGCACCGTCGCGGTCGGGGTCGGGCTTGGGCGCGGGCGCTTGGGTCATGCCCGCGGTGTTCAGCCGCTCATGCCCGATCACATCATGCTTCCGGACCAGGGCGAGGGCCTGCTTGTGGTGGTGATCCAGACGCCGCCGCCGGATCTTCGTGTGCAGCCTGGCGACCTTGCGGGCCGCGGCACGATGCTTCTTCGTACGACGCCGCGTGCACTTGGGAAACGTCGCCAGGTGCCGCTGCGCTGCGGCCAGCTCCCCGGCCACCTCGTCGAGGAGATTGGGGTTGGCGACGTGGCGGCCGTCGGAATCGGTGAGGAAGTGGACCGTGCCCAGGTCGATGCCCACCCTGCTGCCGGTCGGGGGCAGTGGCTCGGCGGGCACCTCGTCACAGGCCAGGATCACATACCAGCGGCGGCCCTCCCGCTTGATGCCGACCGTCTTCACCCGGCCCCGCACCGGCCGGTGCCGGTGGACGCGGACATGCCCGACACCCTGCAAACGGAGACGCGTCTGCGCGTCGTGGGGAGTGGAATCCCACCGGCAGCCGTCCCCGTCCTTCGGAAACGTCACCGTGTCGAAATGCCCGACCCCCTTGAACCGCGGGTACCCGGGGGCGCCACCGGCCTTCACCCGCCGGAAGAACGCCTGAAACGCCCGGTCCAGGCGGCGCAGAGTCGCCTGCTGGGAGGAGAAGGACCACCTGCCCTGACGCTCCGGATCAAACGCCCGGATCTCCCTCAACTGCGCCGACTGATCCCCATACCGCACCGACGTCCGGGAACTGTGCCGGTAGGCATCACGACGCTCTTGAAGAGCCCCGTTGTACAGGGAGCAGTGATCCCGCAACATCTCCAGCAGCGCCCGCTCCTGCCGGACGGTGGGACGCAGCAGAAACCGGTATGCCCGCTTCACACGACCCCACCTCCCCCTGCCTTCCCTGGCCGACACTGGCGGGTTCACGCTACCGATCCCCACTGACAACGCAGCGTGCTCCGCCGCTGCGCGGCTCCCGCCCCAGGATTCGAATCCCCCACCGGCTGAAGCCGGCGGTCCCCTCGAAAGAAGGTCTGATGGAAAGTCTGCAGATGATCGAGAACTGGCCGGTTCCCACCGCCGCGGCCGCGGTCGTCCGGGCCGACGGCAGCCTCGCCGGCTCGCACGGCCCGCAGGAGCACCGCTTCCGGCTCGCCTCGGTCACCAAGCCGCTGGCCGCCTACGCCGTGCTCGTCGCGTACGAGGAGGGCGCCGTCGAGCTCGACGAGCCCGCGGGGCCCGAGGGCTCCACGGTCCGCCATCTGCTGGCGCACGCCTCCGGCCTGGCCTTCGACGAGCCGAGGGTGATGGCGGCCCCCGGCGAGCGCCGGATCTACTCCAACGCGGGCTTCGAGGCGCTGGGCGACCACGTCGCCAAGGCCACCGGGATCGCCTTCCCCGACTATCTGCGGCAGGCGGTGCTGGAACCGCTCGGCATGGCCGCCACCGACCTGCCGGGCTCACCGGCGAAGGACTGCGTCTCCACCGCCGCCGACCTGGCCCGGTTCGCCGCCGAGGTGCAGGCCCCGCGGCTGCTGCACCCGCAGACCGTTGCCGCCGCGACCCGGGTGGCCTTCCCGGGGCTCAACGGCGTGGTGCCCGGCTACGGCCACCAGCGTCCCTGCGACTGGGGGCTGGGCTTCGAGATCCGGGGCGGCAAGTCCCCGCACTGGACGGGGGGTTCCTCCTCACCCCGCACTTTCGGCCACTTCGGCCAGACCGGCACCTTCCTCTGGTCCGACCCGGACGCCGGTGCCAACGGCGCCGCCTGCGTCGTCCTCACGGACCGGGACTTCGGGTCCTGGGCGATCGACGCCTGGCCCCCGTTCACCGACACGGTCCTGGCCGAACTGGGCGAAGGGACGGGCTGACCCCGCCCGGGCACCGGAGCAGCCGGGACGGCCCCGGGCTGCCGGCTACGGAAGTTCCCAGAGGAGCAGTTCGGAGGGTTCCTCGGCGACCAGGAAGCGGCCCCGGCAGTCCGCGATCCGGGCCGCGTCCCCGGGGCCCAGCAGCTCGCCGTCCGCGCCGGTGAGCGTCTCCGGGCCACCGGTGCCGGGGGTGCCCGGCGCGGCGAGCCGGACCGCCCCGCGCACCACATGGGCGTAGAGCAGCGGCGCGTCCGGCAGGACGATCCGCGTCCCGGCGTCGGGGCGGCGGATGTGCAGGTCCGCCTCCGCCCGGTCCACGGCGAGCGGTGTGCGGTCGGCGATGCCGCGCACGATCTCGTACTCCGGTTCGCCGCCGGGCTCGCGCGGGGTCAGCCACATCTGGACGAAGACCAGCGGCCGTTCGCCCTCGTTGCGCTCCTCGTGCCGCACCCCGCTGCCGGCGCCGAGCCGCTGGACGTCGCCGGGGCGCACCACCGTGGTGTTCCCGGCCGAGTCACGGTGCGTCAGCTCGCCCTCGACGACCCAGGTGACGATCTCGGTGTCGCGGTGCGGGTGGGAGGCGAAGCCCGCGCCGGGCTCCAGCCGTTCCTCGTTGCAGGCGATCAGCGCGCCGAAGGACAGATTGTCCGGGTCGTAGAAGCGGCCGAAGGAGAACGCGTGCAGGGTTTCGACGCCGGCGCCCGCGTCCCCGCCCCGGAATCGTGCGCCCGCCCGCCAGACCTCGTTCATGATCACACCGTAAGGGACGCGGTGAGCCCGGGCGCGGCGGGGGCGGCCGGAGGCGGACGTGACGGGTGCGGTGGTTGTGGCGGCTGCGCCGGCCGTCAACGGCCGGAGCGGGCCCCGACGCCGACGGCGACGGAAGCGGGGCGGAGCCGGCGGCACAACCCGGGGCGCTCCGGACACGGCCGGACACCCGCCGAACGCCCGCCCGGCGCCTCGGGGGACGGGCAGGGCACCCCTGCCCCGGACCGGTACCCGGACCCGTCCCGGGCACGCCCCCCGGTCCCGCTCTCCGGACCCCCGGCCCCGAACGGCCGCACGATGAGGCAGGCTGGTTCCGTGCCTGAACCTGAGACCGGACCTTCCGACGCCCCCGCCCGCCATCCGCACGCCGCGACACTCCTCCGGCTGGAGAAGTCCTCCGGCTCCCTCGCCGCGGACGCGATCGCCCGCATGGACGAGACGCTGCCGTGGTACCGCGCGATGCCGCCGGAGAACCGGTCCTGGATCGGTCTGGTCGCGCAGGCCGGTATCGCGGCCTTCACCGAGTGGTTCCGGCACCCCGAGGCACCCCAGGCCATCAGCACGGACGTCTTCGGCACCGCGCCGCGCGAGCTGACCCGGGCCATCACGCTGCGGCAGACCGTGGAGATGGTGCGCACCACGATCGAGGTCATGGAGTCGGCGATCGACGAGGTCGCCGCCCCGGGCGACGAGAACGCCCTGCGCGAGGCCCTGCTCGTCTACGCCCGCGAGATCGCCTTCGCCACCGCCCAGGTGTACGCCCAGGCCGCGGAGGCGCGCGGGGCGTGGGACGCCCGGCTGGAGTCGCTGGTCGTCAACGCGGTGCTCTCCGGCGAGGCGGACGAGGGCGCGCTGTCCCGGGCCGCCGCGCTGGGCTGGAACTCCCCTGAACACGTCTGCGTCGTGCTGGGCACGGCGCCCGACGGCGACAGCGAGCTGACCGTGGAGGCGATCCGGCGGGCCGCGCGGCACGCGAAGCTCCAGGTGCTGACCGGGGTGCTGGGCAGCCGGCTGGTGGTCGTCGCCGGCGGCAGCGCGGATCCGCTGCGCACCGCGCGGGATCTGATCGGGCCGTTCGCGGCGGGCCCGGTGGTCGCCGGTCCCGTCGTCGGCGATCTGCTCTCCGCGACGCGCTCGGCGGCGGCCGCGGCGGCCGGTCTGCGGGCGTGCGCGGCCTGGCCGGATGCCCCGCGGCCCGTCCTCGCGGACGATGTGCTGCCGGAGCGCGCGATGGCCGGGGACGCCGCCGCCCGGCGGCAGTTGGTGGAGGAGATCTACAGACCGCTGGAGGAAGCCGGGTCGGCGCTGCTGGAAACGCTGAGCGTCTATCTGGAGCAGGCCAGCAGTCTGGAGGGCGCCGCGCGGATGCTCTTCGTCCACCCCAACACCGTGCGCTACCGGCTCCGACGTGTGACGGATGTCACCGGCTGGTCGCCCTCCGATGTCCGCTCCGCGTTCACCCTGCGCATCGCGCTCATCCTGGGCCGTCTCGCCGACGCGGGATCACCGCACTAGCCCTTTGTCGGATACCGACAATTCCCCTGTCCGTTCTTGGTCCCTGTCCCCACGGGCGGCGGGGACCACCGTCACGAGAGAGTGTGAGAGTGCTCGTACTCGTCGCTCCCGGCCAAGGCGCTCAGACGCCCGGCTTCCTGACCCCCTGGCTCGACCTCCCCGGCGTCTCCGGACGCCTGGCGGAGTGGTCGGCCGTCTCCGGCCTGGACCTGGTGCACTACGGGACCGAGGCCGACGCCGAGACCATCCGTGACACCGCGGTGGCCCAGCCGCTGCTGGTGGCCGCCGGGCTGGTCTCCGCGTACGCGCTCTTCGACGACCCCCGGGCGGAGATCCCGGCCCGGGTCGGCGCCGTCGCGGGCCACAGCGTCGGTGAGCTGACCGCCGCCGCGCTCTCCGGAGTGCTGAGCGACGAGGACGCCGTCGCCCTGGTGCGGAAGCGCGGTCTGGCCATGGCCGAGGCCGCCGCCGTCACCGAGACCGGGATGTCCGCCGTGCTCGGCGGCGACCCGGAACAGGTGCTGGCGCATCTGGAGAAGCTCGGACTGACCCCGGCCAACATCAACGGCGCCGGGCAGATCGTCGCCGCGGGCACCGCGGAGCAACTCGCCGCGCTCTCCGCGGAGAAGCCGGAGAAGGCCCGCGTCATGCCGCTCAAGGTGGCCGGCGCGTTCCACACCCGCCACATGGCGCCGGCGGTCGCGAAGCTGGAGGCCGCGGTCAAGGACCTGACCGTCTCCGACCCGCGCGTTCCCTACCTCTCGAACAAGGACGGCCGGGCCGTCGCGTCCGGCCCGGACGCCGTGGAGCGCCTGGTCAACCAGGTCTCCAACCCGGTCCGCTGGGATCTGTGCATGGAGACGTTCCAGGAGCTGGGCGTCACCGCGCTGCTCGAGGTCTCTCCCGCCGGCACCCTCACCGGGCTGGCGAAGCGGGCGCTGCCCGGGGTGAAGACCCTGGCGCTGAAGAGCCCGGCCGACCTCGACGCCGCCCGCGAGCTCATCGCCGAGCACGCGGCGCCCGCCCGCTCTGCCGCGGAATAGGAGCCGAAGAACCATGACCGCGAAGATCAAGCCGAGCCGGGGTGCCCCGTACGCGCGCATCCTCGGCGTCGGCGGCTACCGCCCGACGCGGGTGGTGCCGAACGAGGAGATCCTGCAGCACATCGACTCCTCCGACGAGTGGATCCGCTCCCGTTCGGGCATCAGCACCCGGCACTGGGCGGGGCCCGAGGAGACCGTCGCGGTGATGTCGGTGGAGGCGGCGGGCAAGGCCATCGCCTCGGCCGGGATCGGCCCGGAGCAGATCGGCGGGGTCATCGTCGCCACCGTCTCGCACTTCAAGCAGACCCCGGCCGTCGCCACCGAGATCGCCCACCGGATCGGCGCGGGCCGGCCCGCCGCGTTCGACGTCAACGCGGGCTGCGCGGGCTTCGGTTACGGCCTGACCCTCGCCAAGGGGATGGTCACCGAGGGCAGCGCGGAATACGTCCTCGTCATCGGCGTGGAGCGGCTGTCGGACCTCACCGACCTGGAGGACCGCGCCACGGCCTTCCTGTTCGGCGACGGCGCGGGCGCCGTGGTCGTCGGCCCGTCCGAGGAGCCGGGGATCGGCCCGAGCGTCTGGGGTTCCGAGGGCGACAAGTCCGAGACCATCAAGCAGACCGTGCCCTGGGACGCCTACCGCGGCCGGACGGACGTCTCCGACATCCGCTACCCCGCCATCACCCAGGAGGGCCAGGCGGTCTTCCGGTGGGCGGTGTTCGAGATGGCGAAGGTGGCCCAGCAGGCTCTGGAAGCGGCCGGGATCACCCCGGCCGACCTGGACGTCTTCATCCCGCACCAGGCCAATATGCGGATCATCGACTCGATGGTGAAGACCCTCAAGCTGCCGGAGCACGTCACGGTCGCCCGTGACATCGAGACCACCGGCAACACCTCGGCAGCGTCGATTCCGCTCGCGATGGAGCGGCTGCTGGCGACGGGGCAGGCGAAGAGCGGTGACACCGCGCTCGTCATCGGCTTCGGGGCGGGTCTCGTCTACGCCGCCACGGTCGTTACTCTCCCCTAGGCACGAAACGCGCGGTTACGGGCAGCCGGTCACCACGCGTCCTGTTTTCATCCGGAAAGCACCACCGAAACACATCGAATGGAGAGCGCCATCATGGCCGCCACGCAGGAAGAGATCGTCGCCGGTCTCGCGGAGATCGTCAACGAGATCGCCGGTATCCCCACCGAGGACGTCCAGCTGGACAAGTCCTTCACCGACGACCTGGACGTCGACTCGCTGTCCATGGTCGAGGTCGTCGTCGCCGCCGAGGAGCGCTTCGACGTCAAGATTCCGGACGACGACGTCAAGAACCTGAAGACCGTCGGCGACGCCGCGGACTACATCCTCAAGCACCAGGCCTGAGCCGAGCGTTCGTCGCCACCCCGGCGGTGGCGGTACCGCACCCCTCTACTCGTGGAGAACATTCCTGTGAACTCGACCAATCGCACCGTGGTCGTCACCGGTATCGGAGCAACCACACCGCTGGGTGGCGACAGCGCTTCGACCTGGGAGGGCCTGATCGCCGGACGCTCCGGTGTGGCGGCCCTGGAGGGCGAGCGCTTCGCCGACCTCCCCGTCCGCATCGCCGCCTCGGCGGCCGTGGACCCCTCCGAGGTGCTGCCCCGGCCGGTGGCGCGCAAGCTGGACCGCTCGGCCCAGTTCGCGCTGATCGCCGCCCGTGAGGCCTGGGCCGACGCCGGTTTCGCCGGCGCGGCCGGCTCGGAGGAGAACGCCGGCGCCGTCCGCCCGGAGCGGCTGGGCGCCGTCATCGCCTCCGGCATCGGCGGCGTGACCACCCTGCTCGACCAGTACGACGTGCTCAAGGAGAAGGGCGTACGCCGCGTCTCTCCGCACACCGTGCCCATGCTCATGCCGAACAGCCCGTCGGCCAACGTGGGTCTGGAGGTGGGCGCCCGCGCCGGCGTGCACACCCCGGTCAGCGCCTGCGCCTCCGGCGCCGAGGCGATCGGCTACGCGGTGGAGATGATCCGCACCGGCCGTGCCGACGTGGTCGTCGCGGGCGGCACCGAGGCCGCCATCCACCCGCTGCCGATCGCGGCCTTCGGCAACATGATGGCGATGTCGAAGGACAACGACGACCCCGAGGGCGCCTCCCGCCCGTACGACGCGAGCCGCAACGGCTTCGTGCTCGGCGAGGGCGCCGGCGTCGTCGTCCTGGAGTCCGCGGAGCACGCCGCCGCGCGGAACGCCACGGTCTACTGCGAGGTCCTCGGCCAGGGCATCTCGGCCGACGGCCACCACATCACCCAGCCCGAGCCGGAGGGCCGCGGCATCGCGGACGCCCTGCGGAACCTGCTGGACTCCACCGATCTCAAGGCGTCCGAGGTCGCGCACATCAACGCGCACGCGACGTCCACCCCGCAGGGCGATGTCGCGGAGATCAAGGCGCTGCGGAAGGTCTTCGCGGACGACGTCGACCACATGGCGGTCTCCGCCACCAAGTCGATGACCGGCCACCTGCTGGGCGGCGCGGGCGGTGTGGAGACCGTGGCCACCGTGCTGGCGCTGTACCACCGGACGGCCCCGCCGACCATCAACATCGAGAACCTCGATCCCGAGGTGGACGCCGACGTCGTGCGCGACAAGGCCCGCCCGCTGCCCGAGGGGACGATCGCGGCGCTGAACAACTCGTTCGGCTTCGGCGGCCACAACGTCGTCCTGGCCTTCCGTACGGTCTGACGCACCGCGGTAACGCGGAGGGGCTCGCCCGGGTGATTCCGGGCGGGCCCCTCGTCGCGTGCGTTCGGGGTCCCGCCGGGGTTCAGACGACCTGGTGCAGCCAGCGGACCGGGGCGCCCTCGCCGGCGTAGCGGAAGGGTTCGAGTTCGTCGTCCCAGGGCTTGCCGAGGAGCTTGGCGATCTCCGCCTCCAGGACGGTCTCGCCGCGGGCGGAGCGGGCCAGGGCCGCGCGCAGCCGGTCCTCGGGGATCAGGATGTCGCCGTGGATTCCGGTGACGGCGTGGAAGATGCCGAGCTCGGGGGTGGAACTGTAGCGCTCGCCCTCGGCGCCGGGGCAGGGCTCCGCGGTCACCTCGAAGCGCAGCAGATGCCAGCCGCGCAGCGCCGAGGCCAGCTTGGAGGCGGTGCCGTGCTCGCCCTGCCAGGAGAACTCCGCACGCCAGGTGCCCGGTTCGGCGGGCTGTCTGATCCAGTCCAGGCTGACGCGCACGCCGAGGACGCCCGCGACCGCCCACTCGACGTGCGGGCAGAGCGCGCGGGGGGCGGAGTGGACGTAGAGAACTCCACGTGTCGTCACCGGGACCTCCAGTGTGGGACGAGGTGGGCCTTCCCCAGCGGACTCGCGCCCGTACCGATCTCGTCCGGAACAGCACTTGACAGTCTGCCCCAGAGATCACTTCCGCACCAGGCCCCGAGATTACCAACAGTAAACATCATCGGGAGCGATCCTCTGCAAAAGGGACACTATGTGACGTGCCGTGAACGTACGGATGCCGGGTGACGCCCTGACCCGATCGGGGGACCGGGAACCCGCCACGGGGGCGCGGCGCATGCGGCCCCCGGGGAAAAGCTACCGTGCGCCGGGGACCGGGGGGTGACGTACCGTCGGTCCGGGCCGGATATCACGGAAGCTTCACCCTCGGGGGCGGTCCCGCGTTCCCCGGCCGCGGACGCCCGAGGGGGTGTATCCGCGCCCCACCGGCGGCGACGGCGAACAGCCGTGCGCGGCAGGGGACATGGGGCGGGGGAGGCGGCGGGCCCCCCGGCCCGGCCCTTCCCGCCGGCCCGCCCCCGGCCCCGCCGCCCCCTGGCCGGATCCGGTCGCCGCCGCCGTCCACCGGGCCTCGGGCTTTGCCCCTCCGGCCACGGAAACCGGCCCTTCTCCCCCGGCCCGGGGTGCCGTCACCCGGTTCGGGGAAGGACGCGGGTGCACGACCATTGACACTGCTCCCGGCACGTCATTACCGTCACGCCAGGATTTCGAACGTGTGACGAAATATCGAACACCGGAAGGGCAGTGGCCTTGCGCATCACCGGCATCACCACCCATGTCGTCGGAACTCCGTGGCGCAATCTGACCTATGTCCTCGTCCACACCGACGAGGGCATCACCGGCGTCGGCGAGACCCGGATGCTCGGCCGGACCGACGCGCTGGTCGGCTACCTCCGCGAGGCGGAGGTCAACCACCTCGCCGGCGCCGACCCGTTCGCGATCGAGGACCTCGTCCGCCGGATGAAGTACGGCGACTACGGGCGGGCCGGGGAGATCGTCATGTCCGGCATCGCCTGCGTGGAGATGGCCTGCTGGGACATCAAGGGCAAGGCGCTGGGCGTGCCGGTCTGGCAGCTCCTCGGCGGCCGCGTCACCGACCGGGTGAAGGCTTACGCGAACGGCTGGTACACCGTCGAGCGCACCCCCGACGCCTTCCACGCCGCCGCCCGCCGGGTCGTCGACCGCGGCTACCGGGCGCTGAAGCTGGACCCGTTCGGAACCGGCCACTTCGAGCTCGACCACACCGAGACCCTGCACTCCCTCGCCCTCGTCGAGGCCGTACGGGACGCGATCGGCCCGGAGGCCGAGCTGCTGGTCGAGATGCACGGGCGGTTCAGCCCGGCGACGGCCTCCCGGCTGGCGAAGGAGCTGGAGCGGTTCCACCCCTCCTGGCTGGAGGAGCCGGTGCCGCCGGAGAACCTCAAGGCGCTCGCCAAGATGGCGGCGAAGACAACGTTGCCCATCGCGACCGGTGAACGCATCCACGACCGCATCGAGTTCCGCGAGCTCTTCGAGTCGCAGGCCGCCGACATCATCCAGCCGGACGTCGGGCACCTCGGCGGCATCCTGGAGACCCGGAAGCTGGCCGCCACCGCCGAGACGCACTACGTCCTGATCGCCCCGCACAACGTGGGCGGCTCGGTGCTCACCGCCGCCTCCCTCCAGCTCGCGGGCTGCACCCCCAACTTCAAGATCCTGGAGCACTTCAACGACTTCGCGGACGCCGAGATCAAGAAGGTCGTGAAGGGCGCCCCCGAGGTCGTGGACGGCTACTTCACCCTGCCGGACGCCCCCGGCCTCGGTGTCGAGTTCGACCCCGACGCGGCGGCCGAGTTCCCGCAGCAGCGCGCCCACTTCGACCTGTGGGCCGAGGGCTGGGAGAAGCGCGACCCCACCGGGGGCCGGTCATGACGGGCGGCGGGCGCGCCGTCCTCCTGGAGCGGCCCGGCGCCCACCGGATCGTCCCGGCGGAGCCCGCGCCGCCCGGCCCCGGCGAGGCCCTCGTCCGGGTGTACGCGGCGGGGGTGTGCGGCAGCGACCGCGAGCTGTACGAGGGCACCCGCGCGCCCGGCTACGTCCGCTACCCCGTCACCCCCGGCCACGAGTGGTCGGGGACGGTGGAGGCGGTCGGCGAGGGCGTCGACCCGGGGCTGGTGGGCCGGAAGACCGTCGGCGAGGGCTTCCGCAACTGCCAGGCCTGCGAACGCTGCCGGGCCGGCGAGACCTCCCTGTGCACCGGCGGCTACGACGAGACGGGCTTCACCCGGCCCGGCGCCTTCGCCGACACCCTCACCCTGCCCGCCCGGCTGCTGCACGTCCTCGCCCCGGACGCCGACCTGCGGGCCGCGGCGCTGCTGGAGCCGGCCGCCGTGGCCGCCGCCGCGGCGCTGACGGCGGCGGCACGGCCCGCCGAGCGGATCGCCGTCGTCGGCGCGGGCACCCTCGGTCTGCTGGCCGTCCAGTTCCTGGCCGCCACTTCCCCCGCCGAACTGCTGGTCGTGGAGCCCCGTACGGGCCGGGCCGAGCAGGCGGTGCCCTTCGGCGCCACCGAGGTCCGCCCGCCGGACGAACTCACCGCGCTCACCGGCCGGTACGACCTGGTGGTGGAGACCGCGGGCGCGCCGCGCAGCGCGGTCTGCGCGGTCTCCCTGGCGCGGGGCGGCGGCCGGGTGGTGCTCACCGGGCTGCCCGGGGCGGGCGCCGAGGGGATCGACCCGCTCGGCCTGGCGATGCGCCAGATCACCGTGCACACCGTCTTCGGTGCCCCGCCGGCGGCCTGGGCGTACGCCGTGCGGGCCTTCGGGACGGGGCTGCTGAACCCGGCACCGCTGGTCACCCACGAGCTGGCATGGGAGGAGTACGCCGACGCCGTCGCGCTCGTCGGCGGCGGTGATCCCGGCGCCGGAAAGGTGCTGCTGCGCCCCTGATCCCGCGGCCCGGCCCGGTCCCGTCACCCCCGCCCCGATCCGCCGTACGCCCCCGGCGACTGCCCCGGACACCCTCCGGCCGGTCCCCGGCACCCCGGCTCCCCACCGGTGGTGTCCCGGCCCGGGCCGTCCGGACGGCCGGCCGCCCGAACACCATTCGTCATGCAGAACAGAGGAGTCCCGTGTCCGACAGCACCCATCCCGCGCCGCGCCGCCCGGGCTCGGCCGCCCTCGCCCTGATCGGCGAGCCCGTCCCCGCCGACGACCCGGCCGACGCCTCCCCGCACTCCTTCCCCGACGGCGGCACCTGGCGCACCGAGGTGCCGTCGGTGGAGGGCCCCGAGGCGCTGGCGACCGTCCTCAAGGAATCGTCCCGGCTGGACGTACCGATCCACCGGATCAGCCAGGGCAGCGGCATCTGGATGCTCACCGACGACGAGATCACCGAGATGACCGGCGCCTGCGCCGAACGGGACATCGAACTCTGCCTGTTCACCGGCCCGCGCGGCACCTGGGACATCGGCGCCGCCACCCGCACCGACTCACGCGGCGGCGGCCTGCGGGCCCGCGGCCACGACGGGCTCGCGGGCTGCGTGGAGGACGCCGTCCGCGCCACCGAACTCGGCGTGCGCTGCCTGCTCGTCGCCGACGAGGGCGTGCTGTGGACGCTGCACCGGCTGCGGGAGCGGGGTGTCCTGCCGGCCGGCACCACCTTCAAGGTCTCCGCGCTCGTCGGCCCGGTGAACCCGGCCTCGTACGCGGTGTGGGAGCGGCTCGGCGCCGACTCCATCAACATCCCCTCGGATCTCTCCTTCGACCAGCTCACCGAGATACGCCGGGCCGGCCGGGCGCCGATGGACCTCTACATCGAGGCCCCGGACGACCTCGGCGGCTACGTCCGGATGTACGACACCGGGGAGCTGATCCGCCGCGGCGCCCCCGTCTACCTCAAGTTCGGGCTGAGCAAGGCGCCCGGCATCTACCCCTACGGGGCGCACCTGCGCGACGTCACCCTCGACACCGCGCGGGAACGGGTGCGCCGCGGCCGGCTCGTCCTGGACCTGCTGGCGCGGCACGGGGCGGACGGCGGCATGTCCCCCCTCGGCTCGCGCCTCCCCGGAGAACTGCCGCGCTTCCCCGCCGGCCCGGTCTCCTGACCGGCCCGCCCCGACCCGCCCCACCACGAAAGGAACCACCACCATGCGCATCACCAGAGGTCTCGGCGCCGCGACGGCGGCGCTTCTCCTCACCTCGGCGCTCGGCGCCTGCGGCCAGGACTCCACCGGCGTCGACGACGACGGCAAGAAGGACGCCAAGGGCGGCACCATCGGCCTGGCCATGCCCACCAAGTCGTCCGAGCGCTGGATAGCCGACGGCCGGAACATGGCCGAGCAGTTCCGGGCCAAGGGCTACAAGACCGACCTCCAGTACGGCAACGACGACGTCGACGAGCAGGTCGCCCAGATCGAGAACATGATCGCCAAGGGTCACGAGCTGCTGGTCGTCGCGGCGATCGACAGCGCGGCGCTCACCAATGTGCTGGACCGGGCGGCCGAGGCGAACATCCCCGTCATCGCCTACGACCGGCTGCTGATGGGCACCGAACACGTCGACTACTACGCCACGTTCGACAACTTCAAGGTCGGCGTGCAGCAGGGCACCTACATCGCCGACAAGCTCGGGCTGAAGGAGGAGGGCGGCGAGAAGGGCCCCTTCACCATCGAACTGTTCGCCGGCTCCCCCGACGACAACAACACCCGCTTCTTCTTCAACGGCGCGATGAGCGTCCTGAAGCCGTACATCGACGACAAGAAGCTGGTCGTCCGCTCCAAGCAGACCAAGCTGAACCAGGTCACCACGCTCCGCTGGGACGGCGGCACGGCGCAGCGCCGGATGGACGACCTGCTGAGCAAGTCCTACACCTCGGCCGAGCTGGACGCCGTGCTCTCCCCGTACGACGGGATCTCCATCGGCATCCTCTCCGCCCTCAAGAGCGTGGGCTACGGCAGCAAGGACAAGCCGTACCCGGTGATCACCGGGCAGGACGCCGAGAAGGCCTCCGTGAAGTCGATCATGGCGGGTGAGCAGACCCAGACCATCTACAAGGACACCCGGAAGCTGGCCAAGGCCACCGTCCAGATGGGCCACGCGATGCTGACCGGCGGCGAGCCGGAGGTCAACGACACCAAGACCTACGACAACGGCAAGAAGGTCGTGCCGGCCTATCTCCTCCAGCCGGTGAGCATCGACAAGTCCAACACCCAGCTCCTCATCGACGAGGGCTACTACAAAGCCTCCGAGCTGAAGTAAGGGGCGGCGGTCACCATGAAAGCGGCCACCGGCACGACGGGCGGCCCGGGGGCGGCGCCGCCCGGGCACCCCGTGCTCGAGATGCGCTCCATCACCAAGACCTTCCCCGGTGTCAAGGCCCTGTCCGGCGTCGAGCTCACCGTGCGCGACGGCGAGATCCACGCGATCTGCGGGGAGAACGGCGCCGGCAAGTCCACCCTGATGAAGGTCCTCAGCGGGGTCCACCCGCACGGCAGTTACGAGGGCGAGATCGTCTTCCGCGGCGAGCCCTGCGCGTTCAGGGACATCCGGGCCAGCGAGCGGCGCGGGATCGTCATCATCCACCAGGAACTCGCCCTCGTCCCCTATCTCTCCATCGCGGAGAACATCTTCCTCGGCAACGAGCACGCCACCCGCGGGGTGATCAACTGGAACGACACCCTGGGTCACGCCCGCAGGCTGCTGCGGCGCGTCGGGCTCGCCGACTCGCCGCACACCCGGATCGCCGACATCGGCGTCGGAAAGCAGCAGCTGGTGGAGATCGCCAAGGCGCTGGCCAAGGAGGTGAAGCTCCTCATCCTCGACGAGCCCACCGCCGCCCTCAACGACGCGGACAGCGCCAAACTCCTCGATCTGCTGCTGGAGTTCAAGGCGCAGGGCATCTCCTGCATCCTCATCTCGCACAAGCTGAACGAGATCCGGCGGGTGGCGGACTCCGTCACCGTCCTGCGGGACGGCCGGACCATCGAGACCCTCGCCGTCCGGGAGACGCCCGACGCGGAACCGGCCGTCTCCGAGGAGCGGATCATCCGCGGCATGGTCGGCCGCGATCTGGACCACCGCTTCCCGGAACGCACCCACTACACGGGCCCGGGCGCCGGGGAGACGGCGATGCGGATCGCGGACTGGACCGTGCACCACCCCATCGACCAGCAGCGGAAGGTCGTCGACGGGGTGTCCCTGGAGGTGCGGCGCGGCGAGATCGTCGGCATCGCCGGGCTGATGGGCGCGGGCCGCACCGAGCTGGCGATGAGCGTCTTCGGGCGCAGCTACGGGCGGCACGCGGCGGGCCGGGTGCTGCTCCACGGGAAGGAGGTCTCCACGCGGACCGTGCCGGAGGCCGTCGCCCACGGCATCGCGTACGTCACCGAGGACCGCAAGACCTACGGGCTCAACCTCGGCGACGACGTGACCCGCAACATCTCCATCGCCTCGCTGCCGAAGGTCGCCCGGCGCGGTGTCGTCAGCGAGCACGAGGAGGCCCGGGTCGCCGAGCGGTTCCGGGCGTCGATGAACATCAAGACCCCCACGGTGTTCGAGACCGTGAACCGGCTGAGCGGCGGCAACCAGCAGAAGGTCGTCCTCAGCAAGTGGATCTTCGCGGGCCCCGAGGTGCTGATCCTCGACGAACCGACCCGCGGCATCGACGTGGGGGCGAAGTACGAGATCTACACGGTCATCAACGATCTCGCCGCACAGGGCAAGGCCGTGGTCTTCATCTCCTCCGAGCTGCCGGAGCTGCTCGGGATGTGCGACCGGATCTACACGATGGCCGCCGGCCGGCTGACCGGGGAGATCCCCCGGGCGGAGGCCACCCAGGAAGTGCTGATGCGCCACATGACCATGGACAGAGGACGGACCCGATGAGCACCACGACCACCACCAAGGACGAGGGACCGGCGCCGGGTCCGGGCTCCGGCCCGGGCGCCGGGGGCGGCGCCGGGTCCGGCCTCGCCGCGGCGCTGCTGCGCGGGATGCGCGCCAATATGCGGCAGTACGGGATGCTGCTCGCGCTGGCGCTGATCGTCGTGCTGTTCCAGGTGTGGACGGACGGCATCCTGCTGAAGCCGCAGAACGTCACCAACCTGGTCCAGCAGAACAGTTACATCCTGATCCTGGCCATCGGGATGATGATCGTGATCATCGCGGGCCACATCGATCTCTCCGTCGGCTCGCTGGCCGCCTTCGTCGGCTCCGCCGCGGGCGTGATGATGATCAAGAACGATATGCCGTGGGTGCTCGCGCTGGTGCTCTGCCTGCTGATCGGCGCCGCGGCCGGGGCCTGGCAGGGCTTCTGGATCGCCTATATCGGCATCCCGTCCTTCATCGTCACCCTCGCCGGGATGCTGCTGTTCCGCGGTGCCACCCAGATCATGCTGGAGGGCCAGACCCTACGGCCCTTCCCGGACGGCTTCCAGTCCCTGGGCAACGGCTTCATCCCGGAGCTGGGCCCGGACACCAACTACCACAACGCGACGCTGCTGATCGGCCTCGGCGTGGTCGTCTTCGTGCTGTGGCGGGAGTGGAGCGACCGCCGGCAGCAGGAGCGGTACGAGCTGGACGTCATCCCTTGGGGGCTGTTCGTCGCCAAGTGCACCGCCCTCGTGGCGGCGGTCGTGGCCTTCACGCTGACGCTGGCCAGCTACCACGGCACGCCGATCGTGCTGCTGATCCTCGTGGGCCTGCTGATGGCCCTCGGCTTCGTGATGCGCAACGCGATCATCGGCCGGCATGTCTACGCCCTCGGCGGCAACCGGGCGGCGGCGAAGCTGTCCGGCGTCAAGGACAAGCGCGTCACCTTCCTGGTCTTCGTGAACATGGGGGTCCTCGCGGCCCTGGCGGGGGTCGTCTACGCGGCCCGGCTGACCGCCGCCACCCCCAACGCCGGTATCAACTTCGAACTGGAGGCCATCGCCGCCGCCTTCATCGGCGGTGCCTCGGCCACCGGCGGCGTCGGCACCGTCCTCGGCGCCATCATCGGCGGCCTGGTGCTCGGCGTGCTCAACAACGGTATGTCCCTGGTCGGCATCGGCTCGGACTACCAGCAGGTCATCAAGGGCCTGGTGCTGCTCGCGGCGGTCGGCTTCGACGTCTGGAACAAGCGCCGGGTCGGTTCGTAGCCGGCCCCGGCCGGCCTCCGGGCCGGGCACCCTCTGCCCGTTTGTCCCCTTGTCCCCCTTGAGAGGATCGGCACGGCATGACATCGAGACGCACGGTGATAGCGGCTGCGGCCGCAGGATTGGCGGCAGGCATGACGACACCAGGCGCGGCGCAGGCCCGGGACCGGGCCGGAGTCGGGAGCGGGGCCGCGGCCCCGGACTCGGGGGAAGCCGGGCCCGCGGGGCGGGGCCGCCCCACCCGGGAGGGCTTCGGCAGCCTCCCGGACGGCACCCGGGTCGACCGCTGGACCCTCGCCCGCGGCGGCACGCGGCTGCGGGTGCTGTCGTACGGCGGGATCGTCCAGTCCCTGGAGATCCCCGACCGGCACGGCCGCACGGCCAATGTCTCCCTCGGCTTCGCGGACCTCGCCTCGTACACCGAGCACAGCCCGTTCTTCGGCGCGCTGATCGGCCGCTTCGGCAACCGCATCGCCCGGGGCCGCTTCACCCTCGACGGCGAGACCCACCAACTCCCGCTCAACGACGGGGAGAACAGCCTGCACGGCGGCGACCGGGGCTTCGACAAGCGGGTCTGGGACGTCGAGCCCTTCACCCGGGGCGGGGACGCCGGCCTGACGCTCACCCGCGTCAGCCCGGACGGCGAGATGGGCTACCCGGGTGAGTTGAGGGTGCGGGTGGACTACATCCTCACCGCCCGCGGGGACTTCCGCATCGTCTACGAGGCGACCACGGACGCCCCCACCGTCGTGAACCTCACCAACCACACCTACTTCAACCTCGGCGGCGAGGGCACCGGCACGATCATGGACCACGAACTGTGGCTCGACGCGGCCCGCATCACCCCGGTGGACGCCACGCTCATCCCCACGGGCAAGCTTCTCCCCGTGGCCGGCACCCCCTTCGACTTCCGGCGCGCGAAGCCGATCGGCCGGGACATCCGCGAGGCGCACGAGCAGGTGCTGTACGGGCGGGGCATCGACCACAACTACGTCCTGGACAAGGGGATCACCACCCGCCCCCGCCACGCGATGACGGTCACCGACCCGCGCTCCGGCCGCACGATGCGGATCGCCACCACCGAGCCGGGCGTGCAGCTCTACACCGGCAACTTCCTGGACGCCACCTACGCCGGCACCTCCGGCCGGGTCTACCGCCAGGGCGACGGCTTCTGCCTGGAGACCCAGCACTTCCCGGACTCCCCGAACCAGCCGTCGTTCCCGTCCACGGTCCTCCGCCCCGGCGAGACCTACCGCTCGGAGACGGTGCACTCCTTCTCGGCACGCTGACCACCCGGCCCGGGCCTCCGACCCGCGGGGGTGAGGCGGAGGCCCGGAGCGGGGTGAGTCGAGCCGGACTCAGCGCGCTCGTTCAGCGGAACCAGCCCCAGCTCGGTGACACAGCGGCGGCAGGCGTACCACCGGCACCCGGCACCCAGCCCTGCCTCGACGCCCCGGACCGGCACGGTGTCCGGAGCGAGCAGCTCATGCCACGCGCACCACCGCAGCCTCACCGCCCGGCCGCATCCCGGCCCCGGCGGGCCCGCGCCACCGACTCGATCAGCCCGATCGGATCCGCTCCGGGGAGCGGCGGTAACTCCGCGACGTGGCCGGGACAGGCGTAGACAACAACCCCGGTGGCAGCACCGTCCCGCGCGCCGACCCGCACCAGTTGACCGAGGTGACCGCACCGTGCGCACTGCCTCACCGGGCGGACCCTCCGGTGGCGAGGGCCGCCGCGTAAGCCCCGTACAGGGCATCGGCGTCCGTCAGCACGGCGGGCTCGGCAGTCGGTGGGACGATCCACGTGCGCCGGTGCCGGGTGTTCGGTGCGACCACGCGCGGGGGCGGCACATCGACCTGCTCGGCCCGGGCCAGCACCCGCGCACCGGGCAGGTCCCAGTCGTGGGCGGCACCCACCGGCACCATCACCTCGACGCCCTTCGGACCGAGCAGGACGGGGCCGACCTCCCCGAGGTTCTGCAGGATGTGAACGGTCCGCCACCCCTCGGCGGCCGGCAGCCGGACGACGTCCCAGGCGACCCCCACCGGGACCGTGACGAGCTCGTCCGCCAGCCAGGCGACAGCGGCCTGCCCGGGACTGCCGCCCGCACGGCGGATCCACTCCAGCGCGACGGTGGGATGCTTGTCCAGCACGATGAACTCCATGTGACGCGGCGCGTACGGTACGTCACAACAGTGCCGAGCCGGACTGGGCCCGCTGTTCATGAGACGGGAACAAACACCTCTTGACTACGGTCGTACGGTCACATACCGACCCACGCCGCGAGTGACGTCAGCCCTTCCGCCGCCCGCCGCTGCCGACGCACCAGCGCGCCGATCGTCTCCCGCACCAGCGGGTGATAGCGGGCCTGCTGCGGTGCCACTGTTCGGGCCTGGCACAGCGCCCGCTGCGCCGCCTCCACCCGCCCCATCTCGGTGTAAGCCCGGGCCATCTCGATGTAGTACCGGCCCACCCGCATCCGCGGATGCTCGGCAGGGAAACGCAGCGACCGCGCGGTCTTTACCGCGTCGCCGAGTTGCCCGAGTTCCACCCGCGTGGCCACATCGAAATGCTGGACGTTGGTCTCGCCGAACGCGGCCCAGTACACCTGGGGCACGTCGCGGCCAATCTCCTTCGCCACCTGCCGCGCCAACTCCATGTGCCCTGCCACAGTGTCCGGGTCCTTGGCCTGAGCCGCGGCGATGGCCGCTGCCAAGTGCAGACTCCCGGAGACCGCGAGGACCGGCACGGAGCCAGGGGCGTCGTGCTGGCCCACGAGTCGGTGCGCGCGGTCCAGCGTGCGCAGCGACATGCGGCTGTCACCACGGCGCAGCAGCATGGCACTGCGGCGGCTGAGACGGACCGCGAGGAGCAGTGGGTCCTGGGCCTGCTCAGCGGTCCACCCCATCCGCTCCAGCGCGATGGACGCCAGCAGGTGGTAGCCGAGCCGGTAGGCGAATTCGTAGGCCACCCAGTAGCACCAGGACAACGCTGCGGCGGTGCGCCGCCGTTCCTCGCCTTCGGGCAGAAGGCTGATGGCTGTGGTGAGCTCGCCAAGCAGGCCGGGGAGTTGCTGCCCCACACCGCTGTACTCGGTGGCACAGGCTTTCTCACACAAGACGCGGACGTCCAGCTCGATGTCGGCGACAGAGCGAGGTGTGATGTCCGGGTCGGGCCCGAGGTCGTAGAGATCCAGCGCGTCGGACAGCGGCGCGATCATCAAGTCCAAGTGATCCTGCTGCATTTCGGAGGTGTACGGCTGGCCGTTGAGGACAGCGACGTCAACCTGGAGCACGCGGGCCACGGCCGCCACGACAGCAGGAGTGGCCGGCGCAAGTCCCCGTTCAACCTTGGCGATGCAACTGCGGGAGAGGTACGCCCTCTGAGCCAACGCCTCTTGGGTGAGGTGACGCAATTTGCGGTAGTCGGCGATGCGAGCGCCGGTGTGGTCGTCAGCGGGGTGCCGCATACTGACTCCGTTCTGAACTCGACACCCGAAACGGTACGCCTGGCCTGCGGCTGGACGGTAGCGATTGGTCCTCGCCATCACCCGGCGCAGGCCATCGTGGTATTCGTCAAAGGCCTGGCCGTTGGCTTACCCGTATGCGTCACCACTGACCAGGTCTTCCGCCGCGCTTGTCATGCAGTAGCCCGGCGGCACCAGGATGGCCACGGCAGGGCGGCTGCCTCCCCGGGCCCGCCGCCAGGGGGCAAGGTGGCACCCCTGCAACCTGGTCCCTCCGCATCCCTCGCCTCCTCCGGTTCATGAAAAGGTGTTGCGTCGTCACATGCGACACACGAGCCACGAGGGGACGCCATGTCGCTGAGAAGCGCGCCGACCGCCCGCCAGGAGCGACTGGGTGCCGAATTGCGGAGGATGCGCGAGGCCGCGGGGGTCACCGCCCGCGACACCGCGAGGCTCCTGGGGGTGGACCCCGCCAAGGTCAGCCACATCGAGGCGGGACGGCTCGGGGTCAGCGAGGAGCGGCTGCGGCGGCTCGCGACGTTCTACTCCTGCGGCGACAGCGCGCTGATCGACGCCCTCGTGGCCATCACCTACGAACAGCGCGGCCAGGGCTGGTGGGAGGCGTACCGGGGCGTGCTGCCCGCCCCGCTGCTGGACCTCTCCGAGCTGGAGCACCACGCGACCCGGCTCCGCACCATCCAGATCACCCACATCCCCGGCCTGTTACAGACCGAGGCGTACGCCCGCACCATCTTCGGCGCCGCCCTGCCCCCGCTGCCCAAGACCGAGCTGGAGGCCCGCGTCTCGCACCGCATGGAGCGGCAGTCCGTCCTGAGCCGGCACCGCACGTCCCCCTACGAGGTGGTCATCCACGAGGCCGCGCTGCGCATGCGCTTCGGCGGCCGCGCGGTGGTGCGCGAACAGCTGAAGGCCCTGCAGAGCCTGAGCGAGCAGCCGTACATCAGCCTGCGCGTGATCCCCTTCGCCTCCGAGGCGCACATCGGGTCCGGGCACGCGATGCTCTACGCCTGCGGGCCCGTACCGCAGCTCGACAGCGTGCAGGTCGACGCCGCGCACGGCATGGGGCTGCTCCACACCGAGCCCCAGCTCCGGAAGTACCGGACGCTCTTCGACGCCATACGGTCGGCGGCGCTCGGGGAGACCGAGTCGCGCGCCTTCCTCCAGTCGGTCGTCCGAGAGCTGTGAAGGGTCATCCGTTGGCCGAGAAGACCATCTGGCAGAAGTCGTCCTACTCCCAGGAGGAGGGCGAGTGCGTCGAACTCGCCGCGGCCGGCCCCGCCGCCGTCGCCCTCCGCGAGAGCGATCACCCGGGTGCGGTCCTCACGCTCCGCCCCACCGTGCTCGGTGCTCTGCTGCGCGGCGTCAAAGCCGGCGAATTCGACGGCCCGGCTGCCCGTGCACGCAGGAGCCGACCGCACTGACGCGGACATACGGAGCGGGACCGGTCCCCCTCCGCCCTTCACGCCCTGCGGCGTGAAGGGCACCGGTCCCGCGTCTGCCGCCGTACCGTCAGGCATAGGACGCGAGCAGGGCGTCGAGCGTCCACACCCCGGCCTCGATACCCGAGGTCCGGGCCAGGTACCGGTCGCGCTCGACGAGGATGTTGAGATCGCCGCAGCCCAGACGGTTGCAGGCATGCTCGATGAGGCTGCTGCCCGTCCGTCCCCCGGCGAGCAGGGTCTCCAGATGCGCGGCGTTCCACTCGACCTCGTTCAGCGCCCAGGGTGCCGTGCCCTCCACCACCGTCCGGAGGACCGCGGCGAACCGCTCGGCGCAGGCCCGGCGCGCCTTGCCGTCCGGTAACTGAGCGATGTGGTTGCCGGTCTCGATCACCGCCGTCACGGGGAGCAGCAGCGTGCAGTTCCGGGCCTCGCGTTTGCGGCGCAGGTCGTGGGCCACCTGCTCCCGGTCCTGGCACTTGCCGGGGACGCCGAGGAGATTGCAGAGGACGGATGTGTCGACGAACTCGACTCTGCGCGCCACGTTCACCCGATTCCGAGCAGCCGGTCGAATTCCGTGTAATCGCGGTCGCCACGGTCCCGGCGCTCCAGCCGGCCCTGCGTCACCACGTCGCCGAGGGTTCCGGCCGCCATGGCCGCCGGGTAGCCCTCCAGTTGTGTGAGCCGGTCGAGGCGGCTGGTGCCGGTCTCACGGTCACGCGTGCAGACCACGACGCCTTCGTGGTCGGCGCTGTCGAGCGCCGTGAGCAGAGCCGGGCTGTGTGTGGTGATCAGGACCTGCGTGCTGTTCTCGGCACTGGCCTGCCGGACCAGTTGCAGCACCTCGGAGGCCTGCGAGGGGTGCAGTCCGTTCTCCAGTTCCTCGATCACCAGCATCAGGGAGCGTTCGTCCTGCTCCGCGAGTCGGGGACCGAGGTCGAGGCCGCTGCCCCCGGTGAGCAGCGAGGTGGCCACCGCCAGGAAGCGGAGCATCCCGTCGCTCATCTCCCGGGCCGGGGTGAGCCCGAATCGTCCCTCGTCCAGGGCCAGCATCACGTCGCCCAGTTCGGAGTTGGTGACCGCCAGCCTTTCGATGTCGTGATCGGTCAGGCTCCGCAGCAGTTCCACCAGCCGCTGGAAGAGGCCCGACTCCCGGCGCTGGAGGTCTCCCACCGCGGCGGACAGATTCTCCGCCGTGCGCCGCAGATGCACATCGCGCGCCGGCACGTACTGGCGCATGAGGTGCGGCACCGGGTCGAGATGGAAGACCCCCGTCAGCGCCGAAAGCACTGTCTCGGCGCACCACAGGGTGTCCTGTTCGCCCACGGTCTCGCCGACCAGGCGGCCGGGGACCTGTGAGGTGAGGAGTCTCGACGCGCGGAACATCATCCGGGGGTTCCTGCCCGGCTTCCCGTTGTGCACGGTCGCCACTACGGGGCCGGGCCCGCTCGGTTCGGTCAGCTCCAGTACGGCCTTCCGGCCGCGGTGCGTCGGTCCGGTGATGCGCTCGGAGACGATCCGGACCTCCGGCTCCACCTGGACCGTGACGTCGAGATCGACCAGATACCGCTCGCCCGACTCCTCCTTGCGCACGGTGCAGCCGAGGGTGAAGTGATCGGAGCCGTGCGGCACACAGCCGGCCAGCCCGCCCCGTACCGGTCCGGACTCACTGCGCCGGCTCTCCAGCGCCTCGATGACGTCCTCGCCCCGCGCCAGACGGGACAGTACTTCCAGGCCGTCGAGAGCGTTGGACTTGCCGCTGCTGTTCCGGCCGATCAGAACGGTGAGCGGCGCGAGCGGAAGCACTTCGTCACGGAAGCTCTTGAACGCGGTGAGACGGACCTCTTCGATCGTCTGGACTGTCACGTTGTCAAGCTACCGCAGGCCGGGCCGGGCCCGTGCCGGCTGCGCGCGGCCGCGGGGAGGTGCTCCGGTCGGCACCTCGGACACCCGGGGCCGCTCCGTTCATGCCCGGAGGGTGCCCAGTTCGCACCAGACGCCCTTGCCCTGGCGTGCGGTGAGGCCGGGCGGGCCTCCCCGTACGTGGCCCCAGGCGTCGGCGAGGGCGGCTACCAGGGCGAGGCCGCGGCCCCCCTCGTCGTCGTCCCGGGCGCTGCGCGGGGCGGGGGCGGACGGGTTGGCGTCGTAGACGCTGATCCGTACGAGGGTCGGCTCGACCACCAGCCACAGCAGGGAGCCGATGCCGGAGCCGGAGTCCCCGCCCCGGTTGGTGTGCACATAGGAGTTGGTGACCAGTTCGGAGGTGCACAGAGCCGCGCTGTCGGTGATGTGCCGCAGGTCCAGGGAGCGCAGGACGCTCGTCACGAAGTCGCGGGCGATCTTCGGCACGGTGATCTGCGGGGGACAGCACAGGGCGTAGGTGTGGGGCTCCATGCCTGTTGTCTCCCCTCCGTGGTGAACGGCGCAACCGCCATACCACTACAGGTCGTGTGAATCTCATCACGGAATGTAGGAGCCCGTGAACGCTGGAGGCGCGGAGCGCGGCGTCCGCGCGGGCAGTGCGCGCGGACGCCACGCCGGTGGCCGGCCGGTCAGGAGACCGGCTTCAGCTGCCACTGCTGGCAGGCGTTGTCCAGCCAGGACCACTGGCGGACGTCGGCCCCGTCGGCCGTGGAGCAGTCCGCCACGTCCGCGACCTTGCCGCTCGCCGCGTTGATGAGCCGGACCCAGCCGCCGCTGTCCGTGACGGCGAGGCGGAAGCGCTGGCAGGTGTTGTCCAGCCAGGACCACTGGCGCAGTCCGGCGCCGTCTTCCGCGGAGCAGTCGGCGGTGTCCAGGACCTTGCCGCCGGCCACGTTGACCAGGCGGCTGGTGTCGTCGCCGAGGTCCTCGATCCGCCAGCGCTGGGCGTCCGCGCCGTTGCACGTCCACTGGCGGACATTCGCGCCGTCGGCCGTGGAACCGTCCTCCACGTCCAGGCACTTGCCGCTGTTGCGGTTGACGAGGGTGTACGCGGCCGGGGTGGCGGCCGTCTCGCCGGACGGGCCGGGGAGGGTGGTGCCCAGCCGGACCGGGGTGCCGAAGCGGGGGGTGCCGTCGGCGTTCCAGGTGAACTTCTGGGCGCGGGCCGTGCGGGCGTTGCTGCAGCCGTCGCCGGAGTCGTCGTTGGCGTGGTAGACGATCCAGTTCTCCGTGCCGTCGGGCGAGGTGAAGAAGCCGTTGTGGCCGGGGCCGTAGACGCTGTTGGCGTCACTGCGCTGGAAGACCGGCTCCGGCTTCTTCGTCCAGGAGGCGGCGCTGAGCGGGTCGGAGCCGGTCAGTTCGAGCTGCCCGAGCTTGTAGTCGGGGGTCCAGCAGCCGCTGGCGGAGTAGACGACGAAGGTGCGGCCGCCGCGCCGCAGCACCTCGGGGCCCTCGTTGACCGGGTCGCCGGAGCGCTCCCAGGCGTGGGTGGGGGTGGAGAAGGTCCGGAACGCGCCGCTGACCGTGTACGGGTTGCTCATCGGCGCGATGACGAGGTTCTGGGTGCCGCCGTCGGTGAAGGCGCTGGCCAGCATGTAGAGGCGGCCGCCCTGTTCCATCAGGCTGCCGTCGATGAGCCAGCCGTCCAGGCTGGGGTGGGTGATGCGGGCCTTGTAGGCGTACGGGCCCATCGGGTCGGAGCCGGCGCTCTCCAGGACGTGCAGCCGCTGGGTCGGGCCGTAGTCCTCGATGCCCTGGCCGGCGGTGTAGTAGAGGTACCAGCGGCCGCCTTGGTAGTGCATCTCCGGTGCCCACATGTTGCAGCAGCGGGATGCCGTGGTGTCGGACCACACCCGCACGCTGGGTGCGGTGGAGAGCCCGGCGAGGGTGGGGGACTTGCGCATGGTCAGCTCGGAGGTCCACGAGGTGCTGATCATGTAGTAGTGGCCGTCGTGGTAGCGGATCCAGGGGTCGGCGCCCTTCTGCGCCTTGACCGGGTTGGTGTACGGGCGGCCCTCCGCCGCGGGAGCGGCGGGTGTCGCGGAGCCCGCCGCGGTGCCGGTGATGCCGGGGACCGCTGCCGGACGGGCCGTCGCGGGCTCCGCCGTGGCGGGCTGCGGGACGGCGGCGAGCACCAGCGCGAGCAGCGCGGCCGCCACGGCGGCGGCCCGGGAGCGCGGGTGCGGGCGGGGGCGCCTGCCTGCGCGCGGGCGCGGCGGAGGTGTGCGGTGCGGTGAGCGGTTGAAGCGGAGCACGGGGATCCCTTCCGATACGGGTGGGGGCTGCGGATCGGTGGGCGGGTCCGTCCGGTGGTGCGGTGTGCCGGTGCCGGTGTGCCGGTGGAGCGGAGCGGTACGGGGCGGGGGTCGTGCTGCCCGGTGGGCGCGGGCCCGTACCGGAGGGAGTGCCCAACGGCTGTTCGGCGTACAGCCGTTGGGCACGTGTGCGGGCGGTGCCGGAGCGGCCGGGTCGGGCCGAGGCCCGGTCCGGCCGCTCCGCCCCGTCAGACGAGGCGGATGACGTTCCAGGACAGGGGTTCCAGCACCGTGCGCAGCACGCCGTCCGCCAGCTCGGTGCCCTCCCCCGCCGCGTGCGGGGTGACGCGTTCCGGTTCGACGAGGGTGTTGCGGGCCTCCGGGTCGGCGTCGGCCAGCACGCTGTGCTCCGCGACCCGTCCGACGGACAGGCCGTGCAGCGCGGCCTCCAGGGGCAGCGGTTCGGTCTGGCTGCGGTTGACGGCGAAGACGGTGACGGCCCCGGTCTCCTCGTCCTGTACCGCCGTGGCGTGCAGCAGCGGCACCTCTCCGTAGCGCGCGGTCTCGTACACCGGTCCGGCCGGGTTGACCGTCAGGACCCGGCCGCGTCCGTACCGCGACGCCTGCGCGAAGGGGAAGAAGGTGGTCTGCCGCCAGGCTGGGCCGCCGGGTTCGGTGAGGATCGGGGCGATGACGTTGACGAGCTGGGCGAGGCAGGCGACGGTCACCCGGTCCGCGTGCCGGAGCAGCGCGATGAGCAGCGAGCCGAAGACGACGGCGTCGGTGACGCTGTAGTTGTCCTCCAGCAGCCGCGGCGCCTCCTCCCACTGGCCGGGGTTGCGCTCGGCCTCCTCCTGGAAGCGGGAGAGGTACCAGACGTTCCACTCGTCGAAGGAGAGGTTGATGCGCTTCTTCGACTTGAGCCGGGCGCCGACGTGGTCGCAGGTGGCGATCACGTTCTCGATGAAGGACTCCATGTCGACGGCGGAGGCGAGGAAGGAGTCCCGGTCGCCGTCCTTCTCCTCGTAGTAGGCGTGCAGGGAGATGTGGTCGACGAGGTCGTAGCACTCCGCCAGGACGGTGGCCTCCCAGGCGGCGAACGTCGGCATGTACTGGCCGGAGCTGCCGCAGGCGACCAGCTCCACGTCCGGGTCGATCTGCCGCATGGCGCGGGCGGTCTCGGCGGCCAGCCGGCCGTACTCCTCCGCCGTCTTGTGGCCGGTCTGCCAGGGCCCGTCCATCTCGTTCCCCAGGCACCAGAGGCGGATGCCGTACGGGTCCTTCGCCCCGTGCGCGATGCGGCGCTCGGAGAGCTCGGTGCCGCCGGGGTGGTTGGCGTACTCCTGGAGTTCGAGCGCCTCGGCGACGCCGCGGGTGCCGAGGTTGACGGCCATCATCGGCTCGCCGCCCGCCTTCATGACGAAGTCCATGTACTCGGCGAGACCGAAGCGGTTGGTCTCGGTGGAGCGCCAGGCGAGGTCGAGGCGGCGCGGCCGGTCCTCCGCGGGGCCGGTGCCGTCCTCCCACTTGTAGCCGGAGACGAAGTTGCCGCCGGGGTAGCGGATGGCGGTGACGCCGAGCTCGCGGACCAGTTCGAGGACGTCGGTGCGGAGCCCCGCCTCGTCGGCGGCCGGGTGGCCGGGTTCGTACACGCCCGTGTAGACGCAGCGGCCCAGGTGCTCGACGAAGGAGCCGAAGAGGCGGGGGTTGACGTCGCCGACGGCGAAGGCGGGGTCCAGGGTGATGCGGGCGGTGCGGTCGTTCATGGAGACCTTTCGGTACGGGGACGAGGGGACGGGGACGGGGACACGGCGGTGCGGCGCGGCGGCGGTACGGGGAGGCCGGGCCCGGGGTGCCGGGCCCGGCCGGGGGTCAGTACGCGGTGGGCCAGCCGCCGCTCCAGCTCAGCAGGTTGATGCCGAGCTTGGGTGTGCCGTTGTCGTCGCGGTCGTAGTAGTGGTAGACGAGCACATGCCCGTCGCTGTCCTGCATGACGGACTGCCCGCCGGGCCCGATGTAACGCCCGTGGGTCTCCAGCACCGGCGTGCCGCCGCCGTCCATCATCCGCGCGCCGTTCCGGTCGGTGTAGGGGCCGGTCGGGCCGCTCGCCCGGCCCACCTTGATCTTGTAGGTGGAGTCGGTGCCGGCGCAGCACCGGTCGTACGAGGCGAACAGGTAGTAGTACCCGTCCCGTTTGACGATCTGCGGGGCCTCCACGGCGCGGGGGTCGTCGGGCCGGGTGGCGAGGCTGTGCACGGTGCGGTCGCTGTGCCGGTTCCCGGTGGCGGGGTCGAGGCGGATCATTTTGATCCCGGTCCAGTAGGAGCCGAAGCTCAGCCACCAGGTGCCGTCGTCGTCCACGAAGAGGTTCGGGTCGATGGCGTTGTGGTTGTCGCTCGTGCTCGTGCGGTACACGATGCCGCGGTCGCTCCAGCTGCCGGGCAGGCCGGTGGAGCTCTTGGCCAGCCCGATGGCGGAGTGGTTGGAGCCGAAGGAGGAGACGGCGTAGTACATCCAGTAGGCACCGTTGTGGTACGAGATGTCGGGCGCCCAGGGATCCCGCTCCGAGGAGTACTCCGACCACCAGGACGGCAGGCTGGTGAAGGCCGATCCGGCGCGGGTGAAGTGGGTGCGGTCGGTGGAGGTGCGGGCCTCCAGGCCGCCGTGGGTGGAGTAGAGGACGTAGCGCCCGTCGGTGGTCTTGATCATCGTCGGGTCGTGGACGACGACATCGCCGGTGACCAGCCCCGGGTTGGGGTAGGCGGTGGCGCCCGACGGCAGCAGGGCGAGCAGCAGGGCCGCGGGCAGGGTGGTGAGCAGAGCGCGTCGGCGACGCATGGGGGGGTGTCCTTCCGTTGCGGGGCGTGGGGTACGGGAGGGCGGGTCGTACGCGGATGCGTCGTGCGTGGATGCGTCGCGCGTACGGGGTGCGTTGCGTTGCGCGTGGGCCGGTCCGGACCGGGGAGCCGCCGCGGGCCCCCGGTCCGGACCCGGGCTACTGGCCGGCGAGGCCCGTATGGGCGACGCCGCGGACAATCTGGCGCTGGAAGATCGCGAAGACGACGAGCAGCGGCAGCCCGGCGATGACGAGGGAGGCCATCACCTGGGCGTAGCGCACGCCGTAGGTGGACTGGACGTTGACGAGTCCGACGGGCAGCGTCATCCCGGCCGGGTCGGTGGTCACCAGGAACGGCCAGAGGAAGTTGTTCCAGGTGGAGATGAAGGTGAAGATCGCGACGGCGGCGAGTACGGGCCGGGAGAGCGGCAGCACGATCTGCCAGAAGACCCGCCACCGCCCGGCGCCGTCGCAGAAGGCGGCCTCCTCCAGTTCGCGCGGCACGCCCTGGAAGAACTTCACCAGGATGAAGACCATGGCGGGCACGGCGACCTGCGGCAGGATCACGCCCCAGTAGGTGTCGACGAGCCGCAGCCGCACCATCTCGGCGAAGAGCGGGGCGATCAGCACCTGCGGCGGCACCATGATCCCGGCGAGCACGATCCCGTAGAGGACGCGGCGGCCGCGGAACTCGGTGCGGGCGAAGCCGTAGGCGGCCATCGCGCAGGTGGTGACCGTCAGGAGGGTCGTCATCACCGCAATATAGGCGGAGTTGAACATCCAGCGGGCCAGGTCGCCGGACGCCCACACCTCGCCGTAGGCCTCGAAGGTGATGGTGGAGCCGACCCACTCCAGTGTGGTCTTCGTCGTCTCGCTCGCCGGTTTGAGGGAGGTGGCCACGGCCCAGGCGAGCGGCAGCAGCCAGGCGACGGCCAGCAGCAGGGCGAGGGCGAGCAGGGCGATCCGGCCCCGCGTCCAGCGGGGCGTGCGCCCCCCGCCGGTCCCGGGCCCGGCGGCGGCGCCCGGCACCGGGGCACCGGCCACGGTGGTGCCGTCCACGGCGGTTGCGCTCACCGGTCATTCTCCTCACTGGCGCGCCGGGACAGCCGCAGCTGGACCAGCGAGACGACGACGATCAGGGCGAAGAACACGTAGGAGACGGCGGAGGCGTAGCCGATCCGGTAGCCGGTGAAGCCGGCCTGGTAGACGTACTGGAGGATCGGCCGGGTGGACTCGTCGGGGCCGCCGCCGGTCATGATGTAGACCTGGTCGAAGATCTTGAGCGAGGCCAGCAGCTGGAGCACCAGCACGACGAAGGTGGTGCGGCGCAGGCTCGGCAGGGTGATGTGCCACAGCCGGTGCCAGGGCCCGGCGCCGTCGATCTCGGCGGCCTCGTAGAGATGCTGCGGGATGGACTGGAGTCCGGCGAGGTAGAGCAGGAAGTTGAAGCCGACGGTCCACCACACGGTGGTGAGGACGATGGAGAGCATCGCGTAGCGGGTGTCGCTGAGCCAGCCGATGTCCGGGTCGAGCCCGGCGGCGCCCAGCAGCAGGTCGGCCAGGCCGAAGTCGGACGGGTAGATCATCCACAGCCACAGCAGGCAGACGACGCCCGAGGGCAGCAGGAACGGCGCGAACCAGGAGAGCCGCCACAGCCACTGCACCACCCGCAGCTCGTGGGCGAGCAGCGCGAGGACGAGCCCCAGCACGACGAGCGGGACGGTGCTGAGGGCGGTGAACCAGAGGGTGTTCCAGAGCGAGGACCAGACGTTCGGGTCGGTCAGCGCCTCGGCGTAGTTGTCCAGCCCGATGAACTCCGACTCGGTGCCGGCGATGTTGTCGTCGCCGAGGCTCATCTTGACGCCGTAGAGCAGCGGCCAGACCAGGAAGAGGGCGTAGACGAGGAGGAACGGCGCGGTGAAGAGCAGCCCGTGCTCGGTCCACTGGTGGCGGACGGACCGTACGGGGCCCGTGGTCCCGGCCCGGGCCTCGGCGGCGGGCGCGGCGGGCGGTACGGCGGAGGTGGTGGTCATGCCGCGCCTCCGAAGGGGTTCGGGGTGTCGAGGAGTTTCCGCAGCCGTCTCTTCGCCTCGGCGAGGCCGCCCTGCGGGCTGCGGGAGCCGGTGAGCACGCCGGAGAAGACGGCGCCGAGTTCGATCTGCATGGAGGAGGCGGAGCCGGCGAACCAGGCGGGCGGGTCGAGCGCCACGTCGTCCAGGACGGAGCGGTACTCGGACTGCGGGGTGAGCTCCAGGTACTCCGGTTTCTCCAGGGTGGGCAGATAGGCGGGGACGTGGCCGCCCTTGGCCCACTCCACGGTGTGTTTCAGCAGCCAGGCGACGAAGGCGTGGGCGGCCTCGTTGCTCGCGCCGCCGCGGCCGGCCTGGTGCGGGAGGACGAAGGTGTGGCAGTCGGCGAAGGTGGAGGCCCGGCCGAAGAGGTCCGGGATCCGGGTCATGGAGAAGGGGATCTTCGTGGTGAGGAAGGTGCTGACCTCCCACTCCCCGTTGATGAGGAAGGCGGTCCGCTGGGTGTTGAAGGCGCCGACGCCGCCCTGGTAGTCGACCCGGTGGATGGCCAGCCCCTCGTCGACGAGGGAGCGCATCCACTCCAGGACCCGCAGGGCCTTGGCGTCGTCGATGGTGATGCGGGTGCCGGTGTCGTCGAGGACGGTGCCGCCGGTCTGGGAGTAGAAGGCGGCGAAGAGCCGCCAGGGGCCGACGGTGTCGGCGCCCATGGTCTCCATGGCGAGGGCGGGACGGCCGGTGGTCTTCTTGACGGCGCGCAGGGCTTCGGTGAACTCCCGGGCGCCGCTGATGGGCCGGAGCTTGCCGTCGTCGCCGAGGAGGCCGGTCTTCTTGCAGATCTCCAGGTTGTAGAAGAGCACCAGGGGGTGGGTGTCGAGTGGGACGGCGTACTGCTCGCCGTCCACGGAGCCCCGGCGCCAGATGTCCTCGGGGAAGTCCTGCGGGCGGACGCCGTGTTCGGCGAGGAGGCCGAGGTCGAAGGGGTCGAGGAGCCGGCCCGGGGCGAAGCCGGGGAGACGGGTGAGGTGGAGGGCGGCCACCTCCGGGGCCCGTCCGCCGGCACCGGCCATGCCGAGTTTGGTGTAGTACGGCGCGCCCCACTGGAGGGTGGCGGCCTCCAGGCCGATGTGGGGGTGTTCGGCGCGGTAGGCGTCCAGCATGGTCTGCATGTTGACGCCGTCACCCCCGCCGAAGAGATGCCAGAAGCGCAGGCGGGTGCGGTCGGCGCCGGCGGCCGAGGGGGCCGCGCAGCCGGAGGAGGCGGTTCCCAGGGTGCCGGCCGCGGCGAGGGCACCGAGGCCGGTGAGCACGCTTCTGCGGCTCCGTGAAGTTCGTGAACTCTGCTGCATGACGGCGGGTATCCCTACGTCTTCGGGATGCTCATGGCGTGCGGGAGGGCTGACGTCGTTCGATATTTCGAAGGACGCCCGTAACTTCGAACGGCAAGATAGATTCGAAAGAATGCCCCGTCAACGCTTCGCGCAGAGAAACGGCAAAGCCGCCGACACGCCAACACGGGCCGCACGCCCGGGAGATGGGGTGCGGCCCGCGGTGTTCAGCGTGCCGGCGGCCGTTGCGCGCCGTCAGTTCCGCAGCCGGTTCCGTGCCGTCACGGAGGCGGACTTGCTCCGCGAGAAGGTCAGCCGGCCGACGGCGCCGGGGGCCAGGCCGGGGGCGCGGGCCGGGCCGGATCCGCCGTGCCCGGCTCGCCGGCCCCGGAGCCCGGCGGCTCCTCCTCGGGCGGCAGCAGGTCGCGGGCGAGGAGGGTCGCCCCCGCCACCGCGCCCGGCATCAGGAAGACGGCGACGACCGGGACGAGGAAGGCCAGCGCCAGCGGCACACCGAAGCCGAGGGTGAGCATCATCCGGCCGCGCAGCAGCCGGAACCGCCCCTTGATCGGGAGGCCGCGGCGCGCGAACGCCACTCCGGCCAGCTCGACGGTGAGGAAGAACCCCGAGACGCAGACACCGGCCACGGGCACGACGGTCTGCCCGACGACGGGCACGAAGCCCAGCACGAACAGGGACAGCCCGAAGACGGCGACCCAGAAGAGCACCCGCAGACTGTCCCGCGCCGAGATCACCAGCTCGCGCCAGAGCGGCAGTTCGGGCCCCGCCGGGGCGCCGCCCTCGGACTCGTCCACCTGCTCGGCCAGGGCTTCGTAGAACGGCTGGCCGACGAGGAGGGTCACCGCGGCGAACGTCACCACCGCGAAGAACAGCCCGCCGACGAAGAGCAGCGCGGTGAGCGTGCCACGGAGAAGCCCCTGCCAGGGCGAGCCCCAGTCATCGGCGAACGGGGTGGCCCAGGCGGTGATGTCGTCGGCCCAGAAGCCGAGGACGACCAGCGCCGCCACATACAGCGCCAGGGTGATGAGCGGCGGCAGCAGCAGCCCCGTCTTCATCCGGCTGCCACGCCGGCTCACCCACCGCTGGCCCTTGGCCAAATAGCCGAAACCCACCCCGAGATCACGCATGACGGCAGCTTATCGGGAGCCGTCGGACGCCACCGGCCCCGCCCGTGGAATCGGGCGGGGCCGGGCTGAGCGAAGCGGGGACGGCGGCGGTCAGGCGACGGTGAGCCCGACCTTGATGTTGCCGCGGGTGGCGTTGGAGTACGGGCAGACCTCGTGCGCGGCCTCGGTCAGTTCGCGGACCGTCGCCTCGTCCGCGCCCGGAATGGAGACGACCAGTTCGACCTCCAGGCCGAAACCGGCCCCGGCCTTGCCGATGCCGACCTTCGCCGTCACGCGCGAGCCGGTGATGTCGGCCTTCCGCTGCCGGGCGACCACACCCAGCGCGCTCTGGAAGCAGGCGCTGAACCCGGCGGCGAAGAGCTGCTCGGGGTTGGTGCCCGCACCGCTCCCGCCCAGCTCCTTGGGCGGGTTGACGACCACGTCGAGCTTGCCGTCGTCGGTGGCGACCCGGCCGTCGCGCCCTCCCTCGGCGGTGGCTATCGCGGTGTACAGAACGTCGACGGTCTGGACGGACATGTGAATCCTCCTGTGATGCGCACGACGTGTGCGCTCGTGAACTTGCTGCCAGGGCTGTGCTTCCGCGCACCGGGAATCTCCGCCGGCGCTGCGAACCCGGCCGACGCCAAGAAGACGGCGGTACGCGGGGGTGGTGCGTGGGGGGTGCGTGGGGCAGAGGGAAGGGCGTCAGCCGTCGAGACTGACGATCATCTTCCCGGTGTTCTCGCCGCGCAGCATGCCCAGGAAAGCGTCGACGGCGTGGTCAATGCCGTGCACGACGGTCTCGGGGTGGTGGAGATCGCCGGACCGGATCCAGCCGCCGACCTCCTCGACGAACCGCGGCTGCAACGCCTGGTGGTCGCTGACGAGCATCCCCTGGATGCGGAGCCGCTTGCCGATGACCTGGGCGAGATTGCGCGGGGCGGGCGACGGCTCGGTGGCGTTGTACTGGGAGATCATTCCGCAGACGGCCACGCGGCCGTGGACCCTGAGGGAGCTGATCGCCGCCTCCAGGTGCTCGCCGCCGACGTTGTCGAAGTAGACGTCGATGCCGTCCGGCGCCGCCTCCTTCAACTGCTCCCCCACCGGGCCGTTCTTGTAGTTGAACGCGGCGTCGAAGCCGTACTCCTCGGTCAGGGCCCGCACCTTCTCGTCCGAGCCGGCGCTGCCGATGACGCGGGAGGCGCCCTTGAGCCGGGCGATCTGACCGACCAGGCTGCCGACGGCGCCGGCCGCGCCGGAGACGAAGACCGCGTCACCCTCCTGGAAGGAGGCGACCTCCAGCAGCCCGGCATAGGCGGTCAGGCCGGGCATGCCGAGCACGCCGAGATAGGCGCTGAGCGGAGCGACGGCCGGGTCCACCCTGGTGGCGTGCTCGGCCTTCACGACGGCGTACTCGCGCCAGCCCAGCCCGTGCAGTACGTGGTCCCCCACGGCGAACCCGTCCGCCTCCGAGGCGACGACCTCGCCGACGGCGCCGCCGTCCATGGGCGCGTCCAGCTGGAAGGGCGGGACGTACGACTTGACGTCGTTCATCCGGCCGCGCATGTAGGGGTCGACCGACAGACGCAGATTCCGGACCAGGATCCGGCCGGGGCCGGGCTCCGTGACGGGGATCTCCCGCAGCGCGAAGTCCTCCGGGACCGGCACACCGTGCGGCCGTGCCACCAGATGCCAGGCGCGGCCGGCTCGCGGCAGTCCGGACGGGGCGGGCTGTTCCGGCATGGGTCACTCCTCCTCAGGGCCGCGCTGCAACCCAGCGACGGCCAGATACTTCACTACCTGAAACAACCATGCTGCCCAATATTTCAGATTGTCAAGTAAATCGTTACTCTGGATGCATGGCCTCACGCAGCACGGACCCCCTGACCCTCGAGGTCGTCGAGCTCATCGCCGCCGTCGTGGCCCGCTACCACGAGGAGTACGAGGACGCCGCGGCCGAGCACCACCTCACCGGCGCCCAGGCCCGGCTGCTCGGCCTGCTCTCCCTGGAACCGCTCCCGATGCGGCGGATCGCGCAGCGGCTGAAGTGCGAGCCGTCCAACGTCACCGGCATCGTCGACCGGCTGGAGGCCCGCGGCCTCGTCGAACGCCGCCCCGACCCGGCCGACCGCCGCGTCAAACTGGCCGCCACCACCGCCGAGGGCCGCGCCACCGCCCGCCGCCTCCGCGACTCCCTCGACTTCGCCCGCGAACCCCTGGCCGCCCTGTCGGCGGAGCAACGCACCCTCCTCCGCGACCTCCTGCGGCGGATGCTGGGTGTGGAGGCCTGACGGGCCGGGGAATCCCGAGCAGGAATCCTCTCATCTCCACTCCCCCAAGCTCAAAGATCGGCCAGAGCAGCCGAGTAGAGCGTGGAGCGTGCGTCCAGGAGGGCGAAACGGCGGTCGCGGACCACTTCGCGCCCGGTGTCCATAAGGCTGGCCTCCGCCGCATCCAATTTCACGATCTTCGCCATACCGCCGTGACGCTCCTCCTGGAGCAAGGCGTCGAACTCGTCGCGATCAAGGAACTAATCGGGCACGCTCATATCGGCGTCACCGCTGCCGTCTGCGCCCGCGTCCGCCCCCGCCTCCAGCGCGACGCCATCGACACTCTCGGCACCGCGCTCGGTAGCCCGGAGACCACCGAGACGGCGCGCTCCGACGGCGATGAATTGCCACCCTGCAAGGCGCTCGTCCACTGACGTTGCCGTCAGCTACTGCCGTCAAGACGGCGAGAGGCCCCGCCAGAGTCGGCTCTGGCGGGGCCTCTCAGCGTCGAGTCAATTCACGACAACAATTCGCGACGAGACTCCGAATAGGAGTCCGCGTTCTCCGGGAAAAGCTCCGACATCTTGCCGAAGAACGCCGCTCCCGCACCCCTCAGCGCCGCCACGAAATCAGACGCTGAAACGCTCGCCTTCTTCGCGCCGTTGCCCGATTTCGCCGAAACGAGAACCTGAGACCCTTGCCGTCGAAAAGAGAGCTCAATCGGCTGATCCGGGAAATAAGTCGACGCGTACCCCGTGGCCGAGAGTTGCGGAACCATGCTGGCCACGTACGCCCACAGCTGGTCAACGTAATCCCATTCACTGATCCCGATGATCTCAACTCCGTGGATGGCGATTCGCACCGCACCCTCGACGTAGTCGGCGTCAGCTGGGCGTGCGGTGCAAGCATCAACCTGCACGAACTTGCCGCCCGAATCCCTCAGGTACGTCTCGATCTCGATCACGCCGTGATTCCTCATGTCAGGGAGTAACAGGGTAGAACTGGCCGACTCGGCCTTTATTCATGCCGAGAACATAGTCTACTCCGTTGACGTTTCCCTGAATCTGATACATACCCCTGCTTCCTCGCTGAACGAGCGTATCCCTGTTCTGGCGCATAACCTGCCCGATTGCGCCCTGAACATCAGAAACGCTCATCTTGGGGTCGAAGAAAGACTGCTGAGCCTTTACCGAGCCATCCCACATTTTCGGATGGTGACGAGTGAGGATGTGCTCCATTCCCTTCTTGTCCAGAAGGAAGGTCTGGTTCCCGAACTGGAAGCGTTGGCTGCTCCAACCCCGGAGGGCCGGAATGCACCCTCCGCTGTTGTGAACGAGGACCGGAGTCTCCCCTGCCAGCACATAGTACGTGTGGATGTCATCGACAGTGAGGTCGTACGTCCGCTGGCGCTTCTCGTAGTGGTGGAGGCGCTCCACGGTGACGGTCTCGCCGGACGGAGTGCGGAACGTCATCCCGACGGCGAGGTCGCCGGCTTCGACCCACTTGCCCTCGGACTCCACCCAGAAGGGATGCGTTGCTGTGGCGACCAGGGAGGCGGATCTATTATCGCTTGAGATCGTCAGCTCGACGAAGTGCTTGTCGTCCTCGGTGATGATGCTGGCGACCACTTCGCGGGTCGTCGTCTCACCAGTTTCGGGGTTGGTGACGACGATCTCGTCACCGACCTCCAGATTCTCTATGTCCTTCCGCGTGCCATCAGCCAGAAGAACCGCAGTGCCGGGCAGGAAACTGTGACACTTCTTGGCACCCTTCAGGAAGACCTTGCCGCCCTTGATCACCTTGAACCAGGGGAGGTCTGTGGCAGCCCATCCGCATCCGGCGAGCTCATGGTCGGCCAGGCAACTCTTCCACGACTCAATATCAGGAAAAACGACTTCTTCGCCTATTTCCCAGAGATCTGCCCAGTCCGCCTGGAAATCGGCGGCTTCGATCAGGCCCCCAGTGCAGACGTTTACCGTCCACGTACACGAGGGCGCATCGACATCGTTCCCCTCGATGATGACGGGGCCCAATCCGCGGCCGGAGCCGCTGCCCGGGGTGTAGGTTCCCAGCCTTCCGCCCCAGGGTCTGCTGCTCCCGGAGTTGCCCGGGCTGCCCGGGTTTCCTCCGCTGACAGCGCTGTTGATCTTTTTCTTGCCCTTCGGCTTCTTGGGCTTTTCTCTGTGGCCGGGGTAGCACTGAACCGTGGTGGCCCCGCACGTCTCCATCAGCCCGGTGGGATCGGTCCATGTCAGCGGGTTGTTACTGCTGTAGGTGTAACCGTGGATCTGCTGCGGCTTCGCCAGATCCATGACCGGGTCCACGGAGATGAACCGGCCGAGCGCCGGGTCGTACTCGCGTGCGCCGAGGTGGACGAGACCCGTGGTCCCGGTCTCGTCGACGCCTCCCACGAAGCCTCTGGTGCCGGGCCAGGCTTCGGGTGTCTCACCCCGGAGTCCCCCGAAGGGGAGCGTCCGGCGCCGGGTCAGCTCCAGTGTCGCGGCGTCGATGGCGAGTTGGCCGGTGCCGTGGTGATCGGCGACGGTGATCGTGCAGGTTCCGTCGTCGGCGATAACGGCCTGGTTCCCGCCTCCCAGGGGGATGTAGCGGGTGGCTTCCGGCTCGTCGGAACCCTTTTTCAGAACGATCTCGGTGTGGTCGCCGAGGTAGAGGGTGGTCTCCGTCGGAGTCCGGGCGATCAGACGGTTGCCGTCGGTGTCGTAGAGGTACTCGGTGACCTTGTCCTCACCGCCCTCGACCGGTTCCGTGATCTTGGCTAGGTGGCCTTCGGCATCCCAGGTCAGTTTCTGGGTGTCACCGGCCAGATTCCTTGAGGAGGTGTTGCCGGTCGCGTCATAGCCGTAGGTGTCCCGGGCCGTGCCGGCCGGGCCCTGGGTGGAGACCGAGGTGAGCGTGTGCGGCTGCGGGCCGCCCGCGGGCGGGTAGGCGTAGCTGCGCTCGGTGTCCTTCGCGCTGTCCCCGCCGGTGTCGTGCAGGGTCTCGGTGAGCCGGTTACCGGTCTTGTCGTAGGTGTAGGAGTGCCAGTACGGAGCCGGACCGCCGATCTCGTCGCCCGCCGGCTTGTCGGCACAGGTCTTCACGCCCTGCGTCCACGCCTCGGTGATTCTGCGGAGGTAGTCGTAGGTGAAGCACTGGGTGTCGGTTCCGTCGCGCGACACATCCGAGACGGACAGAACGTTGCCCGCCTGGTCGTACCGGTAGGTGTTGTGCTGGTCGACGCCGGCGACCTCTTCGCGGTCGACGCGGGACGTGGCGAGGCGTTGGGTGCCCCACTCGTAGGTGTGGGACACCCAGGTCTTCTTCGCCCCGCCCGTGCCGCCGAGTTCGAACTGCAGCGGCTTGCCGGTGAGGGAGAAGGTGGCATCCGCGCGGAAGCCGCTGCCGTAGACCGCGAGCGGACGGAGAGTGCCGTTCTCGTAGGTGTGGTTCCAGCCCTTGCCCGTGATGTTCCCGGCCGCGGAGAAACTGCGCGCCCTGACCAGTCCGTTGGCGGCGTAGGAGGTTCCCTCCTGGTAGGTGCCCGCCAGTTCGCCCTCGGCGCCGGGGATGACGGTCGCGGTGCGCATCGGCCGGTAGTAGGGGTCGTACATCGTCACCTTGTGCGTGTACGCCTCACCGTCCACATAGCGGGTGGCTTCCGCCAGGTGTCCTTGCGCGCCGCTGATGGTGTCGAAGGTCCATTTCGCACGCAGCTTGCCCGTCGCGCCACCCTCGCGGAGTTCTGTCTGGCGGCCGAGACCGTCATAGACCTTGACCAGTTCGGTGCCCCGCGCGTCCGTGGTCGAGACAAGCTGGCCGCGGTCGTCGTAGGTGCTGGTGACGGTGCCCTTGTCCGGGTCCTCCGACCTGATCTGGCGGCCCAGTTGGTCGTAGTCGTAGGTCCAGGCGTTGCCCGCGGGGTCGGTGACCTTCGACAGTTCGCCGGAGGGTGTGTAGGTGTACTTCGTGGTGTCGTAGCCGGCGTCGGCAGCCCGCTGGTGGTGCTGGCGCAGCTCCGTGCTCCGGCCGCGGGCGTCGGTCAGGGTGGTGGTGGCCGTGCCGCCCTCGGGCGGGATGACGGTGGTGCGGTCTCCGCCGTGCAGGGTCTTCGTCACGCCGAGGACGGCGCCGCCGTCGCCGTTGCCCGCGATCTGCCGCGACTCGGTCTCCCGGCCGAGCCCGTCATAGCTGTGCCGGGTCTGGCTCTCCACCCCCTCCGCGTCCTCGGGCTGGAACAGGAGCCTCCGCTGAGCGCCGTCGGCGTAGTACGGGGCGAAGGTCTTGGCGACCTGGCCGCGCTCGTCGTAGAAGATGTCCGAGATAAGACGGCCGCCGTCGGGGCCCGGCTCCTGAACCTGGCGTTCGCGCAGGAACCCGTCGTAGATCGTGTAGGAGGGGATCTGCTCCGAGCCGCTGATCCCCAGGGTGCGGGTGGCCACGGCCACCGGCTCGCCCTCGTTGACGAAGTAGGTGTACTCCTGGTCCGGCTTCGTGCCGGTGAGCCTGCCCGCGAGCCAGACCTTGGTGGTCCGGCCCAGGGCGTCGTAGGCGAGTGTCGTCCGCTTGTTGTTGGTGTCGAAGACGGCCGTGGGCCGGCCGCGCAGTGGTTCCAGCTCGGTGACCATGGTCTGCGCGGTGGAGTTGTCACCGTCCTTGGCCGGCGGAGTGGTCTCGGTGACCTTCGACGGCAAGCCGGTGGCGGGGCTGTAGGCCGTGGTCGTGATGCGGCCATCGTCCCGCGCGCTGCGTACGGGGGCGCCGTCCCCGGTGGTGGTGACGTTGGCGGTGAGATCGGTGGCCGTCAGCCGGCGGCCGTAGGAATCATAGGTCGCCCCGGACTCCAGGTAGGTGGCCTTGGTGCCGTCGTGCTGTTTGAGCGAGGCGGCATGCGTGGCGTCGCCCGTGGTCGGGGCCGCACCGTAGGCACCACCGTCGTAGGCGGTGCGCTCGTCCGAGATGACGTCCTCGGAGCGGTCCGGCTCATCGGCGCACTTGACCGCGACGGTCTCCACCCGGGAGGGGAGCGCGAGGATGTTCTTGTCGGTGTTGGTCGCGTAGGTGGTACGGGTGCACTGGTTGTCGGCGGACGTGCCGTTGTCACCGAAGTCGTCGACCTGGACGACGCGGCCCGCGACGGTGTCGTGTTTCGTCGATGTGGAGGTGATGCGCCACTCGGAACCCCCGCCGTCGTCCAGCGAGGCCCATTCCTTCACGTGGGCGGTGCCGGTCAGATTCGCCGTGACCGTACCAAAGTCACGTTCTTTCTCCGCCGTCCGGTGGTGCCACGGCCGCTGCACCGACTTGCCCAGTACGTTGCCCCCGGGGGCCGAAAAGGCCACGGTCTTGTAGGCGAACCCGGCCGCCGACTCGTGATCCGTGATCGGGTCGCCCTCGCCCTCGCCGAGCGCGACGCTGACCGACTTGGTTCCCCCGGAGGCGTTCTTGCGATCGCCGTCCATACCGCGGAGGAAGTAGCTGTCCTCCTGTGACTTCATCGCGGCTGTGCCGCCCTGACCGCCTGTCATCACCCGGACGTGGCCGTAACCGCGCCACTGGGACCAGGTCTTGAACTTCTCCCGGGTCAGGCCGTCGTCGTCATCGAAGTGCCAGGCCGCTCCGCCCTTGTACTCGTACCGCGTGACCTGGTCGGGAGCTCCGCCGGTGCGATCGGTGTCCGTGACGGAGGTGACGACGTACTTGTTGAACCACTGCCGCTCCGGGTCGTCCGAGCCGGAACCGCCGATGTACTGCGGGAAGCACCGTGTGGTGTTCGTCTCCGGTGTGGGCAGGGCGTCCCAGTCACACACGGGACTCGAGTAGTTGACGTCGGTCCGGCCGCCGGATTCATCGGCGACCGTGGACAGCCGGGCCTTGACGAACGGCGCGTATCCGTCCCCCGTCTTGTCCAGACGGTTCTCCAGCTGGGTGTAGGCGAAGGTCGTCTTGGGCAGCGTCACGGCTGGTTCCGCGGTGTGACCGGTGTGCTGGACGGAGTCCAGCAGCAGCTGGTAGTCGATGTCGGCCTGTCCCCAGCGGTGGTCCAGTTTCCAGGAGTCCACGTTGCTGTAGGTGTCCCCGGTCAGGATCTGGGTCGTCACGCCCGTCAGCCGTTCACGGGTCCAGAAGGACGGCGACACCCGGCCTCGGTCACAGTCCGCACCGGCCTCGCAGTTGAGGTCCCAGGGCGTGTCGTACCAGTAGAAGGCATCGTCCTCGATGGACGTGCAGTCGGTCCTGTCGTTCGGCAGGCAGCGCTGGGCGCCGGTGAAGGTCACCTTCGCCAGTGCCTTGGTGCCGTACATCGACGAGGACTTCAGGCCGTACTCGATACGGTCGAGGGTGCCGCCGCGGGTGTAGCGGGTGTTGTCCTTCTCCTCAAGGTTGCGGCCGTAGGAGTTCTTCTCCTGGTCGTAGTAGTACGCCACCGCGTTTCCGTGGCGGTCCACGGCGTAGTCGAGGTTCCATCGCCAGGCCTGCCGGCACCACGAATCCTCGAAGGAGCCCGCGTGGCAGGGTTCACCGGTGTCGTCTCCGAAGACCGGGACCGTCCACGCCGAGTCGGTGGTCTCCTTCCCCTCGGTCCAGCCCGGCAGCCGGTGGTAACCGAAGTAGTAACGGTTCCCCTCCGGGTCGGTCAGCCGCCAGTACTCGCCGTCCTCGTCACCGTTGCCGCGGTTGGTGGACCTCAGCCTGTTGATCTTGGTGCCGTCGTCCTGCTTGAGTTTCCACTCGTCCTTTCCTGCGGGGACCAGCTCACCTCCCTTGCCGTTGAAGGTGATGAACGCGTTGTCGTAACCCCAGCACTGGTCACCGGGCTTGTTGCCGTCAGGGTGTTCGACGTCGTCCTCGGAGCACGGCTTGTAGCGGCGCTCGATGTACCCGGGCCACAGGTCGAAGCCGTCACCGACCCAGGAGGACTGATTGTTCGTCCCGCCCGTGCGTCCGTCGATGGCTCCGGAGGAGTACGACAGGCCCACATTGGGCTTCATGCCGCCGGGGACCTCCGGTACCGGCATGTCGTAGGACCAGCTGAAGTCACCGGTGTTGAGGTTGGTGTCCCAGGCCGCGGAGGGGGAGAGTTTGGTGGCCTTGTAGTCGCCGTTCTCCTCGCTCTCCTCCTCCGCCACTGCGGCCAGAACGGTCGGGGAGCCGGGCCGCAGGCTCACCGCTTCGGCGGTCAGGGTCTGCTGCTCGGTGTCGTTGACGGCGGTGACCGGTGTACCCGTACGGCACTGCTTCTTGTCGGGGGTTCTCAGGACGCAGGCGGGCAGTTCGACCAGCGTCAGCCGCGCTCCGTAGCCGCCACCGAACGCCTCGGCGAAGCCGGAGTAGTCGAGCCTGGCCCCGACCGTCCCGGGCTTGCCATCTTCCGCACGGCCCGCTGCCGGCAGGGATTCGACGGTGAACAGGAGCCCGTCCACTCCGGCTTTCCGCGCGGTTTCACGGTCGATGACCCGCGTCCGTACCTTGCCCCGGGCCGCCGGCGCACGCCCGCTGCCGTCGGCAGTCTGCGGCTGGGTCTTCGCAGCGGCCCCGTCCACTTCCGTGGGGGTGCCGAGTTCCAGCGGCAGGTTCTCGGCTCTGACGCGGCCCGTCCTGCGCTTGCCCGAAGCACGGGGCAGCTCCACCACCGCGGAACCGGTCTGCGGCCACGCTGCATCTGGCGCCTTGCGAGGAGTCTTCGGGCCTTTGGCGGCTCCCCGCGGCTGGGACTCGTCCCTTCCCAAGGATGCCCCGGGTACGGGTTTTTCGGCCGCGGGCAGAGCCGGGCGGCCCTTGCTGCCGTCGGCTGCCGTGGCCTGCGGAACGGCCGCCGCTTGCAGCAGCGAGCCGACCATGACCGCGGAGACCCCCAACGCGATGTGGTGTCTGAAGGCGGCGAACCGACGCGGTCTGGCTATGCCCTTCATCCCTGATCAATCCCTCGTCCGTGAGCACCGGCCCAGCGCGCGATGCACAGTGCGAAAATCTCGAACCGCAGTGACCGGTGTGCCGCACCCTCGGCACGCACTGGCCACTCACCGCGTGTTGGGCACCTCGGTCGGCAGCTCGAACCACTGACCGGCCAGCCACTCGACCTGCGCCTCGTCCAAGGCGCCTTGGAAGGTCCACACGTCGTCCACCGCGCCGGGGAAGTACTCGCCCCAGGAGCCGTCCACCCTGGCCCTGCCGACCTGCAAGGAATCGGTGGCCTGGAACGAGAGCACGTCCTCGGCCCACGGCACCAGATCCGCGCAGCCGGGATCGTCCGCCTCACCGTCCCCATCGGCGTCGGCGCAAGAGGTCTCCACCAGACTGCCGTTCACGTACAGACGGGCCTGTTTGGAGAACCCGTCGTAGACGACGGCCAGGTGATTCCATTCGCGTACGTCATGGAATTCCCCGTGATCGACCCGGGCGAAGGAGGCGCCGGCGGCGTCACGCGAAGGCATGGCCAACTGCCATCTGCCCGGGCTCTCACCAGTGCCTCCGCTGTCCGGGACATAACGAACGGAGAACGCGCTCTCCTCACCCCCTGCCGCACTGACCAGGGCGACACCGTCATCGGGCACGGCCGCCGCCTGTGCCCATGCGGTGACGGTAAAGCTTGCCGATGTGTCGACCGGCACCGTGCTCGTTGCCGCGTGGTCGTCGACGCCGTCGAGTTCCAGACCGCCGAAGTCGACGAAGCCCATGCCGGGCGCGGCGCCACCGTGCAACGTCATCGGGTTGTTCTCCGGGGAATCGTCCGGTGTGTTGCCGCCCTCGGACTCCTCGAACATCCAGCGCCCCTTGATGAGAGGACGCTGCCGGAACAACTGCTGCACCTCACTCGATGACACGGGACGGTCGAAGAGCCGCACATCGTCGATTCGTCCGGGGAAGTGATTGCTGATCTCGCCGCTGTAGGAGCCGGCGCCGATCAGCATGGACTGATCCGCGTAGAAGGCGCCGCCGAGTTCGATTGCGCCGGCCTCCCTGCCGTTGAGATACAGGGTCAGGGTGTCTGCGACGGTGTCGTGGACTCCCGCGAGATGCACCCATTGCCCGGCGTATGCCTTGCTGCCGTCCGGCTGCATGGCACGGATGATCTTCGCGTCAGGGTCGTCCGCGCTGTACTGGTTGAAGGCCCAGCGGTCGTAGTGCGCCGAGTAGTACAACTCGAAACCGGGGCGGTGTCGCCCCGCCTGCGCCGCGATAATGGCTGCGCCGTCCGGCTTGCGGTCGAGCTTCGCCCAGGCCGAGATGGTGAAACTGCGCGAGGTGTTCACATGCGGACCGGTGGTCTGCCCGATGCGGGCGTAGCCGTCTGTTCCGTTGAACCCGGCCGAGTTGCCGGCCACCCCCGGCATACCGGGAGTCACACCGCCGTGGAATTCGGCAGGCAGTACGTCCCCGTGACCGTTGACTTCGGTGGCGCTTGTCCGCTCGTCCAGCGCGAAGACCGCGACCGCCGGACGGCCGGGGTCACCGACCCGTTCTTTGCGGTACAGCTTGTCGACCTCGTCCTGGGCGATCCGTTTGTCGAAGAGCTGTAGCTCGTCAATGGTTCCCGGAAAGAACGCCTCGGGCCCGGTGCCGTAGGAACCGGCGCCGATGTGCAGGCCCCTGCGCGCGTTCCACGCATTGGGCAGGTCCACCTGGCCCACCGGTTCGCTGTCGACGAAAAGACGCAGGTTCCTGTTCACACCGTCGTAGGAGCCCACAAGGTGGGTCCATTCATCCGCCTTCACCCCGCCCGGCCGGTCCGCCATGGCCCGGACGATCTTCGCGTCCGGGTGATCGGACTCGTACTGGTTGAAGGCCCAGCGGTCGTAGTGCGCCGAGTAGTACAACTCGAAGCCCGGGCGGTGATTGCCCGGCTGGGCCGCGATGACCGCCGCACCCTCGGGTATGTGTGACAGCTTGACCCATGCGGAGACCGTGAACCCGCGGTCGGTGTCCACCACGGGGATGTCGGTGGAGGCGTAGGCGTCTGTGCCGTTCAGGGACAGGGCCGTGCCCTTCACACCGGTCACGCCCGGAGCGGCTTCCCCGTGCAGCCTCGCCACACGGGGTGGTGTGGACCCGTCAGCCCTCTGCGCGCCCTCACTCTCGTCCAGTTGCCAGGTGGCCCGCTCGGGTTGCCCGGCCTTCACCCTGAACTGATACGTACGGATCTCCGACGCGTTCCCCGCCGCGTCGAGCGCTTGAGCCGTGAAAAAGTTCAGACCCGGCTTTCCCGGTAGCATCTTGGCGGTCCGTGCCGCGCCCCCGGAAGTGGAGATCTGGTTCCTCGACACCGGGTCGGCGTTGATTCCGTACCGGTACCGGTTCACGTCGGTCGATGCCGAGTCCAGAGAGAAGGATCCGTACTGGCCGACACCATCATACCAGGGGTCGTCCGTATTCTCCGGATCCGACTCCGGATACTCGCCCGACGCGATGGACGGGGCCTTCGGCACGCTGGTGTCGTAGACGAAGTAGCAGCCGGTCGGGTCTCCCGCGTACGACCACGGTGAGTGCTGCGCCCCGTCGTAGGAGCGCGCGTACCAATGCACCGTCTTGTTCTGGGGGATCGAGGACGGGAGTGAGATGGAGAAGCTTGCCCCGGACTTCTTCGAGGAGGTCCGCGAGGGCTTCCACCGGACGACGGTTCCCTTGCCGTCCCCGGAGTCCCACTTCGCCTGGAATTCCACTGCCACACCGTCCCCGTCGGGGTCGGTGACGTTGTTCGCGTAGATCTTGCCGAGGGTGCGCACTCGGGCCTTGCTGTCCGGCTTCTTGCAGGTTCCGCCGTACTCCATGGCCAGTTGCGACATCTTGATCTGCGACGGCGGACGGTTGTACTTCACGCGGAGAAACGCCTTGTTCGAGAACCTCTTCCACCCGTAGGCGTCCGTCTCGCTCGACGCCCGCAGACCGAAGGTCATCGTCGACCACTTCTTGTCCGCTGCCTCCTGCACCGCAGCCTTCACGGAGAACTCCGCGTCCTTGGCCGCACAGCCCGTGTAGCCGTAGGCGAAGGACTTCGACGCCAGCCGGTCCACCCAGAAACCGGCGTCGTTCTGCGAGTTCCACGTCGTGGAGGAGCTGATGCCCTTGGTGCGCCAGAGCTGCACAGAGCGGGCGTCGCACGAAGCCGAGTGCACGTTCCGCACCACGAACTCCGCCGACAAGATGGACTTGTTGGCGAACTTGGACACCGGAACCCGGTAGAAGAGCCGCTTGGTGTCATGGGGCTTGCAGTAGGCCCAGCCGCAGTAGCCCATGCCGGCATCCGAGTCGCCGTTGAACTTCCACTGTGGCGAAGAAGCCCAGTATTTCGACGCCACCGTCCAGGCTGATGCCCGGGGCGAGTACCACTGGGGATCGATGAATACCGGGTACTGGGTGTCCTCACCCCTCAGCACCCCGGGATCCGGAGTGAGTACCAGTTCCTTCTGGCCCGCCGTGACGTCCACCTCGACAGGGGCCAGCTTCCCCGACTCACCGGCACGCGAGTCCCCCGGCTCCTCATCAGCCACCCGGGAAGCGGTCTGGCGCTCCCCCGGCTCCTCGGGACCACCGCTGGAGTCCCACATCAAAGGTGCTGGTGCCTCGAAGACCGGAGTTCCGGCTCCCTCGTCGACCGACTCCAGCCCTCCGGCGTCGGTTTCCCGTACCTCCATCCCTTCGGCCGCCATCCGCAGCCGGAGTTCGGATAACGCGGGGCTCTGCGCCGCCTCTGCCGACTTGACCACCAGCAGTTGCGTAAAACCGTCCTCCTGAGCCCCCATACGAAGGTCGACTCCGGGCAGGACCTCCGGATAGGTCGCCGTGTCCCCCTCCACCACAGGGGCGGGCAGTTCACCGGGCCAGGAGAGCACAAGCTCCCGGCCGGCCTTCCGCATACTGACCAGCGGTGCCTTGTCACCGCCGCCGGACAGTTTCAGTTCCACTGTCGTCGCCTTCGAGCCGATCAGGCCGTCCGGTCGTTCAGCCAGGTCCGTGTTGACCGGCTTCCACTGGCCCTGCACCCGGGCCCGGACCGGCCGCAGGTACTCACGGGCCTCCAGCTTGCCGTCCGGGGTGGCGAAGACTTCGCTGCTCTCACCGCGTCGGGAAGAGATCTCCACCGCTTCACCGGTGCGCTCCGCCTCCGCCATGGCCGCTTCCTCGGAAAGGCCCGTATCAGAAGCGGAGTCGGCCCCTTCCGCAGCTGCTCGGACCGGGGTCTGCGCCACCGCAGTCTGCCCCGTGTCCGGAACCAGCCCTACGGATAACGCCGCACTCAGCGCGAGAGCCAACGAGCTTCCGAAGCCGCGCCGAAGCGCACTGTCCCCCACCCAACACACCCCACCCACCGTGAAGACCCCGTGAAGACCGAGACAGAGCGTAAGGGTACGGATACCGAAAAGACCAGGCCCTCAAGCAGTCGAAATCGATCAACAGCGGGCGAGGGTAGTGATGCACATCACACCCGCGGAGATAACCACCGGCAAGCCATCACAGAATCATCACACTTCAGTTGCCCTCTGCACGGCCGCCACCGCGGCTGAGGGCACGCGCCACCGCCCGCCGCTTCCGCGATTCCCTCGCTTCGCCCGCAGGCCCCTGACCGGCCTCACGGCCGAGCAGCGCACCGTCCTCCGCGACCTCCTGCGGCGGATGCTGGGCATGGAGGCCTGGCGGGTCGACCCGGACCGCGCCCCGGGTCTCCGCCTCTCGCCCGAGTAAATCTTCCCTGTACACCACGCGGACCGCTCGAATGATGACGAGTGACGGAGCGTCCCCGGCGAGCACACGGTACGCGTCGCGGGCAGCCCCTTTTCACTGCATTTGTGCAGGTCAGCGGCAATCTATGGGTCAACGGAAGTCCGCGGGTGTCCGCCGTCGGCGGGTCCGGTTGCCGTCAGGGCAGCAGTGTGAGAGCCGGGGTGTGCTGGGGGCGGACGACGCTGAAGTGTCTGCGGTCGAGGGGCGCGATCCGCTCCACCCCGAAGCGTTCGGCTACGGCGATCACCGAGGCGTCGACGCCGCCCAGCGGGAAATCCGCGTACTGCAGGACGAGCTCACCCATCCGCTCCAGGTCTGCAGGGGTGAGGTGGACCAGTTCGAAGGTGCCCTTGGCGACCTCGGAGAGGAAGGCGGCTTCCAGCTTGGGCCAGCGTTCCAGCAGCCAGCACACCTCGGTCAGCACGGGGCTGGGAAGCAGGCGGCGGCCGGTCGTCGAGACCAGCAGCGACGCACAGTCCGCGTGGCGGCGGTCGCCGGCGTTCAGGCCGCGGCGAGAGGGCCGGTGTCGAGGACGATCGCGTTCACGCCTGGTCGCCGAACCGCTCGCGCATCCGCTCGCGGATGTAGTCGTCGTGCCGCTCGGCCAGGTCCTCCGGCCCGTTGACCGCCCCGATCAGCGCCAGCAACCCCGCAGGGACGGCCTGTTCCTCAGTGGGACGCGGTGGGAGTGCTTCGGCAGCCTGGGCGAGTTCCTCGTCCTGGGTGACGAGCAGGCGCAGGCGACGTACCTGGTGCGGCGTGAGCCGGTCCACCAGGTGGTGCATGTCCTCATAGTCGAATGCTGCGGTCACCTGGCCAGTCTAGGGCGGCAGCACCCGTCGCGCCGCTGCCTCCCAGAGCTTCGCCCTGCCCCGGCCCAGCGGCAGGACGCCTGGCAGGGACGGGCCCGGCTCAAACTCGCCGATGGCCGGCCTGCTCTGCCAAGTGTCGGGCGCGTCGGGGGCCCTGCGGCTGTCCGGCTGTTCCGAGTCCGGGCCTCCGGAGTCTCTGCGTGAGCGGAGCGCTACGCCTCTTCCATACGACGGATCCATCGCCGGCATACGTCAACGGTGATCGGCTCGAACAGTTCGGGAGTCGACACCTCGAAGAGGCATTGGGTCAGCACATCTCGGTCTACTTCGTCGATCTCGACACAGTCCAGCATGTGCACCGCTTCAGCCCAGCGCGGCAGTTCAAGAACGTTCAGCTGCCCGGAAACACATCGCTGCAGGATGTCCCTCACCGCATCACGATCCAGCCGGACAGAAGGCCGGTCGTCTGCATCGCAGTGGTTGGCGGCACCGATCGGACCGTCGAGCGAGGATTCCCAGTGGATCAGACCGATCAGAGCCCGGCATTCACCCGACGGATCGCAGTACCGCATCCCGTCAGGCGAGCGAGGGTCGGCCGGACTGTGGTCCTCGCACTCCTTCTGCACCCGTCGCTCTCCGTCCAGGAAGACCCGTCACCCCGCGAACGGGGGCTGCGGGAGGCCCTGGCCCGCGTTCGGGAGGACGAGGAGGGAGCCGGCCAGGGGGTGGGGGCGGTGGCCGACGCGGGCCGTGGTGATGTACAGGTCCGTGAGGTCCGGGCCGCCGAAGGCGCAGGCCGTGGGGCGGCGGACGGGGAGGGGAAGGGTGCGGTCCAGGCGGCCGTCCGGGGTGTAGCGGCGGATCGCGCCGCCGTCCCACAGCGCCACCCAGACGCAGCCGTCGGCGTCCACGCACAGCCCGTCCGGGTAGCCCGCGCCGTCCTCGATCTCCGCCAGGGTGCGGCGGCCCCGGATGTCCTGGCCCACGACGTCGAAGACGTCGACGCGGCGGGTCGGCGAGTCGGCGTAGTACATCAGCCGTCCGTCGGGGCTCCAGCCGGTGCCGTTGCTGACGGTGGAGTCCGGCAGCACCTCGACGGCCGTGCCGTCCGGCGCGATGCGGGTGAGGCTGCCGCCGCCAGGGGTCTCGTCGTAGGTCATGGTGCCCGCCCAGAGCGAGCCGTCCGGCGCCACGGCCGCGTCGTTGCCCCGGCGGTTCGGCACCGGGTCGTGGTGCAGCCAGGAGAAGGCGCCCTCCGGGGAGAGCAGGGCCACGCCGTCGCGGAGGTTGAGCACGAGGCCGCCGCCCGCGCGGGGCTTGACGGCGCCGACGTGCTGTCCGGTCGTGAAGACCGTGCGGCGGCCGGTGGCGGGGTCGTAGCCGTGGACGCGGGAGGAGAGGATGTCGATCCAGATCAGCCGGCCCGTCGCCGGGTCCCAGGTCGGCCCCTCGCCGAGTTCGGCGGTCTCGCGGACGGCCACCTCCGGGCGGGGGTGGCGGACCGTGCGGCGGGGAGTCTCTGTGCTCATGGGCGGCCACGGTAGCCGAGACGGTCCGACAGCTCGGCCGCGCCCTTGGCGGCCAGCTCCGACAGCTCCGCGTGCCGCTCCTCGCTCCAGCGGATCATCGGTACGGAGATCGAGAGCGCCGCGACGACCGTGCCCGCCGAGTCCCGCACCGGCGCGGCCACGCAGCTGACGTCCGGGTTGGACTCCCGGTGCTCGACGGCGATCCCGCTCTCGCGGATCGCGGCGAGCTGGCGGCGCAGCGCGGTGGGCGAGGTGATGCTGTTGTCCGTCATCGCGGTCAGCGTCCGGCCGTCGGGGAAGAGCTGCTTCAGCTCGGTCTCGGGGAGCGAGGCGAGCAGCATCTTGCCGACGGAGGTGCAGTGCGCGGGGAGCCGGCGACCGGCCGCGGAGACCATGCGGACGGCGTGGGTGCTGTCCACCTTAGCGATGTAGATGACGTCGGTGCCCTCCAGGATCGCGACGTGCACGGTCTCGTCGCAGGTCTCGGCGACGCCCCGGGCCACCTGCCGGCCCTCGGCGGCGAGGTCGAGCTGCTCGGCGTAGCGGCTGCCGAGCTGGTACGGGCGGACGCCGAGCCGGTAGCGGCCGGGCTGGTCGGGGACGGCCACGAGGTAGTTGCGGGCGGCGAGCGTGGTGACCAGCTCGTGCACGGTGGTGCGCGGCAGTTGCAGCCTGCGCGTGATCTCGGGGGCGGAGAGCGTACCGTCTCCTTCGAGGAAGAGCTCCAGGATGTCCAGGGCTCGGGTCACGGCGGGTACCAGGCGTCCCATCAGACCTTCTTTCGAGGGGACCACCGGCTTCAGCCGGTGGGGGAATCGAATTTTTGGGCCGGAGCTGCGCAGCGGCGGAGCACGCTGTGGTGTCAGTAGGCAGCGGTAGCGTGAACGCGTCAGTGTTGGCCGGCTGGATACGGGGAGGCGGGGGTGGGCGTGAGGCGGGCGTACAAGTTTCTGCTGCGTCCCACGATTCGCCAGGAGCGGGCGCTGGTGGAGATGTTGCGGGATCACTGTTCCCTGTACAACGGGGCGTTGCAGGAGCGTCGTGATGCCTGGCGGCACCGTTCCCGGACGTCGGTGCGGTACGGGGATCAGTCGGCGCAGTTGAGGGAGATCCGGGCCTTTGATCCGGAGCGTCAGGGGCGGTGGTCCTTCTCCTCCCAGCAGGCGACCCTGCGCCGTCTGGACCGGGCGTTCCAGGCGTTCTTCCGGCGGGTGAAGGCCGGTGACAGGCCCGGGTATCCGCGGTTCAAGGGGGTGGGGCATTTCGACACCGTCACCTTCCCGAGGGACGGGGACGGCTGCCGGTGGGATTCCACCCCCCACGCCACCCGGACCCGTGTCCGTCTGCAGGGTGTCGGACACGTCCGTGTGCACCAACACCGCCCGGTGCGGGGCCGGGTGAAGACGGTGAGTGTGGAGCGGGAGGGCCGCCGGTGGTATGTCGTCCTGGCCTGTGAGGAGGTGCCCGCCGAGCCACTGCCCCCGACCGGCAGCACGGTCGGCATCGACCTGGGCACGGTCCACTTCTACACCGACTCCGACGGCCACCACGCCCCCAACCCCGGATTCCTCGACGAGGCGGCCGGGGAACTGGCCGTGGCGCAGCGGCACCTGGCGACGTTCCCGAGGCGCACGTGGCGCCGTACGAAGAAGCATCGTGCCGCGGCCCGCAAGGTGGCCAGGCTGCACGCGAAGATCCGGCGGCGGCGTCTGGATCATCACCACAAGGCCGCACTCGACCTCGTGCGCGAGCACGATGTGATCGGGCACGAGCGGCTGAACACCGCGGGCATGACCCGGGCGCCCGCACCCCGGCCCGACCCCGAACACGACGGTGCGTTCCTGGCGAACGGTGCCGCGGCGAAGGCCGGGCTGAACCGCAGCATCCTGGATGCGGGCTGGGGGCAGTTCCTGAGGATCCTGGCGGACAAGGCTGCAAGCGCCGGTCGCCGTGTGATCCCGGTGGACGCCCGCAACACTCCCCCTGGCTTCGCCGGGGGTACCCCCACCCGCACCTGCCCACCGGCAATCGGCGGCTGCGGGCACGTGGCGAAGGAGAACCGCGTCACCCAGGCGAAGTTCACGTGCGTCAACTGCGGCTTGGTGGCACATGCCGACCACGTCGGCGCGCTGAACGTCAAACACAGGGCCGGGCTGGTCCTCTGCGACGGTGCCTAGCCACCGCCACAGGAAGCCCGCGACTTCAGTCGTGGGTGGAGTCACAACCGCTCACTCACCTACTTCCAACTTCCGGCATTCGCTTCCGTCAGCGGCGGCGCCCGGAACAAGACGTTCGAAACCCCGGCCGTTGATCGGTATGACGAACGCCAGCCTAACCGTGGGTCCTTCGGGCGGCAATAAGCCTGGTCGTCACCGTCTCCGGACTTGCCGGCTCCGGGGCGCTCGGGGTCCGGGGCTTTCCGGCCGCGCCGGGCCGCCGGCCGTGCCGCCGGAGCCCGCCGCTCCCCCGGCGGCCGCCCCGCACCCGCGCGCCGCGGGACGATGGAGCCATGAGCCGTCCCGAACCGCCCGCCGACACCCCGGGTCCCGACGACAGCACCCGGCCCGCCTCCGGCACTCGATCCGACAGCGGCGCCGACGCCGGTACCCGGCCCGCCTTCCCGCATGACGCCCCTCCCCCGCCCCTGCCCGGCCCCCTCCTGTTCCAGCTCGTGCTGCTCCGGCGGATGGCCGACCACCAGCCCGGCCTCGTCGAGGACGCCCTGCGGGAGCTGGGCGAGAGCCGGGCGGTGATGCGCGAGGCCAACCGCCGCTGGCAGGCGATGGTGCGCTCGCCCCGGGCCCGCGGCGCCCTGGCGCGCTACCGCTCGGTGCTCGGCCCGCCGGAGTCCCGTGCCCCGCGCCGGATCGGCGACCTGGAGTGCGAGGCCCTGCGCTGGCGTGTGCCGCTCTGGCCGGATCTGCGGTTCGAGGTGCTGGCGGCGCCGGGCGGCCAGGTGTGGAACGAGTGGCTGGTCCGCGCCCCGGGCGCCCCCGGCCCCGTCCTGCGGACGCTCGGTGATCTGCGTCCCTGGAGCTGCACGGTGGACGAGGTCGCCCGCGCCTTCGCCCCGGCCACGCCGATGGAGGGCTCGGCCCCGACCCGCTGGCGGCTGGCGTTCACGGCACCGGACGCGGCGACCGGTGAACGGTGCCGGGTGATCGCCGAGTTCACCTGGGGCCTGCTCCAGCGCCTGCCGGAGCGCTGAGCGAGGGCCCCGGGCCTCCGGGGCGGCGCCGGTGCCGCCGCGCCGGAGGCCGACGTACCGGTTTCCGCGGAAGCTCGCCTTCCCGTGCGATTTGACTCCGCGGCGGGAGTCGGCGGAAAGTCGGTGGATTGACAGCCGGAGACGCCCGCCGAAGTTCTTCGACCGGGTCCCGTACACAGGAAGACGGTGCAGCGGTGGCGCGGATCGAGCTGGGCAAGGTGGTGGCCCTGGCGCGCGAGGCCGCGGACGAGGTCCTGGCCCCCCGTGCGGCGGAGACCGACGCCGGGCAGCGGTGGCCCGAGGAGGGCATGGCCGCGCTGCGGCAGCGGCTGGGCGGGCTGGTGGTGCCCGAGCGGTTCGGCGGGCTGGGGCACGGTCTGCTGGCCGTGGCGCAGGTCGGCGAGGTGACGGGCCGGGCCTGCGCGTCGACGTCCATCTGCTTCGGCATGCATCTGGCCGGTTCCGCCGTGATCGCCGCCAAGGCCACCCCGGAGCAGCAGGAGCGGTATCTGCGGCCGATCGCCGCCGGGGAGCATCTGACGACGCTCGCCCTGTCCGAGCCGGCCACCGGCGGCGAGTTCTGGCTGCCGCAGACGCGCATGGAGCACAGCCGTCCCGGCCGGCTGCGGCTGACCGGCACCAAGAGCTTCGTCACCAACGCCGCCCACGCGGACTCCTATGTGCTCTCCGCGGTCGCGGCCGACCCCGGTATCCCGCCGGGCCTGTTCTCCTGCGTCGTGCTCGACGCCGGCGCGGCGGGCCAGGTGTGGGGTAAGCCGTGGACCGGGTTCGGCATGCGCGGCAACTCCTCGCGCTCCCTGGAGCTGCGCGGGGTGGACATTCCGCAGTCCCGTCTGCTGGGCGAGGAGGGCGACCAGATCTGGTACGTCTTCAACGTCGTCGCCCCGTATTTCCTGATGGCCATGGCCGGCACCTACCTGGGTGTCGCCGCCGCCGCTCTGGAGGAGGCCCGCGCCCATCTGCTGCGGCGCCGGCACGCCCACTCCGACCGGGCCCTGGCCTCGCAGCCGGTCGTCCAGCACCGGCTGGGGTCGATGTGGGCCCGGGTGGAGCGCACCCGGCGGCTGATCTTCCACGCGGCCGTGGAGGCGGAGGCGGGCGGCGCGGAGGCGCTGATGGGGCTGGCGTCCGCGAAGGCCGAGGTCGCCGAGGCGGCGGAGCGCGTCATCAACGACGCCCTGACCCTGGTCGGCGGCATCGGCTACGGCCAGGACTCCGCCCTGCACCGGATGCTGCGCGACGCCCGCGCGGCCCATGTGATGGCTCCGACCACCGACGTGCTGCGCATCTGGACGGGCCGGGCCCTGCTCGACGAACCGCTGCTGGAGGGATGACGGTGCCTCCGGACAGACCCCGCGTCCTCCTCGTCGGCGTACTCCCGGGCGCGGTGTCGGCGCTGCAGGCGGTGCTCGGCCCGGGAGCCGACGTGCTCTTCGTCCCGCCCGAGCAGCTCGTGGACCACACCCAGGGGGTGCGCGGCGAGCGCCGCCCCACGCTGGTGGTGCTCGGCCAGGAGCTGCCGTCCCCGTTCGGCCTCGTCCACGCGGTGCGTCCGCACCCCGCCGACCTGGTGGTGATCGCCGTCTCCACCGCGGAGACCGAGGGTGATCTCGCCGCCCTGCCCCTGCTGTTCTCCGGCGACCGGGCGCGCCACCTCCCCGTCTCGCAGGCGGACCGGCTGCCCGGGGTGGCCCGGGAGATGATGACGGCGCTCGGCCGGCAGCGCACCTATACGACGGTGCGGGCCGCGGCCCAGTACCGGCTCGGCGCCGGCACGGCGATCAGCCGCCAGATGGGGGACCACCTCTTCGGCGAGTTCCTCACCCAGGCGCCGGTCGGCGCGCTGATGCTGGACGCCTCCGGGGCCATGGCCGCCTGGAACAACAAGGCCGCCGACATCCTGGACCTCGGCGAGCCCGAGTCGCTCGGCCGGCCGCTGACCTCCCTGTTCCCCGAGACCTTGCACGCCCGGCTGGAGGAGCATCTCGCCTCGTCCGGCGGAGAGCCCGGCGCCGACCCGGGCGCGGTTTTCGAACGTCTCCGCCCGGACGGCGCTGCGCAGGCGCTGCGGCTGGCTCCGCAGCAGGTCCTCGACCCCGAGGGGCGGGAGCGCCGGCTGCTGCTCGTCGAGGACATCACCGAACGGCTGCGCGCCCAGCGCCAGCTCGCCGAGCGGACGAGCCACGCGCTGCTCAGCGCGGAGGTCGCCGCGGCCATGACCGCTCCGGGTCCGCTGCCGGAGCGGCTGGAGCGGTGCGTCAAGGCGGCGGTGAACCGGCTGTCGGCCGTCTTCGCCTGCGTCTGGGCGGTGCGGACGCCCGCCGGTGACCGGCTGGACCACACGGTGTGCGCCGACGGCCCGGCCGACGGGCCGACCCCGGCGCACGTCCGGGTCCGCCAGGCGCTGATGGAACGCGTCGCCGCCGAGCGCCGCCCCGCCCTCGACGAGGTCCCGGGCGAGGACTCCACCGTCTGCGTGGGTTATCCCCTCGTCTCCGGCGGGGAGTTGCTGGGGGTGCTCGCCCTCGGCAGCACCGCCCCGCTGTCGTCCGCCGCCTCCGGCACCCTGGAGGGCATCGCCGACCAGATGGCCGTGGGCATCCAGCAGGACCGTCTGCTGCACCGGCTGCGCGCCACCACCCAGGCACTCGAACACCCCCTGCTGCCGCCCCACCTCCCGGCGCTGCCCGGCTTCGACCTCGCCGCCCGCTACCACCCGCACGGCAGCGGGCTGCACATCGGCGGCGACTTCTACGACGCCTTCGCCACGGCCGACGGACGGCACGTCCTCGTCCTGGGAGACGTCTGCGGCAAGGGGCCGGCCGCGGCCGCCATCACCGGCCTGGTGCGCCACACCCTGTGGGCCGCGGCCCAGCACACCCCCGACCCGGCGCACGTCCTCGACCTCGTCGACCGGGCCCTGCGCCGTCAGAGGACCCCCTTCTGCACCCTGGCCTACGTCGTCGTCGACACCACCCTGACGCCCACCCGCCTCCACCTCGCCTCGGCTGGCCACCCCGCCCCGCTGCTGCGCCGGGCGAACGGCGGCACGACCGTCCTCGACGTGCACGGGCCGCTGCTGGGCGCCCTGGGGCAGGTGCACCACCCGGTGACGGAGACCGAGCTGCTGCCCGGCGACACCCTCGTCCTCTACACCGACGGCTTCACCGAGGGCGCGGGCTCGTACCACCAGCGGGAGTCCGAGGACCTCGCCGCCGTCGTCGCCAAGCAGCCGCCCCCGCCCGGCACCGCGCGTCCGGCCGACCACATCACGGCGGTGCTGATGGAGGACGCCCACGCCTGGTGGGGCGAGCGGCTCCGCGACGACCTGGCCGTCCTGGCGCTCACCGCCCTGCCGCCCGCCCCCGCCGCTGCCTCTGCCGCGGAGGATTCCGCGGCCGGCTGAGGCCCCGGACGGCCGGGCGGCGGGCGGCACGGCGTCTCCCCGGTGGGCCGGGCGCCCATGGGGTCAGGTGACCGCGGCGTCGAGGAGGGGGATCAGGTGCTCCTCCTCGTAGACCAGATGGCTTTCGAGCTCGGCGGTGAGGCGGTCGAACTCGGGGAGGACGGCGGCCGGGTCCGCGTCCCCGGCGGAGACGAGGTCGCGGAGGGTGTCCAGCAGGGCCGCGATCCGCTCGTGCTCCCGGTACAGACGCTCCGTCACCGGGGCCAGCTCCGGGTTCTGTTCGGCCACGGCCGGGAGCATCCCGGCGTCCTCGTTGGTGTGGTGGCCGTGCAGGTTCCGGCAGAACGTCAGGCAGTTGACGCGGAGCTGGGCGCCCAGCGCGCCCGGCCCGGAGTCCGCGAGTTCCCCGCGGATCAGGGTGAGTTCGCGGCGGAAGGCGTCGTGGACGAGCTTGAGGGCCGCGCCCCAGGACGACGCGTTCGGGCGCGGCGGGCCCGGAAGGGGGGTCAGGGCGACGACCGGCAGGGTCCGTCCCGCCCTGGTCTGGTAGTCGGCCCAGCCCTGGTCGGCCTCGGCCGCACGGGCGAAGAGGTGGTCCCGTTCGGCGCCCTCCAGGACCGCCGCCCCCGCCTCGTAGGTGAAGACGCCGTCCTCGACGGTGACGCGGGGGTGCGCCAGGATGTTGCGGTACCAGTCCGGGTGGTGCGGTGAGCCGCCGGCCGAGGCGATGACCAGCACCCGCTCCCCGTCGGGCAGGCAGCCCAGCGGAGTGGTGTGCTGCCGGCCGGACCGCGCGCCGGTGGTGGTCAGAAGGATGAGCCGGGCGCCCTCGAAGGGGCCGCCGACGCGGCCGCCGTTGGCGCGGAACTCCTCGATGATCTGCTGGTTGAAGTCGTTCGGCATGCTGGGGTGTGTCTCCGGTTCTCCGGCGGGCGCCGCCGCGGGCCGCCGGCGGCCGGACGCGTACGCGTGTGCGTCAGGTGCCGGGAGGCGGGCGGTCGCCGCCGGTGGGTGCGTGGGATGAGGGGTTGCCGTCCGGCCGGACGGGCCGGTGGCGGGAGTCCCGGCCGGGTCCCCGGCGGCCGCGCGGTTGGGCGGCCGCGCCGGAGGACGGGCGGGGAGGCGCACCGTTCGGGCGGTGCGGAGGAACGCCGGGCGACGGCGGCGCGGAGTGCGCGTGCGTGCGCAGGGGCGCGTGAGCGCGGTGCGCGGGTGCGCGGCGGCCGCCGGGGCGGAGCGGGCAGGCGGGCCTCTGGCCCGCCCCGTCCTCACCTCGTGGCCGGGTGCCTCACTCGTGTGTGGCCCATGGCCGACCCGGTAGTCACGGCATGCAGTCTCCCCGGAGCGGCACGGCGGAGGCAACGCTTCCGGGCGGTTTCCCCGGTCCTGTTCGCCGGCGGGCGCGCGTCACGACCCCGGCGCACGGCGGACGGCGGTCCGCTCGGCTCCCCGTGATGAGGGGCCGTGCGGACCGCCGTCCGTGTCGGTGCTTCCCGGGCTCACGGGGCCCGGGCAGCGGGTCAGGAGCGGTTCTTGAAGTACTCCCGGGCCTCCGGCAGTTCGTGCGCGTCCTCGACCAGCACCGAGCCGCCGACCTTCTTCGGGTCGGGCTTGGAGATGTACGAGGCGTACGTCGCGGGCTGCGAGGCGTCGCTGAAGTCCTGCGTCACGCCGAAGCCCTTGTGCTCGCTCTGCGAGCGGTGCGCCTTGACCAGGCCCTCACGGGTGAGGTCCTTCGCCTCGCAGGCCGCGCGGAGGTCCGCGTCGAGCGCCGTGACGGCGCTGTAGCCGGAGAGGGTGCCGGAGTCGACCAGCTCCTTGGGGTACTTCTTCTGGTAGTCGGCGACCATCTTCTCCAGGTCGGGCAGGTCGTGGCTGACCGGCGGTGTGGCGCTGACGATGTGCAGCATCTTCTCCAGGGCCGGGCCGGCCGGTGTTTTCAGCAGCTGCGGGGCATAGCCCGGGGCGCTGGTGAGGACGGGGACGGTGAAGCCCTTGGCGGCGGAGACGCCGACGAGCGAAGCCGTCTGGGTGGGCCCGGCGCTGATGAGGACCGCCTTGACCTTGGCCGCGCGCAGGGCGGAGACCTGGGCCGACAGATCGGTGTCGGTCGGCTTGATCTTCTGCTCGACGACGGTCATGCCCCGCTCCTTCGCGGCGGCCTTGGCACCCTCCAGGGCGCTCTGCCCGTAGTCGCCCTCGAAGTAGACGTGGCCGATCTTGTCGCCCTTCTTCACCCCGGCCTCGCGGTTGAGGAAGTCCACGGCGTTGATCATGTCGATGTCGTAGGTGGTGCCCAGGACCTGGATGGCGTCCTCGCCGAGCAGGGACGCGGCCCACGCCATCGGATAGGTGAGGATCTTGTCCTTCGCCACGCTGTCCTTCAGGGCGGCGACCACCGGCGAGCCGATCACCTGCGGCATGGCCAGCACGTCGGGCGAGACCTCGGTGTAGGCGGAGCGGGCCTTCTGCACGTCGTAGCCGTGGTCCTTCACCACGATCTCGATCTTGCGGTCGCAGATGCCGCCGTCCTTGTTCACGCCCTCGGCCCACATCTTCTGGGCCTGGACGATGCTCTTGCCGAGGGTGGCGTACGGACCGCTGAGGTCGGTCAGCGCGGCGAGCTTGATGGTCTTCTCGGTGACACCCGGACCGGTCTTGACCCCGTCCGCGCCGGCCTTGCCGCCGTCGGACTCCTGGGCCTTGGTGCTGCAGCCGGTCCCGGCGAGGGCCAGGGCGACGACCGCCGCCGCGACGGCGGCTCTCCTGCTGTGCTTCATGAGGTGGGCTCCTGGGTTTCGTTGGTGGTACGGGGACGGACGCCGGTACGGAAGCGGCGGAGCTTGCCGCTGTGCAGCAGGCCGCTCAGCCCGCCGGGGGCGCGGAGGAGGATGAGGACGATGGCCGCGCCGTAGAGGTAGCGGGCGGCGTCTGCGGGGCCGACGGCGTTTCCGGGGGCCCCGGGCGGCTCGATCAGCGGTAGCTGGTCGGCGTAGCGGGCGATGACGAGCGGCAGGGCGCTGACGAAGAGCGCGCCGACGGCGGCGCCTCCGACCGAGCCGAGTCCGCCGATCACGATCATGGCGAGGTAGTCGATGGAGAGCGCCAGGCTGAAGTAGTCGGGCACCACGGTCTGGGAGATCAGGGCGATCAGCGCGCCGGCGAGACCGGCGTACATCGAGGAGACGATGAAGGCGCCGGAGCGGTAGCGGGCGACGGGCACGCCCAGCACGGCGGCGGCCACCTCGCTGTCGCGTACGGCGGTGAGCGCCCGGCCGGAGCGGCCGCGCAGCAGGTTGTGCGCGGTCCACCAGGCGAAGGCGAGCAGCACCAGGGCGAGGTACCAGAGGCGTTCGGTGGCGCCGAAGGGCACGCCCAGCACGGCCAGGTACGGGTCGCTGCCGGTGAAGGAGAAGCCGAAGATCTCCATGGGCGGTACGGAGCGGCCGTTGAAGCCGCCGGTGACCGGCTCGGCGTTGAGCATCACGTGGTGGCCGAGGAACACCAGGGCGAGGGTGGCGACGCCCAGGTACATGCCGCGCAGCCGGCCGGCGATGGGGCTGAACAGGCCGCCCGCGAGGCCGGTCAGGGCGACGGCGAGGAGGAGCGCGAGCAGCGGCGGCAGCCCGGGGCCGGGGTCGCCGCCGAACCAGGCGTAGCCGTAGGCGCCGACGGCGAGGAAGAAGGCGTGGCCCAGGGAGAGCTGGCCGGTGCTGCCGGTCAGCAGGTTGAGGCCGATGGCGCCGATGGCGGCGGCCATGGCGAACAGGCCGATCTGGAGCCAGGCGGCGTCGAGGTAGAAGGGGAAGAGGCAGAGGAGGAGGGCGGCGGCGAGGGGGAGGACGCGGGCGGTGGTGATCCGCCGGCCGGACGGGGCCGCGGCGGTGTCCGGTCCGGGGGCCCCGCCGGCGCCGTCGCCGGGGCCGCCGGGGGCGGGCCCGGTCGCCGGCTCGGTCACGGTCGCGGACTCCGTCCCGGTCGCGGTGCCGGCCGCCGCCGGGGCGGGCTCGGCGCGCTCGCCGCCGGCGGTGCCGGCTGTGGCGTCGTGCTTGTCGGTGGTGCGGTCAGACACGGACGGTCTCCTTCGTACCGAGCAGCCCGGTCGGGCGGAACATGAGGACCAGCACCATCACCGCGTACGGTGCGACGTCGCTGAAGCCGGAGCCCAGCGCGGAGAGTTCCGTCTGGTAGCCGGCGCAGAGGGCCTCGGTGACGCCGATGAGCAGGGAGCCGAGCAGGGCGCCCGTCGGTGAGGTCATGCCGCCGAGCACGGCGGCCGGGAAGGCGGCCAGCGCGATGTGCCCGGTGGTGCGCTCCAGTCCGGCGGACGGGAAGGCGGTCAGGAAGACCGCGGCGATGGCGGCCAGGGCCCCGGCGAGGCACCAGGCGAGCATCCGGATGCGTTCCAGCCGGATGCCCATGAGGGCGGCGGCCTCCCGGTCCTCGGCGGCGGCGCGCAGGGACAGGCCCCAGGAGGTGAAGCGGAAGACCGCGAAGACGGCGCCGATGACGATGACGGCGGCGACAATCGAGGCGAGCCGGCTCTGCGCGACGGTGACGCCGGCGAACTCGACGATGCCGTTGCCCCAGGGGTCGCCGAGGCTCAGCAGGTCGCCGCCGATGCGGCGGGCCAGGTCGGTCATCAGGACGATGTCCACACCGATGGTGATGATCGTCAGGGTGTGCGCGGCGTGCGGGTCGGTGTTGCGCAGCAGCAGCCGTTCGATGGCGGCGGCCACGGCGGCCGTCGCGACGACGGCGACGGCCAGCGCGGCGGCGAAGCCGAGGTGTTCGTGCAGGACGGCGGTGAGGTAGCCGCCGAGCAGCAGCAGCGATCCGTGGCCGAAGTTGAAGACGGCGGATGCCTTGAAGATGATGACGAAGCCCAGGGAGACCAGGGCGTACACCGAGCCGAGGGCGAGCCCGTTCAGCACGATTTCCGCAGCCGTGCTCATGCGGAGTGCTCCTCTTCCTGTCGTTCCTGTGAGTCCGGGCCGGGGCCCGGGCCGGAGCCCGGCTCCGCGTCCGGATCGGGGTCGGGGTCGGGGACCTCTTCCTTTCCGGTGCCGAGGTAGGCCCGGAGCACGGCGGGGTCGTGGCGGACCTCGTCGGGCGCGCCGCCGGCGATGCGGCGGCCGAAGTCGAGCACCGTCACGGCGTCGGCGAGCCGCATGACCAGGCCCATGTCGTGTTCGACGATGAGCACGGAGAGGCCGAGTTCCTCCCGTACGGCCCGGACGGTCTCGGCGGTGCGCTGCCGCTCCGCGCTGTTCATCCCGGCCACCGGCTCGTCGAGGAGCAGCAGCCGCGGCTCCAGGCAGAGGGCGCGGGCCATCTCGACCCGCTTCCGGTCGCCGTACGAGAGCAGAGCCACCGGAGTGTCGAACAGCCGCCCGAGACCGACGAGTTCGGCGATCTCCCGGGCGCGCTCCCGATGGACCCGCTGCTCCCGTACGGCCGAGGGCAGCCGCAGGGCGGTCGCGGCGAAGCCGGCCCGGGTGAGGACGTGCCGTCCCAGCATCAGGTTGTCGGCGACGGTGCCCGCGGTCATGACGATGTTCTGGAACGTGCGGGCGATACCGAGGGCGGCGATCCGGTGCGGGCGGAGCCGGGTCAGTTCGTGCTCGCCGAAGTGCACACTGCCGCTCGCCGGGCGGCAGACCCCGGAGAGGACATTGAAGCAGGTGGACTTGCCGGCGCCGTTGGGCCCGATGAGGGCGTGGATGCTGCCGGGCTCGACGGTGAAGCCGACGCCGTCGAGGGCGGTCAGTCCGGCGAACCGCACCGTGACGTCCTCGACGCGCAGCGGGGGCGTGACGGTGCCGGTGGTGCCGGCGCCGGTGGTGCCGGTGGTGCCTTCGGCTCCGGCCGTCTTCCCGCCGGCCGCCGGACTCGTGCTGTGCTGCCTGTGCTGCTTCACCCCGTTCACCGCCCCTTCTCCACGCCCGCCGCGACGGGCTCCTGCCGGGGGGTCTCCTCGCCGAGGTAGAGCCGGCGCACCTCGTCGGTGCGGGCCAGTTCGGCAGCGGGTCCGGAGAGCCGGACCTCGCCGACCTCCAGGACGTACGCGTGTCCGGCGAGTTCGAGCGCCATGGCCGCGTTCTGTTCGACGAGGAGCACCGAGGTGCCCTGCCGGTTGATCTCCGTGACGACCTCGCCGATCCGCGCCACCATCTGCGGGGCCAGGCCGAGCGACGGCTCGTCCAGGAGCAGCAGCTTGGGGGCGGCCATCAGGGCGCGGCCGATGGCGAGCATCTGCTGCTCGCCGCCGGAGAGGAGCCCGGCGCGCTGGTTCGTGCGCTCGGCGAGGCGCGGGAAGAGCCCGAAGACCCGGTCGCGGGCGGCGTTGTCGCGGCGGGAGCGGTGCAGTCCGAGGCCGCCGGCGCGGAGGTTCTCGTCGACGGTCAGCGCGCCGAAGACGCGGCGTCCCTCCGGTACCTGGACGACTCCGGCGCGTACGGCGGTCACCGGGTCGGAGCCGTTGAGCTGCCGGCCGGCGTACTCCACGCTTCCCGCGGTGATCGCCCCGCGGTGCATCCGCAGGGTGCCGGAGACCGTGCGCAGCAGGGTGCTCTTCCCGGCACCATTGGCGCCGAGCAGGGCGACCACGCTGCCGGCGGGGACGGTGAGGGTCACACCCCGCAGAGCGCGGACGGACTGTCCGTAGGACACGTCGAGGTCCTGGATGTGCAGGGCCTCGGGAGAGACATCGGGCATGGATTCTCCTCGGGGTCCGCGCGGGGGCGGTTCGGGGGAAGTGACGGATACGACAACACGGCGCCGGAGGCGGGTACAGGTCAGTCGGCCAGGTCGGGTCCCACTCCCAAGGGCCGCCCGTGCCCGTTGTGCGTCCGCCCAGAGGGGGAGTGCCGCGGATCACGGCGTTCCGCGACGTGCCAGGAGGGAAACCCCTCGTCGGAGCGGCCGGCCGGGAAGACCGCGAGGCCGTCCTCCCGCGGTTCCGCCGCGCCGTGGCCGCCGTCGTGGCCGTCGCCCTCGCGCTCGCCGCCGCCCTCGCCGGTGCCGCCGTCGCGCCGCGGTTCGGGGCGGGAGAGGACGGAGCCGAGCCAGCCGAGGAGGAAGCCGGCCGGGATGGTGACGATGCCGGGGGTCTGGAGCGGGAACCACGCGAAGTCGCGGTCGGGGAAGATGGACACCGGCAGGCCGGAGACCCCGGGGCAGAAGACCGTCAGCACGGTCAGCAGCACCGTCGTGCCGTAGAGGCTGCCGTACATGCCGCCCGTGGTGAAGCCGCGCCAGAAGAAGGTGTAGACGAGGGTCGGCAGCAGGGCGGAGGCGGCGACGCCGAAGGTGTAGACGATCAGCACCTGGGCGTTCCAGCCCTGGGCGGGGATCGCCAGCAGCACCGCCGTGGTGCCGACGCCGAGGACGGCCCAGCGGGCGTACCGGACCTCGCGGCCGCGGGACAGCCGGCCCCGGAAGACGGTCCGGGCGAGGAGGTCGTGGGCGACGGTGGTGGCCGCGGCGAGGGTGATGCCGACGACGGCGGCGAGGACGGTGACGAAGACGGCGCAGGCCACGACCGCGAAGAGCAGGCTCTGGTCGGCGGCGCGCGCCCCGCTGTCCAGGACCCGGGTGAGCGCGAGCAGGGCGGTGCCGCCGGTGTGGTCCTGCCGGTACAGCTCCTTCCCGCCGACCAGGGCGGCGGCGCCCATGCCGAGCACCACGATGGTCACCATGAAGCCGACGACGGTGCCGACGGCCCACCGCATGGATTTGCGGGCGGCCTCGGCCCCGCGGTGGGTGTAGAGCCGCATCATCACGTGCGGCATACAGGCCACGCCGAGGAGGAGAGTGAGGTCCAGGCTGAGGAGTTCCACGCGGTTCAGCGCGGAGCGGCCGAACTGGACGCCGGTGGTCCAGTAGCCGTCCCCGGCCCCGCTGTTCCGGGCGGCGGTGGTCATCAGCCGGATCGGGTTCCAGCCGAAGCGGTGCAGGACCATCGCGGCGAGCACGGTGGTCACCAGGGTCACCACCACGATCTTCATGATCTGGACGAGCCCGGTGCCGCGCATGCCGCCGAAGGCGACGTAGCCGACCATCAGCAGGCCGACGAAGACCGTGCTGATCGTGGTGGAGGCCTCACCGGGCAGGTCGAGCAGGGTGGTCATCATGATTCCGGCGGCGGCGAGCTGCACCAGCAGGATCGGGAAGGTGACGATCAGCGTGACCAGCGCGATGGCGATCCGTGCCGGCCGCTCCCGCAGCCGGCGGGCCAGGATGTCGCCGAGCGTGTAGTGGCGCGGGCCCTCGGCCAGCGGCCCGGCCAGCCGCAGTTTGAGCAGGTAGAGGGAGAGCACCGTGGCCGCGGCGCTGAGCAGGCCGTCGGCGCCGGTGAGGGCGATCGCCCCGGTGGTGGTGAGCACGGTGGCGGCGGAGATGTAGTCACCGGCGATGGCGAGCCCGTTCTGGGCGGGGCTCATCCCGCCGCTGCCCGTGTAGAACTGGGCGGGTTCGTCGGTGTCGGTGGCCGCGAGCACGCAGAGGAGGAACGAGATGGCGACGCAGGCCGAGAAGATCACATAGGCCAGCGTTCCGGCGTCGAGGAAGGCGGAAGCGGAAGTCACCCGCGTCACGACAGCAGCGGGCCCGGCGGCCGTACAGGCGCGGACCGCACCTCGGTGACCGGGCCCAAGAGGGCCGGGCACGGACTGTGCGCTGTCACACCGTGCGCCATCGTCCGGTTACGGAACGGCTGTCCGGGCGCCGGTCGGGCCTGCGTACGGGCCGGCTCACCGGCCTCCTCCGCGGGCCGCTTCACCGGCCGCCGGAAGGCCGGGCGGAACGGGCGGAGGCCCGGAGCGGCAGGTCGGCGGGGCCGGTGTCCGGGCACGCGGGAGCAGGGGGCAGGGCCCCCGGCCGGACGATCCCGCGCGTGCCCCGCGCGGCGCGCACGCGCCCCGGGGCGGGCGGCACGGACGACACGGACGGCCGTCGCCCGGGGCGGCGGGCGGCGGGCCGGCCGTACCCGAGGAGCGCGGACGACCTCGTCCGGACCGGGAGTCGCGGGCCGGCGCCCGGCCCCGGGTCGCGGACGTGGAGGCGGCGGAACTCCGGGCTCCGCCGCCGGGCGGGCGGTCTCAGACCCGGAGCAGCCGGCGCGCCGTCAGGGCCAGGGACAGTTCGACCACGTCCTGCGGGCTGCCGAGGGAGCTCCCGGTGAGCTGCTCGTAGCGGCGCAGCCGGTTGAGCACCGTGTTGCGGTGGCAGAACAGCCGGCTCGCTGCGCGCACGGCCGACCCCTGCGCGGCCAGCCACACGGTGAGCGTGTCCAGCATGATGTCGCGGTCGGAGGGCTCCAGTTCGAGGACGGGCCCCAGGACGCGCTCGGTCAGCGCGGCCCCGAGCTCCGGGGAGGAAATGACCAGTGCGGCGGGCAGATGCTCCTCCAGCACCGCCACATCGCCGTCCCCGGCGGCGCAGCGCAGGGCGTTGGCGGCCAGTCTGCGCGCGTCCCCGACGGCGGCCAGGCCGTCGACCACGGAGCTGATCCCGGCCCGGCCTCCCGGGGGCGGTTTGATGCGGGCGGCGAGCGCGGCCGGGCCGCCGTCGCCGACGAGGACGATGCCGTGGTCGGCGTCGGCCCCGGTGTGCCAGACGACGCTCATCCCGTCCGGGACGGACAGCGGCTCCCCTCCCCCGTACGCGGCCCGCCGGCCGCCGGTGACCACGACGACGGCGTACCGGCCGTCCTCGGGCAGGCCGAGGGCGGCGGCCACCTCGGGGAGGTCGGAGATGCGGGTGGTGCCGTCGAGCAGGGCCTCGGTCATCAGCCGGCGCCGGTTCTCGCGGCGCCAGGTCAGCTCGCGTTCGACCTGGCGGTAGGCGTCGGACACCAGTCCGCAGTGCTCGTCGACGAAGTTCCACACGTCGGCGGCGACGTGGACGAGGAGGTGCGCGTCCTCCGGGTTCCGTTCGCTCGCCGCCTCGACCAGGCCCTGCCAGACGACCGAGCCGCCCAGCCGGAAGGCGTGCAGCACGGCGTCGAGCGGCATGCCCTGCTCGGCGCGCTCGGCCCCGATCCGCCAGGAGCACTGGCGGGCCGACTCGCGGGACTCCTTGGGGCGCAGCAGGGAGCCGACGTTGTGGCGGAGGGAGCCGTGGACCTCCTGCCAGAGGTCGTCCGGGTCCGTGGTGGGGGCACGGTAGGCGGGCTCCTGCTCGCGGAGCAGGGTGACGACGCGGTCGGTCAGCAGGGGCAGTTGGTCGATGAGCACGCGGGCGGCGCGGTGCAGCACGGTGACCGCCTCGGCGCTCGCCCGCGACCGGACCGGCTCGTCCGCCGCGGGCAGTCCCGGCAGGGCCCGCACTCGGGCCCGTACGACTGGGTGCATCTCGGTCCTCCACGGGTGCGGGGGCCTGGGCGGGGGGCGGGCCGTGGCAACCGGCCCGCCCCCGGTGTTTCCGGGGTGGTGCGTCCTCTTCCTCCAAGGACATACCGTCCGGTCGGTCATTCGTCCATACCCATGCCCGCAACCGTGTCCGAATTGCGGCCCGGCCGCAGGGCCGCCGCGGTCCGCGACAGCCGCCCCGGCCGGCCCGTCCCCGCCCGGGCTTCACCCCGGTGAGCTGCGGCGGAGCCGGTCCCCGGGCCGGGAGCGGCCGGCCTCGCCACCCGGGGGACGGACCGGTCCCCGGGCATGTTTCCGGTCACGGCCCCGGCCGGGCCGCCCGTCCCCGCCCCCGGGCCGTTCGCGGTACCGCCGGGGCCGGCTCCCGGCCCGGCTCCCGGCCCGGCCGCGGCGAGCAGCCGGGGCAGCTCCACCCGGGATCTGATGCCGAGCGCGGCGAACACATTGCGCAGATGGTGGTCGACGGTGCGCGGGCTGACGGACAGCCGGAGCGCCACCTCGCGGTTGGTCGCCCCCTCCGCCACGCAGCGCGCGATCCGCAGCTGCTGCGGGGTGAGCAGCCCCGCGACGGCGGGGGCCTCGGCGGCCCGGCCTGCTTCGCCGGTGGCCCGCAGCTCGGCCCGCGCCTGCTCGGCCCAGGCTCCGGCGCCGCACCGTTCGAAGGCGACGAGCGCGTCGCGCAGATGGTCCCGGGCCGCCCCCGGGCGGCGCTTGCGGCGGAGCATCTTGCCGCGCAGCAGCTGGGTACGGGCCCGCTGGAAATCACCGTCGGCCAGGTCGTGCAGTTCCAGGGCCCGGGCGAAGAGGGCGTCGGTCCCGGCGTCGGTTGCGTCCGTCCCGGCCGCCGCCACGGCGCCGGGGACGGCGGAGACGACGGAGACGGCCAACCGGCCCTCCGGCACCCCGTACCCGGCCGCCGCGACCCCACCGGGCGCACCCCCCGTACCGGGCACGCCGGCCGCCGGCGCACCCGCCGGAACCGCGCGCCGCCCGGTGCGTCCGGGCTCGCCCGCCGCCGGCTCCACCGCCAGCAGCGCGCGGCAGCGGGCGAGCTGCGCCGGGGCCTGCGGATCGGCCGTGTGCGCCGTCCAGAGCTCGAACTCCGGCAGCACGGCCCGCGCCACGCCCGGCTCCCCCGCCAGCACCGCGGCCTCCACCAGGTCCGGTACGGCGATCATGCGCAGGGCGAAGTGCCCGCGCCCGGGGCCGGTGCCCACGAGCGGGCGCAGCCGGACCAGGGCCTCGCGGGGCAGGCCCCGGCCCAGGTCCGCGAGGGCGAGCGCCCACACGGCCAGCGTGGCGGCCACCCCGAGGCCGTGCGGGCCCGCGTTCTCGCCGGCCGCCCGCGCGTGCTCCTCGCAGGCGGCGGCGTCACCGCGGAGGGCGGCGGTCATGGCCAGGGCCGCGTGGTGGTGCGCGGCGCAATTCCGCTGGCCCGCGCGGCCCGCGGCCTTCAGCCCTTCCAGGGCGTGGGCGTGAGCGCGGGTGTGGCGGCCCGCGCGCAGCTCCGCGTAGACCAGGTGTTCCAGGGTCTGCGGCACGAGGGTGTCGAGTCCGCGGACGCGGGCCAGGGCCAGGGCACGGGTGTTGATCTCGCAGGCCGCGCCGACCTGTCCGAGCACCAGGGCCGCCACTCCGGCGCGGATGAGGCTCTCGTGTTCCTCGGCACCCCGGCCCAGCCCGATCACCCGGCGCAGCGGCTCCTTTCCGTCGGTGAACCGTCCGCTCATCACCGCGCGCATCCCGTCGCAGTAGGCGTCGAGGAGAGCGCTCCCGGCCGGACCGTGCGGCTCCGGTCCGCGCCCGGCCCGCTCGGCGGGCGCGCCCGTGCGGGCGGACGGGGCGGCAGCCGTCCGTTCGCGGCGGTGGCCGGTGTCTCCGCCGCCCTCACCGGGGTCGCGCTCACCGCCGTCACCGCCGCCGTCACCAGGGGCACAGGCCGCGGCGGCACGGTCACCGGCCTCACGGACAACGGATTCGCCGTCACCGGTGGCCGTGGCGCCCGGGCCGGTCAGGGCCGTGGCACGGCCGATGTCGGAGAGGTAGCCGGTCACGTCGCCGTCGGCCCAGGCCGCCTCCGCCGCGTGCAGCAGGGCACGGCGGGCCCCCGGCCGGTCGTGCGGTTCCAGCAGCCGGGCCGCGTGCAGCAGGACCTCGCGGGCGTCGGTGACCACGCCGTCCCGCAGTTCGAGGATGCCGCGCACCAGTTCGGCCCGGCCCCGTACGGCCTCCCGGGCGGGCAGTTCACGGCCCGCCGCGAGCAGGGAGCGCGCCCGGTGGGGACGGCCCGAGAGCCACGCGTGCTCGGCCGCGGCGGCGAGCCGGGTGACCCGGGCGTCGGTGGAGACGGTGAGTTCGGCGGCCCGGGCCAGGGCGGCGGCCCGTTCGCCGTGGGCGTGGGCCGCGCCCGGGGCGGCGGCCGCGGCGGCGGCGAGCCGGTCGGCCAGGTCCGGGTCCGGCTGTTCGGTGGCGGCCGCCCGGTGCCGCAGAGCCCGTAGCCGGTACGCCTCACCGCGCGCGGCCAGCACTCCGGCGAGCAGCGCGTGCGCGGCGCGGCGGCGGGCCAGCGGTTCACCGCCGTAGGCGACGCGGCACAGCGTCGGGTGGGCGAAGCGGACCCGGTCGCCCTCGGTCCGTACGACACCGGCCGTCTCGGCGGGCTCCAGGGCGGCCCCGGCGAGCCCCGCCCGGCGCGCCGCGCCCAGCAGCAGATCGGCGCCGATGCCGGCCCCCGGGCCCGCGCATTCGTGCGCGGCGGCGGCCAGCAGGAGCAGCAGCCGGGTGTCGGGCGGCAGCGCCCGGAGCCGCGCGGCGCCGTCGCGCAGCAGCGGCCCGTCGGCGGGCAGCGGCTCCGGGAGCGGGGCGGCCCCGGTCAGCTGGGCCGGGGTCAGGCCGGCCACCAGGTCGGTGAGCAGGCTGGGATTGCCGCAGCCCTCGTGGAGCAGCGCCTCCCGTACGGCCGGCGCCGCGTCACCGGGCAGCAGGTCGTCGAGCAGGGCCAGGGCATCGGGCTCGGCCAGCGGTGCCGGTGACAGGACCGGAACACCGGCGAACTCCGGTTCGCCCGCCTGCCCTTGCTCCACGCTCAGCAGCAGCGCCACGGGCGGGCCGCCGTCGAGGCGGCGCGCGGTGAACCCCAGGACGGCACGCGAGTCGGGGTCGAGGAGATGGGCGTCGTCGACGCAGACGAGGAGCGGCCCGCGGCGCGTCAGCTCCCCGAGCCGGGCGAGGAGGGCGTCCGCGACGGCACCGGTGCCCGGGCCGGTGCCCGAGCCGACGCCCGCGGCGGCAGCGGCGACGGCACCGGCGGGGCGGCCGGGGCGGAGCCCGGTCGCGCGTGCACCGGCCGTCCCGGCCACCGCCTCCGGCGGCACGGCGGAACGGTTCCCGGCCGTGCCCCGCCGCACGGCGCCGCCCGGCGATCCGCCCGCCGGGGCCCGGTCCCGTACGGACTCGGCGCCCGGGACGGACTCCGCGCCCCGGGCCGCCGGGGCGCCCCGGCTCGGACCTGCACCAGCTTCGTTCTCCGCCCCGGGGTCCCCGCCCGGAGCCGTCACCGTGTCAGGGGCAACCGCCTCACGTCGCCCGGCCGTTGTACTCCGAGCGGTCCCCCGCGGGGCCGACGCCGCCGTGCCGTGGGCAGCCGGCGTATCCGGAGCCACCGTGGCGCCCCGGGCGGCCGTCGTGTCCTGCCGGTCCGGACGGGCCAGGCGCAGCGCCTCGGCGAGGGGCGCGGTGCGCGGCGTGACCGCGGGGAGCAGGGACGCCGCCGGGGTCAGCAGGGCGTGCAGACCGCTGTAGGGGATGTGCTGTTCCGCGGCCACCGCCCGGATACGGAGCACGGTGGCCACGCAGCCGCCGACGGGCCCCGGCGCGTGCTCCGGCGCGTGTCCCGGAGCGGACCGCCCCGAGGTCCCCGAGGCGTGCGCCGCCACCCGGTTGAGGAGGGCGCTGCGGCCGAGCCCCGGCTCGCCCACGAGCAGCAGCGCTCCACCGGCCCCTCGCTGTGCCGCTTCCAGCAGCGCGCCCAGGGCCCGGAGTTCGGCCCGCCGTCCGTGCAGGCGCCGCGGCGGTCGTCCCGGCGCCCTGCCGCCGTGCTCTTGGTTCACCGATCTCATCAGGAACTCCTCGTGTGAATCCCCCGGTGCGGATCCCCCCGTGTACGTCCCCTGGAACCGGCCGGCCGTTCATGCGTTCCCCTGCCGGCCCCGTTCCTCCGCTCGCGCGCTCGCGCCGTTCCTCGGCCCCCCTGCTCCTCTGCTTCTTCGCTTCTCTGCTCCTCCGCCGGTCCGGGCGTTCCCGCGGCCCGGCCGGTCCGGTCAGCACGGTCGGTCCGGTCACGTCGGGTCAGTCCGGCAGCATCACCGCCCGTCCGGCGGTCGTCCCGTCCGCGAGCCGCTGCAAACCGTCGGCGACGTCCGGCAGCCGCAGCCGTTCCCCGAGGAGCGGGGTCACCACGCCCCGGTCGGCGAGCGCCGTCAGTTCCCGGTGGGCGCGCAGTACTTCGGGGCGGCTCCGCCGGGCGTACAGGCCCCAGTGCAGGCCGAGGATGGTGTAGTTGCCGAGCAGCGCCCGGCTGAGGTTCGGCCGGGGCACTACACCGCTGGCGAAGCCGACGACCACGATGCGCCCCTCGAAAGCCATACAGCGCGCCGAACCGCTGTACGCGCTGCCCCCGACCGGGTCGTAGACGACGTCCGCGCCGCGCCCGGCGGTGACCTCCAGGGCGACGTCGGCGAAGTCCTCGCGGTGCCGGTCCACGACCACGTCCGCGCCGAGCCGGCGGGCGAGTCCCGCCTTCTCGGGGCCGCCCACCACGCCGATGACGGTGGCCCCGGCGGCCTTGCCGAGCTGGACGGCGGCGCTGCCGACACCACCCGCCGCGGCGTGCACCAGCAGCGTCTCCCCGGGCTGCAGCGCGGCCCGCCGGTGCAGCCCGAACCAGCCCGTCTGGTAGCTGATGTAGAACGCGGCGGCCGCCGTGTCGTCGAGGGCGGCGGGGGCCGGGAGCGCGGAATCGGCCTCCATCAACGTCCGTTCCGCGAAGGCGCCGTGCGGCAGCGCGGAGAGTCCGACGACCCGTTCGCCGACGGCCGGGGTGGTCACGCCCTCACCGGTCCCGATCACCTCTCCGCAGACCTCCAGGCCGGGGGTGAACGGCAGCGGCGGCTTGAGCTGGTACTGCCCGCGGCACAGCAGGGCGTCGGGGAAGTTGACCGCCGCCGCGAGCACCCGGACGAGGATCCGGCCGGGGCCCGGCACCGGATCCTCGACGTCCTCCAGGCGCAGTGCGGCGACGGGTTCCCCCGGTTCGTGGACCTGCCAGGCACGCAAGGGCCCTCCTCGTATGGCCGGATCGGGCCGTCACGACACCACGGGCACGGAACCGCGGTCCATGGCCGGGGACGAGATCGGGGCGGGCTCCCAGAAGCGGTACGCGCTCCGTTGTGCGAGCCCACAGCGGGGGCGTGCCGGGTCCGCCGCGCGCCGGTCACCCACCACCGGCCGTACCGGTGTCCCGACCGGCGCCCGGAGCCGCTCCGGGAGCGCCCGGCGGGCCGGCGCCGTCTGGGCGGCCGTCCAGACCGGCCGACTGCCCGCTGTGCTCCGGCACAAGAGGCTCGCCCCGCCGCGCCGCCCGCGGTTACGGTCGGCCCGGCCGGCGCCCCGGCCCCCGACGGGCGCCCCAAACCGTGCACCCCGGCGGCGGAGCCGGGCCGGGCGCACTCCACGACGGCGCCCGCGGGAGGAACGGCCGCAGCGCCGGTCCCGGGCCCGGAGCCGCGGCCCCGGACACCGCCGCCCACACCCACATCCACACCGACATCCACCGACACGACGGGACGACGGCATGACACAGCAGGCACCGGCCGGCAGCGGAGACCCGGCCGGCCCGGAGGGGTATCCGCGCGGAACCACCCACCGGTTCACCGCCGCCGACGGCACGCCCCTCGCCTACCACGTCTACGGCGCGGACACCGCCGCCCCGGGCACCCCGCCCGTGGTGCTCCACCACGGCTTCGTCGCGGACACCTTCGTCAACTGGGTGGCGCCGGGCATCGTCGGCGAGCTCACCGCCCGGGGCCACCGTGTCGTGGGCATCGACGCCCGCGGCCACGGGCGGTCCGGCAGGCCGCACGACCCGGCCGCCTACGGCGAGGCCGTGATGGCCCGCGACCTCCGCGGGCTCCTCGACCTCCTGGGCGCGGAGCGCGTGCACCTGGCCGGCTACTCGATGGGCGCCGTCGTCTCCCTGCTCGCGGCCGCCGGGGACGAGCGCGTGACACGCCTGGTGGTGGGCGGCGTGGGGGCCGGGGTCGTGGAGGTCGGCGGCCTGGACACCCGCGCCCTGCCGACGGGTTCGGTGATCGCCGCGCTCACCGCGGAGGATCCCTCCACCGTGACGGCGGAGGCCGCCGGCTTCCGCGCCCTGGCCGACGCGGTCGGCGCGGACCGCGCTGCCCTCGCCGCCCACGCCGCCGCCATCCACCGGGCACCGATGCCCCTCACCGAGGTCACGGCCTCTACGCTGGTGATCGCCGGGGACGAGGACCCGTTGGCCGTACGGCCGGCGGTGCTGGCGGACGCCATACCGGGCGCCCGGCTGCACACCGTCCCCGGAGACCATCTGACGGCCGTCCGCGACCCCGGATTCATCGAGGCCATCGCCGGCTTCTTCGCCGGGGACTGACAGGACCGGACGGGGCGGCGGGCGGTATGGACGGCCGCTGAAACGGTCATACGGAACAAGACAGACGGACGCGTTACCCAGAGCCCAGGAGGCAGCCAGTGGCGGACCGGACGGAAAACCGGATCGTGGTGGGAGTGGACGGCTCGGAGCCCTCCCGGGAGGCCCTGCGCTGGGCCGTCCGGCAGGCGGAGCTCACGGGCGCCGAGGTGGACGCGATCATGTCCTGGGAGTGGCCGGGCTACGTCACCTGGGGCGGGATGATGCCGCCGACCGCCCCCACCGACGCGACCCTGGAGGAGAGCGCGCAGCAGACCCTGCTGACCGCCGTCGAGGAGACGGTCGGGAAGGAACCACCCGTGCGGGTCCGCGCGCTCACCCAGGCGGGCGGGCCGGTACAGGTGCTTCTGGAGGCGGCACGCGGCGCGTCACTGCTGGTGGTCGGCAGCCGCGGGCTGGGCGGCTTCAAGGGCGCCCTGCTCGGTTCGGTGAGCCAGCACGTCACCCACCACGCCCCGTGCACGGTCGTGATCGTGCGGGCGCCCTCCGACGACCGCGAGGACTGAGCTCGGGCATCCCCGTTCCGGGAATTCCGCCGCCGGGGTGGCGAGCGGAGAAAAAGGGGCGGCAGGATTCCCCCGAACCCGGAAAACTAACCGGAATGCGGCCGTGTGTGCGGGAACCTCAGGGGCACAAGCTTCCATGGAGGTTGATAAACATGGTTCCGCTTCTACTCGTTCTACTCCTGGCCCTGATCCTTTTCGGGGCGGGATTCGCACTCGAAGCACTGTGGTGGATCGCGGTGATCGTGCTGGTTCTCTGGCTCGTGGGCTTCTTCGTCCGGCCCGCGGGTGCGGGCGGCCGGCGAGGCCGCTGGTACCGCTGGTAGAACCGGGGTTCGCCTCGGCTGAGAAGAATCAGGGGATGGCTCAGGGGCCGACCGGATGTTCCGGTCGGCCCCTCCGTCATCTCCGCGGTCTCCGCCGTTTCCACCGTCTTCATCGCCTTTACCGCCCGCGCCGTATTCTCCGGACTCCTTGCCGGGACCACCGATCCGTTCCCCCGGGGAAAGGCGGGCACAAGGACAAAGGGCCGAGCGGCAGTGTGGCGCACAGAAAAGGGGATGGTGGCGCCCAAAAACGGCTGTGCCGACCGGATCGGTCCGGTCGGCACAGCCGGGAAGAGTGCGGAAAGCCCGCGCGGGAGGCTTCACCAAGTGGCGGCGGGAGCCGCCGGGTTCACGCCTGGTTCGGGACGAGCCCGGCGCGCAGCTCGCGGAGCGTGCGGGAGAGGAGCCGTGAGACGTGCATCTGCGAGATGCCCAGCTCGGCGCCGATCTCCGACTGCGTCATCTCCTGGCCGAAGCGCAGCTCCAGGATGGTGCGGTCGCGCTCGCCGAGGTTCTCCAGCAGCGGCTTCAGGGCGTGCAGGTTCTCGATGGTCTCCAGCGCGGGGTCCACGTCACCGAGCAGGTCGGCCAGGGTGTTGCCGCGGGAGTTCTCCCCGCCGTCCTCGACCGGCATGTCCAGCGAGCCGGCGGCGTAGCCGTTGCTCGCGACGATGCCCTCGAGCACCTCGTCGACCGTCCGGTTCAGGTGCTTGGCCAGCTCGTCGGGGGTCGGGGAGCGGTCCAGCCGCTGCGACAGCTCGTCATTGGCCTTCGCCAGCTCGATCCGCAGCTCCTGCAGCCGGCGCGGAACGTGCACGGACCAGCTGGTGTCGCGGAAGAACCGCTTGATCTCGCCGACGATGTAGGGCACGGCGAAGGTGGTGAACTCGACCTCGCGGCTCAGGTCGAAACGGTCGATCGCCTTGATCAGCCCGATGGTGCCGACCTGGACGATGTCCTCCATCTCGTCCGAGCGGTTGCGGAAGCGGCGGGCCGCGAACCGGACCAGGGAGAGGTTCAGCTCGATCAGGGAGTTGCGCGCGTACTGATATTCGTGCGTCCCCTCTTCCAGCTCGGCGAGCCGGTCGAAGAACAGCTTGGACAGCTCCCGGGCATCCTGGGGCGCGACCTTGGTCGGGTCCTCGATCCAGGGCAGTTCCCCCACGGTCGCCGCGGCGCCGGCTTCCGACTCGATCTCCGAGACCGCCATCGAAACCGTGCTTGCCGTGGTGTCCATAGTGGCCTCCATGCTCGTCTTGCTCGTCCATCCGGGGGTGAAGGGGCGTCTACCCCGGCCCATTCGTCCTACACACCCGCACTCCTGCCCTTCTTTCCGGATCTCATGACAGGCCCGGGAAACCGGGCACCGGAGGTGCCGGGACAGCCATGCGTTTGTCGCTCTGCGTAGCGGTAAGGCGGAGGCCATGGCTGAGAACAAGGACGTATCCAACCAGAACGGCAAGAAGACGAACGCGGGCGGACGGGCGGGAGGCGCCAAGTCCGCCGCGGCGACCACGACCGAGAAGGCGGGAACGCAGGCCACGAACACCGCGAACGGCGCGCGGACCGCCGCGACCAGCACCGAGAAGGCGGGCAAGGCCGCCCGGGACAACGCCGGGCAGGCCACCGACAAGACGGGTGAGCAGGCCCGCTCCGGTGCCAACGGCATGGTGAAGATGGCCGACGGCCCCGCCGCCAAGGCGGCTGCCGCGAAGGCGGCCGCGGCGAAGACCGCGGTCGGCGGTCTCGCCACCAAGACCGCGCAGGTGACCTCCGAGAAGGCGACCGCCACCGGGCAGGCCATGGCGGGGATGCCCAAGAAGGCCGCGGCGGTGGCCGGTACGGCCTGGCTCGCCGTCAAGGCCCGCAAGGCGATCGCCGCCGGGGCGGCCGGGGCCGGTGCCGCCGCGGTGGCCGGTGCCGGGGTGCTCGTAGCGCGCCGTCGCGCGGCTCGCAGGCGCGGCCCGCTCGCCCGGCTGACCGGCGGCCGGCTGGGTGCCTGAGCGCGCCCCGTCCGCCGACCGGCCACCCCCTCCCCGAGCCGGCCCCGGCCCGCCCTTCCGCGGCCCGGGGCCGGTTTCCGTCTCCGGGGCCGGTCCCTCCGGTTCCCGGGCGGGCCGGGCCGTGCGGTTCTCCGGGGCGTGCTGCTCACCGGAGCGCCGGGAGGTGCGGGGCTTGGGCCCGTGCTCGTCGGCAGCGGGGACGGTCACCACCGGAGGACTGACGGCGAGGGTTCCTCTTCCGGCGGCCCCGCGGCCCTGCGGCGCAGCGCTGCCGCCCGCCGCCGCTCCGGTCTCCGTCACGGAACGTCACAAGCGAAGCGACCGCCGAAGTGACCGTCCCGGCTCACCCGCGCCCCGGGCCCGTAACGGGGATCACACGCCGGCCGCCTCCCGCACCCGCTCGGCCGCGCCCTTGTCGAGCGCGACGCGTACCAGGCCCGCCGCGAGCCTCGGCAGGTCCTCCTCGCCGACGAGGCGCGCGAGGGCACCGGGCGAGTCCGGCAGGCCGAGCCGCGCGGCGCCGTCCAGCGCCTTGCCGTCGATGTGGGGCCGGACCTCCGGCCAGACGCCCTGCACCTCCCGGAGGAAGATGTCCGCCCCCGCCGGGCCGATGCCGGGGGCCTCTTGCAGCAGTTCCCGCTCGGCGGCCGTCTCGTCCGCCCCGTCGCCGTCCGCCCGCCGCCGCGCCTCCTCGCGCATCCGCCGCAGGTCACCGCGGTACTTCTCCAGCACCAGTCCGGCGCCGTCGCCGAGCTGGGTGGCCGTCCGCTCGTCATAGCGCCGGTAGTGGCCCTTGCCCAGCGCGTCCACCCGCTCCTGCCAGCTCGCGTCCGCCATCCGGCGCGGGGTGCGCATCCCGTCCTCGAAGAGCGCGCGGGCGGCGGCCACCGCGACGTCGGCGCGGATCCGCGCCGACAGCAGATGGGACAGCACCATCAGCTGGTAGAGCGGCTGGGGCGCGTCCTTCAGCCGGACCCCGGCCTCCTCCGCGTACGTCCGCCCCTCCTCCTGCAGCAGGGCCCGGACCAGCGCTTTCTCCCGTCCGCGCCCGGCCTTGCCGCCCTGTCCCGGCTTCCCGTTGGCACCGCTCATGCCGGCATCACCGTCCACTCCTCCGCTGGTCCGAGCGCGGCCGGGAGGGGCTGCCCCGCCTCGCCTGCTTCGGTTGCCGCGCTTGCCCGCACGAGTGCCCACGACCGCGCGGGCCACGCCCCGGCCGTCCGTCCTCCGCCGGGTGCTCACGGCGCGGTGGCGGATGCGGCCGGGTTACGGGCGACGCAGGCGGTTCCAGGGGCGGCCCGGCGAAGGCGGTGACGGAGACGGTGACGGAGCCCTCCCGGCGGCCGGGGAGGCCGGCTGCCCCGGTGCTCACGGGCGCCGCACGGCGGGATGCCCGCGTTCCCGGAGGGCTGGCGCCCGGCCCTCCGGGCCCGTACGGCACCGGCCGGCGGCATCGCCGCCGCCCCCGCCGTACGGGCCGGACCGGGGCGTCAGGCCCGGGGCGGGGCGCCCGGCCGACGGCCGGGACCACGGGCCAGGGAGTATCCGGCCGCGGTGGTGAACGCCGCGAGCAGGCCCCCGGCGGCGGTCCAGATCCAGCGGTCCGTCCACCATCCGGAGGACCAGCCGTCCTCGGGCGCGCCGGCGGCCTGCGCCGTCTCCTCCTGCTCCTCCTGCTCCTCCTGCTCCTCCTGCTCCTCCTGTGCGGAGTCCCGGTCCTCCCGTTCCGGCCCGGTGACGGTCAGCGGGACGAGCGGCGTGGAGAGCTTCCCGTCCACGGCATGGGCGCCGCCCGCGTCCACGGAGGTGGCCTCGATCTCCGCCCGCACCGGCAGTCCGAGGTCCCGCTGCGGCAGATCGACGACCGTCAGCCGGATGTAGTAGCTGCCCGGCAGAGGAGCGTCGCTCCACGGCTCCGCCCACGCCCGCACGGTCCGCAGGGTGCAGGCCAGCTGCACCGAGGCGGCGTCCGCCGGCACCGACCGGGTCTGGCTGCCGTGGACGCACGCCTGGCGGCGGCGCAGCCCGTCGTGGACATCGATCCGCCAGCGGGACGCACCCTGGCGGCCGGCGGACTCGGGCAGCTTCACGGTGGCCGTCACGGTGACCCGCTGCCCGGCGTCGGCGGGGAGGACCCAGTAGAAGTAGTCACCCGCCGACCCCTCGGCGGCGGCCCGCTCCCCCTGCCGGATCGGCGTCGCCAGGCGGAAGGTGGTGCCCGCCGCCGTCGGCGCTCCGTCCTCCCCGCCGGCGCCCGGACTCGCGGACGGGTCGTCGGCCGTGGCCGTCCCCGCCGTGGCGAGGAGGGCTGCCCCGGTCAGTACGGCACCGGCCAGGACGCGCAGCGCTCTCGTCCCCCGCATCAGCTGTTCCTCCCGAGGTCGGTACGGCGGCGTGCGACCAGGCCCCACAGCAGACCGGCGGCCAGGCCGGTGAGCGCGAGAACGCCCAGCAGCCACAGCCCCCGGCCGAGGCCGAAGGCGGCGGGGTCGGCCGCCTCGTCGGGACCGTCCACGAGATCGACGGTCAGTTCGAGGGGCAGGCCCGGTGTGGTCTTCACCGAGGCGGGCGCCGAGAAGGAGTTGCTGACCCGCAGGCAGACGGTCTCACTCGACGGCTTCCCGTCCCCCTCCCCGTCCGCGTCCGCATCCGCGTCCTCCGGGATGGTCGTGGGGTAGCGCAGACCGGCCGAGATGACGTCCGTGCGCCCGTCGCCCGCCTCCGAGCCCCGGACGATCTCCCTGCCGTGCACGGTCACGGCCCGCAGCAGCACGCCGTAGTCGTTGTCGACCGCCCGGTCGGCGCCGATGCTCACCGAGGCGCGCAGCTCACGGCCGGCCGGGACCTCCACCCGGTACCAGCGGTGCTCGCCGAACTCCTCGCGGTCGGTGTAGAGGCCGGGTTCGAGCGTGGGTGCCTCGGCGCACTCGTCCGCGCCCTCGGTGGGCTGGGGGGTGACGACGGGGGCGGCCGCGCGGTCCACCAGCTGTTTCACCCGGCCGGACAGTTCCTCGGTGTGCTGGACGGAGGTGTAGGTGCCGCCGGTGGCCTCGGCGATGCAGACGAGCTGCCGCCGGGTCTTGGCGTCGGGGACCAGTCCGAGGGTGTCGATGGTGAGGCCGATCCCCTTCGCCGCCAGCTCGCGCGCAACCTCGCAGGGGTCGAGCGGGGCGCAGGTGTCCTCGCCGTCGGTGATGAGCACGATCCGGCGGGTGGCGTCACCGCCCTCCAGGTCGTCGGCGGCCTTCAGCAGCGCGGGGCCGATCGGCGTCCAGCCGGTGGGCGCCAGCGTGGCCACCGCGGTCTTCGCCTCGGTGCGGTCGAGGGGGCCGACGGGGTAGAGCTGTTCGGTGTCCTTGCAGCCGGTGCGCCGGTCGTCGCCGGGGTAGTTGGCGCCGAGGGTGCGGATGCCGAGCCGCACCTCGTCCGGAACCGCGTCCAGCACCTCACCGAACGCCTGTTTCGCCGCCGCCATACGGGACCGGCCGTCGATGTCGCGTTCGCGCATGGAGCCGCTGACATCGAGCACCAGCTCGACCTTGGGGGCTTCTTTCTCCGCCGGCTCGTCCGCCGCCGCACCGGCCGGGACGAGCCCGGCGGCCAGGGCGGCGAGCACCCCGCACACCACGGCCGCCGGCCATTTTCTTCTGATCATCGCCGGATCCTACGAGGCGACGATCTTCACCCCCAACTCGGGTATGCCGCGCCCCGGTTGAGCACCGCACGCCCTCCGCCGCTCGCTCGCCGCAGAGACGCGGCGGTCTCCAGCTCGCCGCACCCGGACCGCTCAGACGTAGTAACATGTACTACATGGAGACCACTGCTCGCGAGTTCAACCAGAAGTCCTCGCAAATCCTCGCCGCCGCGGCCCGCGGTGAGACCGTCACCGTCACGAAGAACGGCACCCCCGTCGCGCGGGTCGTCCCCATAAGCGACCTCGACATCCCCCCGTACCCCACCGATCCCATGGGAGAGATCGACCTGCCCGACCTCGGCCTTCCCGAGCTCACCGACGAGGAGATCGAGGACACGCTCAAGGGGATGGGCGCGTGACCCTGGTCGCCATCGCCGACACCAACGGCCTGTACCGCCTGCTCGACCCCGGGCTCGCCGGACACCAGGAGCACAAGAAGGCCCTGACGGTGATCAGCCACCTCATCGTCTCCCCCATGGTTCTGGCCGAACTGGACTACCTGATCACAGCGCGCGCAGGGGGCCGCAAAGCCCTGACCGCAGCCCGGTTCATCGAACGCAACGTGGCGACGCGCCGTTTCGAGGTGCCCTCCGCCGGCGAACACCTGAACACGGCGATCGCAGTCGCCGAGGGATACGCGGACGCCGACAACGGCAAAGGCATCGGCCTGACGGACGCGATGAACGTCGCCCTCGCCGCCGCCTATCGCACCGACGCCGTCTTCACCACCGACCGCCACTTCCGCATGGTCCGCCCCTTGACCGGCCATCCGGCGTTCCGGCTCCTGCCCGACGATCTGTGAGTCACCGCAGCAGGGGCGGACGCGGCGCCGTCGGCCGGGGATCGGGATGTTCGCGGCGCGGCTGCCCGAGAGGCCGAAGGACTCTTCGTAGCTGTCCGGACCCTGTCGGCTTCACCACGACCGGGAGGGGTCCGGAGGGGACTCGGAGGGGATCCCTCCCGAGGCCGGGAACCGGGCGGAGGCGTTCTCCCCGGTTCGCCGAGTGGGGCGGGTGGGACTCGAACCCACGACCGACGGATTATGAGTCCGCTGCTCTAACCGGCTGAGCTACCGCCCCTCACGGCGCGTCGCGCACATGTGTGCGCGCCGTCTGCCGCAGCATAGCCGCTCATACGATCTGCCGCCCGTACGGGCTGCGCTGGGCTGCCTGTGAGGACGATCTACGCCGCGCGGCGGTTCCACCCGCGTACGGCACAAGAAAAAGGGCCCCGAACCGGGGCCCTCCTGCTGTACTCGTACGGCGCGCTCCCCCGACTGGACTCGAACCAGTAACCTGCCGGTTAACAGCCGGCTGCTCTGCCAATTGAGCTACAGGGGACTGCTCTGCGCGGTCCCGCCCGGACGGTTCTCCCGGGGGCGTTCCCTCGCTGCGAGCAATACATTAGCGCATGGCAGGGCGTGCTCCGAAATCCGTATTCGCATCAGCTCCCGGCGGCCGGGGCAGGCGCCCAGTACGCATCGAAGGAAGGTGGAAGCCATGCGGTACCGGCTCACGTTCATGACCGGACTGGCCGTCGGTTACGTCCTCGGCTCCCGGGCCGGTAGGGAGCGCTACGAACAGCTGCGCAGGATGGCGCGGCAGGCGGCGCAGAACCCGGCAGTCCGCAACGCGGCCGAGTCCGCCGCCCAGAGCGGCCGCCAGGCCGCCTCCAAGGCGGCCGTGACGGTCGACAGCAAGTTCGGCGACCGCCTGCCGGGCCCGGTCTCGGAGCGGGTGCGTTCGCTCCGGGAGCAGCGGGGCGGGACGGCGGCTTCGGCGGTGGAGGACGGCTGGGGCACCTGACCCCTCACATCACAGGGGCGGCCGCTGCCGCGCGGGGCGGGTTCTTCCGCCTCGCGCGGTGGCGGCCTTTCTTCTGGGCCCGCTCCTCCGGCCCGGCCCGGCCCGCCCCGGCCGGCGCCGCGCGGGGTGCGCGCCGGGCCGGGGGCGGCGGGCCGGGCGGCGCCGACAGGTGGTGGTCACAGCGGTAGGGCATCATCTGGAGCCATGGGGATCGTTGCCGGATTGGACAGTTCGTCCGACTACACACGGATCGTCGTCTGCGACAGCGGCACCGGTGCCGTCATCAGACAGGGGTACGCGCCGCACCCCGGTGACGGCTACGCCGGGGCGGGCGGGAAGCGGACCGAGATCGATCCCCAGTCCTGGCTGGTGTCGCTGGGCGAGGCGGCGGCGGGCGGCGTGCTCGAAGGCGTCCAGGCCATCGGGGTCTCCGCCCAGCAGCACACCCTGCTGACGCTGGACGCCGCCGGCGAGCTCGTCCGGCCGGCTCTGCTCGGCAACGACAAGCGCGCCCAGGCCGCGGCCGCCGATCTGGTGGACGCGCTCGGCGGCCGCGCCGCGTGGGCGGAGGCCGTCGGCTCCGTACCGGAGGCGGCGCAGCCCGTGGCGAAGCTGCGCTGGCTGGCGCGGAACGAACCGGAGTCCGCGGCCCGGACGGCCACCATTCTCCAGCCGCACGACTGGCTGGTCTGGCAGCTGATGGGGCGGCCGCCGCGCAAGACGACCGACCGGGGCGGCGCCTCCGGCACCGGCTACTGGTCGGCCGCGACCGGCGCCTACCGGCCGGACCTGGTCGAACTGGCGCTCAGACGGCAGGTCGAGCTGCCGGACGTCCTGGGCCCGGCCGAGGCCGCCGGCTACACCCCCGAAGGGCTGCTGATCTCTCCCGGGACGGGCGAGACGATGGCGGCGTCGTTCGGGCTGGGGGTCGGCCTCGGGGACGCGGTGGTGTCCCTGGGGGCCTCCGGGTCGATCTTCGCCGTCCACCACGAGGCGCTGGTGGACCCGACGGGGACGATCACCTCCTTCGCCGACGCGACGGGGATGCATCTCCCGGTGGTGCACGTCTCGAACGCCGCCCGCGTCCTGCGCGGCACCGCCGAGCTGCTGGGCACCGACCCCGAGGGGCTCTCCCTGCTGGCGCTGAAGTCGACGCCCGGCTCGCACGGACTGGTGCTGCTGCCGTATCTGGAGGGTGAGCGCACGCCGTATCTTCCGCACACCGCCGGCACGCTGTCCGGGCTGCGCCGGGAGAGCATGAAGCCGGAGCATCTGGCGCGCGCCGCGTTCGAGGGGATGCTCTGCGGGATCTCCGACGCGCTGGACGTGCTGCGCGGGCGGGGCGTCCAGGTGCGGCGGGTCTTCCTGCTCGGCTCCGCCGCCGCGCTGCCCGCCGTCCAGGCCATGGCCCCGGCGCTGCTGGGCGCCAGGATCGTCATACCGCAGCCGGCGGACTACGCGGCGCTGGGCGCGGCCCGGCAGGCGGCCTGGGCGCTCGGGGTGGCACAGGGCACGCTGTCGCCGCAGGAGCCGCCGCAGTGGCAGGGCGCCGCGGCGGAGGTGCTCGACCCGGGCGACGACCTGGCGGTCGGCCAGGCCGTGCGGCAGCAGTACGCGGCGGTGCGGGAGCAGACCTATCCGGGAGCGTTCGGCCCGTCCGGGCCCGCGTACTGAGGCCCGTCGCGGAGCGGCCGCACGGGCACGGGCCGCCCTGGCGGACGGGGCGGCCGGCCGGCCCTCCGGGGGAGTGGCGCGGCCCGCGCCGACGGGGTGGCCTCCGCCGGCCGTGGCCTCGTTGCCGCCGGCCGCCCGCCGCGCCGGTCCCGGGCCGCGGTGATCGAGTTGTCCGGAGTCGGGCGGGGTGGGTATTTTCCGGGGACTCTGTGAACCGGGCGCGGTTGGCGCGCGGTGGGGCGGGCGGGAGGACGAGCGTGGCATCCGGGACTCCGGCCGGGGATCGGCCCGGCGACAGCGAGGACGACTTCTACGACGACGGGGACGACCTCGACGGTGGCGTCCGCGAGAAGGGCCCGGCGGACACCTCGGGCGAGATCGACGACACCGGCACCCCGGACGTCCCGCACAGCGGCGAGTAGCGACGGATCGCCGTGACGGTCTTCACCGCCTCGGTGGCGGTCGTGGTGTTCGTCCTGCTGGTGATTCCCGGGATGGTCCACGAGTTCGCCCGGGAGCGGGGCGGCCGGTCCTACCCGGAGACCGCGTTCCGCGAGGCCTCCAGGATCATGGTGGCGGGCGCCTTCTTCACGGCGGTCTCGCTGTGCCTGCTCGCTTTGCTGGGCGGCGCCCGGCACGGGCTGCTGCCGGACGCGGGCGCGTGGCTCGCCCGTCCGGCCGGACCGGACGGCTACCCCGCCCGGCACCTCCCCGTCATCGCCCGGACGGTGCTCCTCCATGTGGCGCTGGCGTGCGTGCTGGCCTGGGCGGCGGGGCGGCTGGGGCACCGGCCGTCCCGCTCCCGCTACCACCCGGTGCATCCCTGGCGGCTGGTGTTCGACAAGGACCTGCCGGAGGACCGGGTTCCCTATGTGTCCGTCCGGCTGCAGGACGGCACCCGGGTGTCGGGCTACGTCCGGCACTGGCCGGCCGCCTCGGCCGATCCGGCGGATGCCGTGCTGGTGCTGTGGAAGCCCGGACTGACGGTCAAGCCCAAGGGGGGCGCGGTGATTCCGCTGGACGACTGGGACCGGGTGGTCGTACGGCTCGATCAGTCGGTGTATCTGCAGGTCGCCTACCGGCCGGTGGCCGCGTCCCCCTCGGCGGCGGCCGGTTCTCCGCCGGTCCGGCCGCCCACCGCCGGGCCGCCCGTGCCTTCCCCGCGGGCGTTACCGCCGCCTCCCGCCGCGCCGCCGCCTCCCGCCGCACCGCCCCGGCCGTCCGCCGCACCACCGGTCGTGCCGGCACCGCCCGCCGTCCCGCCACGCCCCGCCGTCCCGCCGCGCCCGGCCGCTCCGCCCCGGGCCGGCGAGCCGCCCGCCGCGACCGCGGAGGCGGGACCGTGACGGGGGCGGAGGTGACGCCCGGCGAGGCCGGGGCCTTGCTCGACCGGGTGTACGCGGCACCGGACTGGCCCGCCACCTGCCGCCTGGCCGCAGCGGACGGCGTCCCCGTGCTGGAGACGGCCGTCGCGCTGCTCGAACGGTGGCTGGCCGACCCCGGACTGGCCGAGCGGCAGCGGCACTTCGAGCACTACCACGTCCTCGGCCGGGTCCTCGCCGTCGGTGCCGTCGAGGCGGCCCGCGAGACGGAAGCCTTCAACCCGGTGGGGCACTTCGCCATCGCGGACCTCACACGCCGTCTGGACGAAGCCGCGTCGGCGGGTGACCGGGTGGTGTACGCCTCGGACCTCGGCGTCTGGCTCGTGCAGCGTTTCGACGCCCTCGGTGACGAAGCCGACCTCGACCGGGCGCGGCGGGTCCTCACCGCCGTCCGCGACGCCGCCCCTTCCGCCCCGCACGCGGCCGGGGGCCTGCTGCGCGCTCTGGCCCGTACCGAGATCCGGCTCTTCCGGTCGCGCCGGGACGCGGACGCGCTCGACCGCGCCATCGGCACGCTCACCGGCGCCCTCGCCGCCGCTTCCGACGGGGAGGACCGCGCGGTCACCCTGCTGGCGCGGGGCAACGCGCTCGGCGACCGCTATCCGTGGCAGGGCGACCCCGGTGATCTGCGCGCGGCGGCGGAGGACTACGAGGCGGCGTGGCCCGCGGCGGCGGGCGACCCGGATCTGCGGCACCGCATTCTGGGCAACCACCTCGTGGTCCTGCACGACCTGTACCGGTTCACGGGGGACGAGACGGCGCGGGCCCGCGCGGAGGATCTGAGGGCCCGCGCGGAGGCGGAGCCGGCGGACGGGGCGGCGGAACCCGCCGGGCCGCCGGACGGAGCGGCGGACGCCGGGATTCCGGAGGATGCCGGAAGCCCGCAAGATGCCGCCGTCGAGGCGGTGCAGGCCGCGATGGCCGAGGAGGACTGCACGCGGGCCGTCACCGTGCTGCGGAGCGAGCTCGGCCGGCTGCCGCGCCACTGTCCGCGCCGGGCCTCCCACGCCCACGACCTGTCCGCTCTGCTGATGCGCCAGTGGCGGCAGACACAGCGGCCCGAACTGATGCACGAGGCCGTGGCGGCGGCCGGCGACGCGGTGCGGGCCGGGGCCGGCACGAGCGACGAGTGGGCCTTCCGCTACCAGTACGCGGAGAGCCTGCGGGAGCGCTCGTACCTCACCGGGGCCCTGGAGGACCTGCGGGAGGGACGGCGGGTGCTGTTCTCCGCCGCGGAGACCCTGCCGGAGAGTTCCCCGGAGCGGGCCTCGCTCCTCGGTGCCGTGTCGGGCAGCCATCTGACCGAGTACCAGCGCGGGGGCGACCGAACCGAGCTGCGCGCGGCCGAGGCGGCGGCCCGCACGCAGCTCGGTCTGCTGCCGGAGCGGCACGCCGAACGCGCCCTGGCGATGGCCTCCCTGGCCAACCTGCTGCGGGCACGGCACCGGGCCACCGACGACCCGGCCGACCTGGAAGAGGCGCTGTCCCTGAACACCGGAGCGCTGGAGTTCCCCAACACCGACGAGGACGAACGGGAGCGGATGCTCTCGGACCGCGCCGACATCCTCCTCAGCCTGCACCACCTGGGCGCGGGCGGGGACGGCGACGCGGGCGGGGACGGCGACGACGGTTACCTGTCCAGGGTGGAGGAGATCACGCGGGCCCTGGCGGAGTCGTCACCGCGCGAGGAGATCCGCCGCTCGGCCCGGATCACGCTGGTGGAGGCGCTGGGCTCCCGGGTCGGGGAGGGCGACGGGGCGGCGGCCCGCGAGCTGATCGGGCACGGCCGGGAGCTGCTGCGCACCGGGCCCGGGGTGATGAGCCTTCCGTCGCTGATGGCGCACATGGCAGCGGCCTGGCTCACCGTCTCGGACGGCGCGGGGACGCGGCGGGCCCGGGTGCGGGCCCGCCGGCGCGGTCACACGTACTACCGCGACGCCATCCGGCTGGGGCTCTCCGTCACTCCGAGCACCGCCTTCCGTGCGGCGCTCGATCTGGCCGTCCGGTCGGCGGGGCGCGGGAACTGGGAGACCGCGGCGTCATCCGCGCGGCAGGCTGTGGAGGCCGCCGGCCGGCTGCTGGCGGAGCAGCGTACCGACGCCGACCGGGAGAGCCGGCTCCGCCGGGTCACGGCCGCGTACGGGCTGGCCGGGTACGCGCTGGCCCGTCTGGACCGGCCCGCCGAGGCGGCCGCCGTACTGGAGCGCGGGCGGGCCCTGCGGCTGCGCTCCGCGCTGCTGACGCACGAGAGCGTCGACCGGCGGGCCCGCGCGGCCGGTGCGGGCGGAGCCGCGGACGAACTGCGGGAGGTGCGGGCGCGGCTCGCCGGCCTCGCGGAGGCCGGAGACGACCCGTTCGCCGGGCTGCGCGCCACGGAGGAGCACCGCCGGGACCGGGCCCGGCTCGCCGGGCTGCTGCGCCGGATCGGTACGGCCGCCGGCATGCCGCCACCGGAGCCGGGGATCGGGGACGGGGAGACCGCGCCGCTGCCCCCGCTGCCCGAGGGCAGCGCACTCGTCCATGTGCAGACCACCGATTTCGGCACCGCGCTGATCGCCCTCCGCGCGGGGCGGTACACCGCCCGCACCCTGCCGGAGCTCCGTTCCGCCGAGCTGCTGGCCGCGCTGGAGCCCTATGTCGCAGCCTACCGGGACCGCCGCGACGAGCCCGCCGAGGAGTCGCACCGCCGGTGGCGCGGGCAGCTCAACGCGCTGTGCGGCTGGGCCGGAGGAGCGCTCGTCGGGCCGCTGGCCGAGCTGGTGGGCGACGCGGCGGAGGTGATCGTGGTGCCCGGCGGTCTGTGGTCCCTGGTGCCCCTGCACGCGGCGGTGGTGCCCGCGCCGTCCGGTGGCCGTACGCCCGCCGCGCGGAGGCTGCTCCTCCGGTACGTGCCGACCGCCGCGACCCTGTTCCGGCCGCTGGACGACGGTACGGAACGCGACGGCTCGGGGGTCGTGTTCGTCGACGACCCCTCCGCCGGTACGCCGGACGCCCTCCGGGCCGGGGAGTCCGAACGCGCGGCCGTGCTCGGCGCCTTCCCCCGGTGCCGCACGCTCGCCGGGGCCCAGGCGCGGCACGCGGCGGTGCGCTCGGCCCTGCACACGGCCCGGGTCGCCCATGTTTCCTGCCACGGCTACGTCAACATGTTCGAGCCCCGGGAGAGCGCCCTCGTGCTGGCGGACAAGGATCTGACCGTGGGGGAGCTCCTCGACGAACCGGGCGCGGCCCGCGGCGAGCTGGCGGTGCTGTCGGCCTGCGAGACGGCGCTGCCGGGTACCGGGCTGCCCGACGAGTGCACGGGCTTCCCCGCCGCCTTCCTGCAGCTGGGCTGGCGGGGCGTGATCTCCACGCTGTGGAGCGTGGACGAGGAGTGGACCGGCAGGCTGATGGGGCACTTCTACGCCGCGCTGACCGGGGGCCTCTCCCCCGCCGCCGCGCTCCGCACCGCGCAGGAGGCGCTGATGACCAGGGAGGACGGGACGGTCCGGGCGCCCTACTACTGGGCCGGGTTCATCTACTCGGGCCAGTGACGGCCCGGGGTCCCGCCGTGCTCGCGCTCGCCCGCCGTGGGACCTCGTCCTGCGCGTGCTGTGCCGGGGCTCACTGGGGAAGACGGTTCCGGGCCGCCTGATGGTTGCCTCTGTACGCCGTGCGCGTAAGCAGCGCGGCATTGCCGGAATTCGAGCGCGTTCGACGGCCGGATGACGGAGGATTGCGACGCGCTTTCGACCGGCGGCCCCCGGCCGGGCCCGCCCGGGGCCCGGCCCCGTCCCCGCCGCAGGCGCTGCCGTCCGCCCGTCCGGTCCCCCGCGCCGCGTTACCGCCTCGCCCCACTGCCTCGGCCCCACCGCCCCGCTCCGATGAGAGATCCCCGTGCTGTTCCGACTGATGCGCTCCCGCCTCGCCCCGTACCGGCGACCCGTGCTGCTGATCGTCCTGCTCCAGTTCACGCAGACGCTCGCGGCCCTCTATCTGCCCGCGCTCAACGCGGACATCATCGACAACGGCGTGGTGATGGGCGACACCGGGCACATCCTGCGCACCGGCGGCGTCATGGTCGCGGTCACCCTGGTCCAGGCCGTGTGCACCATCGGCGCGGTGTACTTCGCCGCCCGGACCGCCATGGCCGTCGGCCGGGACGTCCGGGCCGCCGTGTTCGACCGGGTGCAGAGCTTCTCCGCGCGCGAGGTCGGCCACTTCGGAGCGCCCTCGCTGATCACCCGGACCACCAACGACGTCCAGCAGGTGCAGATGCTGGTGCTGATGTCGTTCACGCTGATGGTCGCCGCGCCCATCATGGGCGTCGGGGGCATCGTGATGGCCCTCGGCCAGGACGTGCCGCTGTCCGGCCTGCTGGTGGCCGTGGTGCCGGTGCTGGGCATCGCGGTGGCCGTGGTCGTGCGGCTGCTGCGCCCGCTGTTCCGCCTGGTGCAGGAGCGGCTGGACACCGTCAACCGGGTGCTGCGGGAGCAGATCACCGGCATCCGCGTCATCCGCGCCTTCGTCAAGGACGACTACGAGCGGCTGCGCTTCGAACGGGCCAACGCCGAGCTGACCGACGTCTCGCTGAGCACCGGCCGGCTGCTCGCCTTCATGTTCCCGCTGGTGATGACGGTGGTGAACGTCGCCGGGGTGGCCGTGCTCTGGTTCGGCGCCCACCGGATCGACAGCGGCGGCATGCAGATCGGCGCGCTCACCGCCTTCCTCTCCTATCTGATGCAGATCCTGATGTCGGTGATGATGGCCACCTTCATGTTCATGATGGTGCCGCGCGCCGAGGTCTGCGCCGAGCGGATCCAGGAGGTGCTGACCACCGAGCCGGGCGTCGTCCCGCCCGCCGATCCGGTGCGCGCCCTGCGCCGGCACGGAACGCTGGAGCTGCGCGGCGCGGGCTTCAGCTACCCCGGCGCCGAGGACGCGGTGCTGCGGGACGTCACCCTGACCGCCCGGCCCGGGGAGACCACGGCCGTGATCGGCTCCACCGGCAGCGGCAAGAGCACGCTGCTGCACCTCATACCCCGGCTGATCGACGCCACCGAGGGCGAGGTCCTGGTCGACGGCGTGGACGTGAAGCGGCTGGACCCCGTGCTGCTGGCCGAGACGGTCGGGCTGGTGCCGCAGAAGCCGTACCTCTTCTCCGGCACGGTGGCCTCCAATCTCCGCTACGGCAATCCCGAGGCGACCGACGAGGAGCTGTGGCACGCCCTGGAGGTCGCCCAGGCGCGGGAGTTCGTCGAACGGCTGGGCACCGAGGCGGCCGAGGGGGGAACCGGCTCGGGTCTGGAGGCGCCGATCGCGCAGGGCGGCTCCAACGTCTCCGGCGGGCAGCGGCAGCGGCTGGCCATCGCCCGCGCCCTGGTGCGGCGCCCGGAGATCTACCTCTTCGACGACTCCTTCTCCGCCCTCGACTACGCCACCGACGCCGCGCTGCGGGCCGCTCTGGCGCGCGAGACGGCCGAGGCGACGGTGCTGATCGTCGCGCAGCGGGTGAGCACCATCCGCGAGGCCGACCGCATCGTCGTCCTCGACGAGGGCCGCGTCGTCGGCACCGGCACCCACCGCGAACTGATGGCGGGCAACGCCACCTACCGGGAGATCGTGCTCTCCCAGCTCACCGAAGAGGAGGCCGCGGCGTGACCGCGCAGCAGACCCCGGCCGCCCGCCGTCCCCCGGCGCCCCTGCCCGGCCCGGCCGGGCGGATGATGGGCGGCCCCGTCGAACGGTCCATGGACTTCAAGGGCTCCGGACGGCGGCTGCTGCGCCGGCTGCGCCCCGAACGAGCGGTGCTCTGGGCCATGCTGGCGATGAGCGCGGCCGGCATCGCGCTCTCCGTGGCCGGGCCGCTCATCCTGGGCCGCGCCACCGACCTGGTGTTCGCCGGAGTGATCGGCCGGCGGACGCCGGAGGGCGCCACCCAGGAGGAGGTGGTGGAGAACGCGCGCCGCGCGGGCGACGGCAACATCGCCGACATGCTCTCCGCGATGGACTTCACCCCCGGGCAGGGCATCGACTTCGACGCGGTGGGCGCCGTCCTGCTGACCGCGCTGGCCGTCTACGCGGCCGCCGGCCTCTTCATGCTCGTCCAGGGCAGGCTGGCCGCCCTCGCCATCAACCGCACCGTCTTCCGGATGCGGGAGGACGTGCAGGCCAAGCTGTCCCGGCTGCCGCTGGCGTACTTCGACCGGCAGCCGCGCGGCGAGGTGCTCAGCCGGGCCACCAACGACATCGACAACATCGCGCAGACACTCCAGCAGACGATGAGCCAGCTGCTCAACGCGCTGCTGACGGTGGTCGGGGTGCTGGCGATGATGTTCTGGGTGTCGCCGCTGCTGGCCCTGGTCGCGCTGGTCACCGTGCCGGTGTCGGTGGCGGTCGCGGCGGCCGTGGGCAAGCGGGCGCAGCCGCAGTTCGTGGCGCAGTGGAAGACCACCGGGCAGCTCAACGCGCACATCGAGGAGATGTACACCGGGCACGCCCTGGTGAAGGTCTTCGGGCGGCAGCGGGAGTCGGCGGAGGCGTTCCGCGAGCAGAACGAGGCGCTGTACCGCTCCGGTTTCCGGGCCCAGTTCATCAGCGGGATCATGCAGCCGGCGATGATGTTCATCGGCAATCTCAGCTATGTGCTGGTGGCGGTGGCCGGCGGGCTGCGGGTGGCCTCGGGCGCGCTGTCCATCGGGGACGTGCAGGCGTTCATCCAGTACTCGCGGCAGTTCAGCCAGCCGCTGACGCAGGTGGCGAGCATGGCCAACCTGCTGCAGTCGGGGGTCGCCTCGGCCGAACGCGTCTTCGGGCTGCTGGACGAGGAGGAGCAGGAGCCGGACGGGCCGTCGCCGGCCCCGCTCCCGTCCCCGGCGGGGCCCGGGCGGTCCGCGGCGCGCGGCGGCCGGGTCGCCCTGGAGCACGTCGCGTTCCGCTACCGGCCGGAGAAGCCGCTCATCGAGGACCTGTCGGTGACCGTCGAGCCCGGGCAGACCGTCGCGATCGTCGGCCCGACCGGCGCCGGCAAGACCACCCTCGTCAATCTGCTGATGCGGTTCTACGAGGTGACGGGCGGGCGGATCACCCTGGACGGCACGGACATCGCCGCGCTGCCGCGCGAGGAGCTTCGCTCCCGGATCGGCATGGTCCTCCAGGACACCTGGCTGTTCGGCGGCACCATCGCGGAGAACATCGCGTACGGGGCGGCGGACCCGGGGGCGGTGAGCCGGGAGCGGGTCGAGGAGGCGGCGCGGGCCGCGCACGCGGACCGCTTCGTCCGCACCCTGCCCGAGGGCTACGACACCGTGATCGACGACGACGGCACCGGCGTCAGCGCGGGCGAGAAGCAACTCCTCACCATCGCACGGGCGTTCCTCTCCGACCCGGTGATCCTGGTGCTGGACGAGGCGACGAGTTCCGTCGACACCCGCACGGAGGTGCTGATCCAGCACGCCATGGCCGGGCTCAGCGCGGGGCGCACGAGCTTCGTCATCGCGCACCGGCTGTCCACGATCCGCGACGCCGACGTCATCCTCGTCATGGAGTCCGGCGCGATCGTCGAACAGGGCACACACGAGAGCCTGCTGGCCGCGGGCGGCGCCTACGCACGGCTGTACGCGGCGCAGTTCGCGGAGGCGGTCGCGGAGGTGGACTGACGGCGGGACCGGGCGGGTTCCGGGCCGGGGTTCCGGGCCCGTGCGGGCGCCGTACGAGGCCCGCCCCGCCCCCGTCCCGGTCCGGCCCCGGCCCCGGCCCGGTTTCCTCAACCGCCGTCGCCGGCACCGGCAGTGTCGCCGTCCAGGAACGGTGTGGTCGTGAAGGCCGTCATGTTCCCGGGTCCGGTCCCCCGGGTGATCCACCAGTGCGTGGGGTCCTCACCGTAGAAGCCGAAGAGGCTGTGGGCCGCCCAGTTCAGGACGAGTTCGTCCCGGCCGTCGCCGTCGAAGTCGGCGGCACCGTACGGGCGTGCCTCCCGGTCCTCGGCGGGCACCGTGCGGCTTTTCCCGGGCTTGCCGCTCTTGCCGCTCTTCCCGTCCGGCTCGCCCGGCACGCGGGCGGGCCCGAGGCGCAGCACCTCCGTGCGCCGGTCGCCGTCGCCGTCGAGCAGGTCGATCAGGAGGGCCCCGTCGTCGGTGGCGACCAGCAGCGCGTCCCGGCCGTCGCCGTCCGGGTCGGCCGCGCTGTAGCCGCCCGGCCCGTACGGTTTCCGGGTCTCCGGGAGCTGCACCGTGCGCGGGGGGCCGCCCGTGCCGGGATGGACCGCCAGGGAGGCGTGCACCTCGGGTGCCTCGGTGCGGTAGCCGGGCTCGTCGTTGCGGCTGCCGTCGTCACCGACGGCCAGATCGCGGCGGCCGTCCCCGTCGAAATCGCCGAAGGCCACGGCGTTGCCCTTGCGCACTTCCTCGCCGGAGGCGGCCAGGCCGCTGCCCCGGCGGGCCGTGTAGAAGAGGCCGCCGACCTGTTCGCCGTCCCCGCCCCGGTGCACCAGCAGGCCGGTGGCGCGGGGCTCGCCCGTGGGGTCGATGTCGTCCGCGATCAGCCGGCGCGCGTCCCGCGTGCCCGGACGGGTGTCGGTGCGCGCGGGGACGCCGGAGCGGGAGAACGGGCCGTGGAGGATGAGCACCGCCGTGCCGTCCTGCCGCAGCGCCGCGAGGTCGTGGTGGCCGTCGCCGTCGAAGTCACCGCGCACCGCCGCGTCGAGGCCGCCGGCGGCCGTGTTCCCCGCCGGGCGGACGGTGGTCGGCGGGGTGCCGTCGCGCGGTCCGGCCGGGCCGGCCGGTCCGCCCCAGCTCACCGCGAGAGCGGAGCGCTGGGCATGACCGCTGGTGTCCCGCTGCGACTCCTCCCGCGTCAGGGGTTCGCTGTACTGGGTGACGAAGTCGGGGTAGCCGTCGCCGTCCAGATCGGCGGTGGTGATCTGGGCCGGACCGATCCCGTTCCGGGGCGCCCGGTCCGGCTCCCGCGGGCGCGGCACCAGGCTCGCGCGGTCGTGGACGGTCCGCGTGGCGGGGTCCGGGCCCCCGGCAGAGCCGAAGACGACGGCCACCTGGCGTGGTGTCCGCTCGCCGGCCCCGGAGCCGCCGCCCACCGGGATGAGCAGGTCGCGGTGGCCGTCGCCGTTGATGTCGTCCGGATCTTCCGAGCCCTTGCCCTCGGCGGGCGGGCGGGAGGCCGTCGGTGTGGCCACCGGGTCTCCGTTCTCCTCTGTGCCGCCGGAGGAACTACCCGACGGGCGCGCCCGTTCGGCGGTCCCGCCGCCGCAGGCCGTGAGCAGTGCCAGGACGGCGCAGGCCACCAGGGCGCGGGCCGGGGTGTTTCGGCGTCTCATGTCCTCACCCCACACCACCGCTGCCCGCGGGCCAAGGGCGGGGGCGGGTTGCCGCCGAGTCGTTGGACCGCCGGTGCCGGTCCGGGATCCGCGGGAAGGGAGGCGGTGCTGCGGGGCGGCATGCCTGCGGCGGGCGGCCTGCCGGGGCTCAGTCGAGGTAGCCGCGGAGCTGGTCGGCGTAGCTGTGTTCGCGGAGTCTGCCGAGGGTCTTGGACTCGATCTGCCGGATGCGTTCCCGGGTCACCCCGAAGATCTGCCCGATCTCCTCCAGCGTGCGCGGCCGTCCGTCGACCAGTCCGTAGCGCAACTGGACGACTCTGCGCTCCCGTTCGCCGAGCGTGGAGAGCACATGGTCGAGATGTTCGCGGAGCAGCAGGAAGGCGGCGGACTCGACGGGGGACGCGGCGTCGCCGTCCTCGATGAGGTCGCCGAAGGCCACGTCGTCCTCCTCGCCGACCGGCGCGTGCAGGGAGACCGGCTCCTGGGCGAGGCGCAGCACCTCGTCCACCCGCTCCGGGGTGAGGCCGAGATGGGCGGCGACCTCCTCGGCCGCCGGCTCGTGACCGCGCTCCTGCAGGATGCGGCGCTGTACCCGGATGACGCGGTTGATCAGTTCGACGACGTGGACGGGGACCCGGATGGTGCGCGCCTGGTCGGCGAGGGCCCGGGACATGGCCTGCCGTATCCACCAGGTGGCGTAGGTGGAGAACTTGTACCCGCGGGCGTAGTCGAACTTCTCGACGGCGCGGATGAGGCCGAGGTTGCCCTCCTGGACGAGGTCGAGCATGGTCAGCCCACGGCCGACATAGCGCTTGGCGACGGAGACGACGAGCCGCAGATTGGCCTCGATCAGCCGGCGTTTGGCCATCCGGCCGAGCACCACCAGCTGGTCCAGTTCGTCGGCCAGCCGGGAGTCGAGGTCGGGGAAGCGGCTCAGCTTGTCCTCGGCGAAGAGCCCGGCCTCCACGCGGGTCGCGAGCTCCACCTCCTCGGCGGCCGAGAGCAGCGGGATGCGGCCGATCTCGCGCAGGTACTGGCGGAAGAGGTCGGAGGAGGGGCCGGAGGGATCGGAGCGGGCGGTGCCGTCACCCGCGCGGGCGGGCGCGGGCGGGGGCTCGGCGTCCGGGACGGCATCCGGGGCCGCGTCCGGAACGGCATCCGGGCCCTCATCCGGCTCGGCGTCCGCGACGGCGGGGTCGCCGGCCGGGAGGCCGCCGGGGAACGCGTCCTCGGGCGGGGCGCCGCCCGGCGGAGCGCCGTCCGGCGGCGGTTCGGTGTCCTCGGCCGGGTCGGCGGGACCGGCGGAGTCGCCGGGCGGCGTGCCGTCCGCCGCCCCGGGATGGTGCGGCGGGACGGTCAGCGGGGACACGGCCGCCGCCGTGCCGCTGAGGGTATGGGTCTGCACGGGGCGGCCTCCAGGAGGATCGCTGCCGGGTCGGGGCGGCGTGCGACGGCGGAACGGCCGCGGCCCAGCCGCCGGCCGTCCCGTACGCCAGGAGCGGATCCGCGGGGGCCGGGAACCGGTCGACCGGACCCGCCGCGCTCCGAGGAATCAGGCACCGCACACCAGTGTGAGGCACGGCACATGCCCCGTACGAGGGTCCTGCGCCCACTTTCTGGACGGGGCCGTCACCCTCCGCTTCCCCACCGCGACCGAACGTCCGGACGCCCTCCTCCGTCCCGCATGGAGGGGTGGTCCGCCGGGTAGCCGCGCTGCCGAAAGGGCATCGGACCGCCCTCTGCCGCGCCACCGGCGCACGCGCCGCGGCATGGTTCCGCGAGGGCGTCTTCCGGACATCCACAGGGAGGCTCTGCGATGCGTACGGACAAGCGCGTTCGGATCACGGCGGCCGCGGCCGGCGGACTGCTGGTCACTGGACTGCTGGCGGGCTGCGGCCCCGAGGACGGGGCGGCGAGCCCCGACGCCTCGCCCGGACCGGCCCGGACGGACGAGGACGGCGACAGGAAAGGCGGCGGTGAGGCGGACGGCGCCGCGGGCGGAGAGGGCGGCACGGTCGCCGCCGCCTACCAGAAGACGGCCGAGGCCGGGACGGCCGAGATCACCCTGGTCACCGAGGTCGGGACCGGGGAGGAGGACGCCGTCATGCGCGGCTCCGGCGTCATCGACCTCAAGAGCGGCACCAGTGAGATGGTCCTGAAGGCCCCGGGCGCCCGGATCGAGCAGCGCACCGTGGACGGCATCGTCTACCAGAAACCGTCCGCCGGGCAGCGGCAGCAACTGCCCGACGGCAAGACCTGGATGAGCTACGACCTCCGGAAGCTCGGCGCGCAGGCGGGCACCGGCGCCCAGATCGCCGACCCGGCCGCCGCCCTCGCCTACGCGAAGGGCATCACCGAGAAGGACGTGGAGAGGATCGGCGAGGAGACCCTCGGCTCCACGGCGACGACGCACTACGAGGTGGACGTGGACGTGCGGTCGCTGGTGCGGAACAACGAACTGATGGGCGAGGCGCTGCGGGACACGGTCGGCGACACCCTGCCGCTGCACATCTGGCTGGACGACGAGGGGCGGCTCCGCCAGCAGAAGATGGAACTCGACGTCGACGCCTCCGCGCCGGGCGAGGGGCGGAGCGCGAGTCCCGAGCGGGTCACCGTCGCCACGACGCTCAAGCTCGGCGACTTCGGCACGGAGGTGGACGTCGAGCCGCCGCCCGCCGCCGACACGGCCGACATGACCGACAAGGCCGCGCGCAAGGGCGGACAGGGCGCCGGGAAGAACGAGTAGGGCGCGGCTCAGAGCGCGGCGGCGCCCCGGTTCCGGAGATCCTGCCGGTACTGCTCCAGCACCCACAGCTCCTCCTGCAGGGAGGCGTACGCGGACATGTCGCCGCCGGCCTCGCAGCGGCGCATCGAGCCCTGGATCTGCCCGATCCGCCGGTCCACGGCGGCCAGCCGCACGGCGGCGAGCTGGGTGCCGGCGTAGAACTCGTCCGGCTCCTTGCGGGTCAGCAGCGGCTCGACGGCCAGCTCCGTGATCAGTGAACGCACCGTGTCGTCCGGCGCCGCCTCGCGGGCGCGGGTGAGGAAGCCGTCGTCCGCGCCGGTCGTGCCGCCCGCCTCGGCGATGGCCTCGCGCACCGTGGCGTAGGGGGCGGCCGTGAACTCGTCCGCTCCGTAGGCGTCGAACACGGGGGCGACCAAGTCGGGCCGCTGGAGCGCCAGTTTGAGCAGCTCCCGCTCCACGCGGTGGGCCGGGCTGCGCAGATCCAGCCGCGGGCCCCGGGGCGCCGCGGGACGCTGTGCCTCCGGCTGCCGGCCCCGGCCGCCCTGCGGACCGCGGCCGGGCGCCGCGCCCGACAGGGCCGGTTCCGGCGCGCCGCGCTCGTAGCTGCGCGCCAGGGCGTGCACCCGGCGGCGCACGGCCTCCTCCTCGGCCGGGGAGGTGAGGCCGACCATGCCGCCGAGCCGGGTGGCGTACCGGTCCCGCAGGCTGCGGTCCTTGATCCGCGCCACCACGGGCACGCCCGCGTTGAGCGCGGCGACCTGGCCCTCCTCGGAGGTGAGGTGGTACCCGGAGACGATCGAGCGGAGCGCGAAGGCGAACAGCGGGGTGCGGGAGTCGATCAGGGAGCGCACGGCCTCGTCGCCCTCGGCGAGGCGCAGTTCGCAGGGGTCCATACCGCCGGGGGTGATGGCGATGGAGGTCTCGGCGGCGAACTTCTGGTCGTCCTCGAAGGCGCGGAGCGCGGCCTTCTGCCCGGCCGCGTCGCCGTCGAACGTGAAGACGACCTCGGCGCCGGAGTTGTCCATCAGCAGCCGGCGGAGGATCTTGATGTGCTCGCCGCCGAAGGAGGTGCCGCAGGTGGCGATGGCGGTGGTGACCCCGGCGAGATGGCAGGCCATGACGTCGGTGTACCCCTCGACGACGACGGCCCGGCTGCCCTTGGCGATGTCCTTCTTGGCGAGGTCGATGCCGTAGAGGACCTGCGACTTGCGGTAGAGCGGGGTTTCGGGGGTGTTGAGGTACTTGGGGCCGTTGTCGTCCTCGCGGAGCTTGCGGGCGCCGAAACCGATCACCTCGCCGGTGATGTCGCGGATGGGCCACATCAGCCGGCCGCGGAACCGGTCGATGGGGCCGCGGCGGCCGTCCTGCGCGAGGCCGGAGAGGATCAGCTCCTTGTCGGTGAAGCCCTTGCCGCGCAGGAAGCGGACGAGGTGGTCCCAGCCGGCCGGGGAGTAGCCGACGCCGAAGTGCTCGGCCGCGGCCTGGTCGAAGCCGCGCTCGGCGAGGAACTTCCGGCCGATCTCCGCCTCGGGGCCGTCGAGCTGCTCGGTGTAGTAGCGGGCGGCGGCCCGGTGCGCCTCGACCAGGCGGATCTTCTCGCCCTGCTGGCGGCCCGGGTTGTAGCCGCCCTCCTCGTAGCGCAGGGTGATGCCGGCCTGGGCGGCCAGCCGCTCGACGGCCTCCGAGAAGGAGAGGTGGTCGAGCTTCATCACGAAGTCGAGGGTGTCCCCGCCCTCCTGGCAGCCGAAGCAGTAGTAGAGCCCCTTGCTGGGGCTGACCTGGAAGGACGGGCTCTTCTCGTCGTGGAAGGGGCACAGGCCCTTGAGGTTGCCGCCGCCGGCGCTCCGGAGCTGGAGGTACTCGGACACGACGGCGTCGATCGGGACCGCGTCCCGGACCGCCTTCACGTCGTCGTCGTTGATCCTGCCTGCCACGCGGTGAAGTCTACGGTGGCGCTACGACACCCCGGACCGGCCGGTTCTCCGGCCGGATCCCGCGGTCCGGACCGTCCGGGGGCACGCCCGGCCGGGCCGCCCGGGGCCGTGCGGGGCGGGGTGCCGTCCGGCGGCCGTCAGTCCGCGCCGTCTCCGAGCGCCCTCGTCAGGACCACGTGCGGGCCGACGCCCTCGATCTCGAACTCCTCACCGGCCACCGTGAAGCCCTCGCGCTCGTAGAAGCCCCGGGCTCCGGTGCGGCCGTGGCACCAGACGACCCCGGCGCCCCGCGAGCGGGCCTCGGCGATCCCCGCGGCCAGCACGGCCCGGCCGAAGCCCCGCCCCCGGACCGACGGCTCGCTCGCCATCCCGCGGAAGCGATGGGCGGGCGTCCGGCCGCCGGAGCCGGGGAGGGGCTCCGGGAAGAAGGTGACGCAGGCCCGTACCGCCCGGCTCCCGTCGTACGCGGCGATGTGGAAGGTGCCGGGAGCCGAGTCCTCCGGAAACACCGCGGTCTCCTCGGGGAGGCCGGGGCGGAGCACCTTCCACCGCAGCTCGAAGATCTCCGCCACCGGGGTGACGGCTGTGGGGATCGCCATGGGGGCGACGCTACTCCAGCGCTCCCGCCACCGGCCACGTCGCCGGCCGTCCGTCGCTCCGGCCGCCTCCGGGCCGCGGCTACCCGCCCGCCCGCTCCGTCAGCGATCCCAGGGGTACGGAGGGGTCGGCGAGCGCCGACGGGTCCACGGGCCGCCCGGCGCGGACCAGCCGCTGGATCTTGTCGGTGACGTCCCAGACGTTGACGTTCATACCGGCGAGCACCCGGCCGTCGGCGGACAGCCAGAAGGCGATGAACTCCCGGCGGCCCGCGTCCCCGCGGATCACCACCTGGTCGTAGCTGCCGGGCGGGGCGTAGCCGGAGTACTCCAGGCCCACGTCGTACTGGTCGGAGAAGAAGTACGGGACCCGGTCGTAGACCACTTCGCGGCCGAGCATCGAACGGGCCGCCGCCGGGCCGCCGTTGAGGGCGTTCGCCCAGTGTTCGACGCGCAGCCGGCCGCCGAGCAGCGGATGGGCCGCGGCGGCGACGTCACCGGCGGCGTAGATGTCCGGGTCGCTGGTGCGCAGGGAGGCGTCGACGGCGATGCCGCCGCCGGAGGCCGGGTCGGCCAGTTCCAGCCCGGCCGATTCGGCGAGGGCGGTGCGCGGGGCCGCGCCGATGGCGGCGAGGACGGCGTGCGCGGGGTGCTCCTCGCCGTCGTCCGTGCGGGCCGCGAGGACCATGCCGTCCTGGCCGGTGATCTCCGTGAGGCTCGCGCCGAAGTGGAAGCGGACGCCGCGCTCGGCGTGGAGATCGGTGAAGATGCCGCCCAGCTCGGGGCCGAGGATGCCGTACAGCGGGGTGGCGGCGCGTTCGACCACCGTCACCTCGGCGCCGTAACCGCGGGCGGCCGCGGCCACTTCGAGGCCGATCCAGCCGGCACCGGCGATGAGGAGGTGGCCGTTGTCCCGGCCCAGTGAGGCGAGGACGCCGCGCAGCCGTTCGGCGTGCGCCAGCCGGCGCAGATGGTGGACGCCGGCCAGGCCGGTGCCGGGGATGTCGAGGCGGCGGGGCTCCGCGCCGGTGGCGAGCAGCAGCTTGTCGTAGTGGCAGCGGGTGCCGTCGCCGAGGCCGACGGTCTTGGCGGCCGGGTCGAGGTGGACGGCGGACTGGCCGAGGTGCAGTTCGATCTCGGCCCGCGCGTACCAGGCGGGTTCGTGGACGAAGACGCTGTCCCGTTCCTCCTTGCCGATGAGGAAGCCCTTGGAGAGGGGCGGTCGCTCGTAGGGCTGGTCGCGCTCGTCGCAGATGAGGATGACCCGGCCGGTGAACCCCTCGGACCGCAGGGTCTCGGCCGCCTTCGCCCCCGCCAGTCCTCCCCCGACGATGACGAAGGTCTGATGTGCGTCGACCACGTGATGCCTCCTCGCTACCGGCGTATGGGCCTGTGTTCATAGTCCCCCGGGCGTCCCGCCCCAAGCGAGCGTCCCGCAACGGGCGTGCCGGGTGAAGGGGAAGCGGCGTGAGCGGGGCAGACCTTCACGGGTCGTACCCATGCGGGCGGTCGCGGGCGGGTCCGGGTGGGGGCGAGCCGGCGGGGAGCGGGCCGGGCGGTTCTCCGTCCGTCCCGCCGTCGCCGACCGGCCGGCGCCGCCGCTCAGCCCTCGTGCGGGCCCGGCCGGGCCGTGAGCCGGGCGTGCAGGCCGCGGGCCGAGCTGTCGGTGAGCGAGGCGATCTGGTCGACGACCACCCGCTGCCGGGCCCGGTCGTCGCCGGCCGCCGCGTACTCCGCCCGGAACTGCGGGTCCATGCCGTCGGGCGCCCGCGCGCTCAGCGCCTCGGCCAGCTCCCCGAGGACGACGCGCTGGTCGGCGCGGAGTCGCTCCTGCTCCGGGTGCTGCATGACGTAGCGGTCGGCGACCGCCTTGAGCACGGCGCACTCCAGGCGCGTGGCCCGGGGAACCACCAGCTCGGCGGCGTAGCGGGTCAGCCGCCCCGAGCCGTACGCGGCCCGCGTCGCGCCCTCGGCGGCGAGGCAGAAGCGGCCGATGAGCTGGCTGGTGGCGTCCTTCAGCCGGGCCTGCGCCACGGCGGAGCCGTCGTAGCCGTGCGGCCACCACTCCTGGTCGGTCAACCGGTCCAGAGCTTCGGCCAGTTCGTCCGGTTCGGCGCCCGGGGGCGCGTAACGGGCCAGCGCCACCCGGAAGATGTCCTGCCGCTCGGGCTCCGCGAGGAGGAGGTTGGGGTCGATGTGGCCGGCGTGGAGGCCGTCCTCGACGTCGTGGACGGAGTACGCCACATCGTCGGACCAGTCCATGACCTGGGCCTCGAAGCACTGCCGCCCCGGGGGCGCGCCCTGCCGGAGCCAGTCGAAGACGGGCCGGTCGTCCTCGTAGACGCCGAACTTCGGGGAGGCCGGGCCGGCGGGGTGGGCGCCGCGCGGCCACGGGTACTTGGTGGCCGCGTCGAGGGCGGCGCGGGTGAGGTTGAGGCCGACGCTCACCAGGTCGCCGTCGTCCGTGCGGACGAACCGTTTCGGCTCGATGCGGGTCAGCAGCCGCAGGGACTGGGCGTTGCCCTCGAAGCCGCCGCAGCCCTTGGCGAACTCGTCGAGCACCTGTTCGCCGTTGTGCCCGAAGGGCGGGTGGCCGAGGTCGTGCGCCAGGCAGGCCACCTCCACGAGATCGGGATCGCAGCCGAGCGCCGCCCCCAGTTCCCGGCCGACCTGGGCGCACTCCAGCGAGTGGGTGAGGCGGGTGCGGGGACTGGCGTCCCAGGCGGAGGTCCGGACGGGCCCGGCGCCGCCCGCGGCCGCGGTGGCGGACTCCTGGGCGATGCCGGGCGTCACCACCTGGGTCTTCCCCGCGAGACGGCGCAGGGCCGCGGAGTGCAGGACGCGGGCGCGGTCGCGCTGGAAGTCGGTCCGGCCGGGGCGCTTGTCCGGCTCGGCCGACCAGCGCTCGACGTCCGCCCGGTCGTATCCCGGCACGGGGGTGCGGGAAGGGCGGGGGGACCCCGGTCCGCCGGGGACCGGGCGGTCGCCGGGGGCCCCGGGGGACAGGGGCGCTGGTGTGCCTTCGCCGTTCATGCCTTGACCGTATCCGCAGCGGACGAGGGCATTCACGCGCCGGGCGGGCCGGGGCGCCGGGCGCGCGGTGCGGCGGGGCCACGGACGCGCGCCCGCATCACCGGTGCGGCCCGCCGCACCGGTGATGCGGGCGCGCCGGTGCCAAGAACGGTGCCGGTGCCGGTGGCCGGACGCCCCGGCCGGGACGGCGCAGAGGCCCCCGGGTTCCGGTGCGGGCCCGCCCGGGGGACGGTTCCCCCGGCCTCCCGAGTCCGGCCCGGCCGGGTTGGCCCCTTCCGTCCGGCCGAAGGTGCGGACGGTCCATGGCGGGGCGGTGCCGGACGCGTCTGCGGGGCTATGCGGCCGAGGCGGAGCCCGGGCGGGTGGGCGCGGTCCGGAGCGGGGAGGTCCGGGCCGCCGGTGGTGCCGCGGCGGCGAGCGCCTCGTCGTAGCGGTGCAGGACCAGGCGGGCCATCGCGGTGTGCGCTCCCAGGGGGGCCGCCGCGAGGCCGTCCGGCGCGGCCTGCGCGCAGAGGGTGGCGAACCGCCCGGGCGCGGTGAAGTACGAGGCCACGGCCACGCGGCGGCAGCCCCGGGCGCGCAGTTCGCGGACCGCTTCCGGCACGGTGGGCGCCGCGGCCGAGGCGTAGGCCGGGAGCACGGGGATGCCGCCGAGGCGTGCGCCGAGGAGCCGGGCGGTGCGGCCGGTGTCGCGGGCTCCGTCCGGATCGCGCGATCCGGCCGCCGCCAGCACCACGCCGTCGTAGCCGTCAAGACCGCCCTCGGGGCCGCGCGGAGCGCCGGCCGCCTCGGTCAGCCGGGCGTGCAGCGCCTCGGCGAGCAGGGGGTGCGGGCCGAGCGGCGCGGCGACGACGGCCCGCAGGGCGGGGGCCGAGCCGGCGAGGATCCGCGGGATGTCGTGCTTGACGTGGTACCCGCGGCTGAGCAGCAGGGGCACGAGGACGGCACCGTGGGCTGCGGCGCCGCTGCCGCCGGTCCCGGCGCCGGGACCGGGGCCCGGAGCGGCCGGGCGGCCTGTCCGGAGGGCCGCTTCCGTCTCCGCCAGCGTGTCCGGCAGCAGGGGTTCGTTCAGCTCGATGTGCCCGAGGCGCACCGAGAGCCCGGGACGGAGCGCGCGGACCCGGTCGAGGAGCGCGGTGACCGTGCGCAGGGCCTCGGGGTCGCGGCTGCCGTGTGCCACGGCGACCAGAACGGGCGACCGGGTCCCGGAGCGGCGGGTTGTGGGGTACGGGTGCCCGCCGCGGGCGCCGATGGAGTGGAGTGCGGTGCCGAGCCGGCTGCCGATCCGGTGCATGAGCTGCGCCGTGCTGTCGAGGTCGAGAGGGCCGGGGCAGCGGCCGTGGGGGCCTGGGTGCGGGGTCGACGCCGTCATGCGACGAGTCTGCCGGGCGCTCGTTGCCGTGCCGTTGCGCCGTGATGACGCCTGGTTTCCGCTGCTTCACCGGCGCGGGCGGGATCTGTGAGGGGGCGCGGGAGCGGCCGGTGTCCGTCCGGAGGGAACCGGTGCCCGCCCGCCGGGCGTTGTGGTGATCGTACGACGGGGGTGGGGGCGGCCGGTGGCGGCGGGAGAGCGGGGCGCGGTGAAGGCGGTACGGGGCCGGGCGGAGGGTCTCCGGAGAGACGGGGAGAGCGGGGACGGCGAGAGCGAGGACGGTGACCGGGAGCGCGGGACCGGGGGCGGAGCGAGCGGGGCCCCGCGCCGTCCGGGCTCGCCGCCGTCGTCGTCCGCGTCCTCGTCTTCGTCCTGGCCCGGGTCCGGGTCCGGGCGGCGCCCGCCGCGGCCGGGTCCCGCACCGTCCCGGTTCACGCGGATCCCGGGCCTCCGGTTCCCCGTCCCCCGCCTCCCGCGTTCGGTCCGGGGCAGACGGCGGTTCGTTCAAGCGGCCGTGCTCGGCTGTGTGCTGGGCCTGCTGCCGATGACGTGGATGACGGCGGCCGGCTCCGACCGGGTGCGGACCGTCGCGGACGTCCCGCCCGCCCCGGTGGCCGTCGTCTTCGGTGCCGGGCTGCGGGACGGCGCCCCGTCGCCGTATCTGGCCCACCGCCTCGACGCGGCGGCCGAGTTGTACGGGGCGGGCACGGTCCGGGTGGTGCTGGTGACGGGCGACAACAGCACCCGGGACTACGACGAGCCCGACGCGATGCGCGCCTACCTCACGGCGCGCGGCGTACCGGACGGCCGGATCGTCAGCGACTACGCCGGGTTCGACACCTGGGACTCCTGCGTCCGGGCGAAGAAGATCTTCGGCGTGGAGCGCGCCGTGCTCGTCACCCAGGGCTTCCACATCCGCAGGGCGCTGGCGCTGTGCGCGGCGGCGGGCCTCGACGCGTACGGCGTCGGCGTGGCCGAGCGGCGCGACGTGACCTGGTACGCGGGCGGGGCCCGGGAGGTCCTCGCGGCGGCGAAGGCCGCGCTGGACGCCGCGGTCCGCCCGGACCCGCACTTCCTCGGCCCACGGGAACCGGGCGTGCGGGAGGCCCTGGCCCCGGCGGAACCCGCGGACCCGCCGGCGCCGTAGGGCGGGCGCGGGCCAGGCGCACACAGGCGCGCGAGCGCGGGCAGGGCGGCCGGGGCACCGGCGAGGACGCACCGGGCGCGGCGCGCCCCGGAACCTCACGGTGGCCCGCCGGCCGCGCTGAGGTCTCCGTCCGAGGCGTGTAACCCGGCGGGGAGCGGGGTGTAACACGGGCGGCGCAGGCTGGCATGCATGAGTGCCACGCTTCCGGCAGCCGCCGCCCCGCCCCGGCGCACCGCCGTCGACACCCACTGCCCGTACTGTGCCCTGCAGTGCGGGATGGGGCTGCGGCCGGGCGGGCCCGGGGCGGTGCCCGAGGTGGTGGAGCGGGAGGCGTTCCCCGTCAACCGGGGTGCGCTCTGCGGCAAGGGCCGTACCGCCGCCGCCGTGCTCGACCCGAGGCTGCGGCTCACCGGGCCGCTGGTGCGCCGGGACGGCGAGCTGGTCCCGGCGGGCTGGGACGAGGCGCTGGACCGGGCCGCCGAGGGGCTGCTCCGCACCCGCGCGGCCCACGGCCCGGACGCCGTCGGGGTGTTCGGCGGCGGCGGGCTGACCAACGAGAAGGCGTACGCGCTGGGCAAGTTCGCCCGGGTGGCGCTCGCCACCTCGCAGATCGACTACAACGGCCGCTTCTGCATGTCCTCGGCGGCGGCCGCCCACCAGCGCGCCTTCGGGCTGGACCGGGGCCTTCCGTTCCCGCTGGAGGACGTGGCCCGCACCGGCTGCGTCATCCTCGTCGGCTCGAACCTCGCCGAGACGATGCCGCCCGCGCTGCGCTATCTGCGGGAGCTGCGGGAGAACGGCGGCAAACTGATCGTCATCGACCCGCGCCGCACCCGGACGGCCGAGCAGGCCGATCTCCATCTGGCGCCGCGCCCGGGCACGGACCTGGCGCTGGCGCTGGGGATGCTGCACCTGGTGGTGGCCGAGGGCCGGGTCGACGAGGAGTTCGTGGCGGAGCGGACGGCGGGCTGGCCGGAGGCCCGCTCGGCGGCGATGGCGCACTGGCCCGAGCTGGTGGAGCGGATCACCGGCGTGCCGCTGCCGGCGGTCCGGGAGGCCGTGGACATGTTCTGCGGCGCGGAGAGCGGCATGGTGCTGACGGCGCGCGGCCCGGAGCAGCAGTCGAAGGGCACCGACACGGTGGGCGCCTGGATCAACTTCTGCCTCGCCACCGGCCGGGCCGGGCGCCCGCTGTCCGGCTACGGCTGCCTGACCGGCCAGGGCAACGGCCAGGGCGGGCGCGAACACGGCCAGAAGGCCGACCAGTTGCCCGGCTACCGCAAGCTGGTGGACCCGGCGGCACGCGCCCATGTGGCGGGGGTCTGGGGTGTCGATCCGGAGTCCCTGCCGGGCCCGGGCCGCAGCGCGTACGAGCTGCTGGACGCGCTGGGCGGCGAGGTGCGGTCGCTGCTGCTGATGGGGTCGAACCCCGTGGTGTCCGCGCCGCGCGCCGCGCATGTCGCCGAGCGGTTCGCCGCGCTGGACTTCCTGGTGGTGGCCGATGTGGTGCTGTCGGAGACGGCGGCCATGGCGGACGTGGTGCTGCCGGTGACGCAGTGGGCCGAGGAGACGGGGACGACGACCAACCTGGAGGGCCGGGTCATCCTGCGCCGCAAGGCGGTCGATCCGCCGGCGGGCGTGCGGTCGGACCTGCACGTGCTGCACGGGCTGGCGCGGCGGATGGGCCGGGAGAAGGGCTTCCCCATCGATCCCGAAGAGGTGTTCGAGGAGCTGCGGCGGGCGTCGGCGGGCGGCCCCGCGGACTACTCCGGCATCAGCTACCGGCGGATCGCCGAGGAGGACGGCGTCTTCTGGCCCTGCCCGGACGAGGGGCACCCGGGGACGCGCCGGCTCTTCCTGGAGCGGTTCGCGACGGAGGACGGCCGGGCCCGGTTCGTCCCCGTGACGCACCGGCCCGCCGCCGAGGAGCCGGACGAGGAGTATCCGGTGTTCCTGACGACGGGGCGGGTGGTCGCCCAGTACCAGTCGGGGGCGCAGACGCGGCGGGTCGCCGAGCTGAACGCCGCCGCGCCCGGACCGTTCGTGGAGCTGCATCCGCGGCTGGCCGAGCGGATCGGCGTGGCGGAGGGCGAGGCGGTGGCGGTCACCTCGCGGCGCGGCAGGGCGGTCGCTCCGGCCCGGGTGACGCGCGACATCCGGCAGGACACGGTCTTCATGCCGTTCCACTGGCCGGGCGAGGGCCGGGCGAACACCCTGACGAATCCGGCGCTCGACCCGACCTCACGGATGCCGGAGTTCAAGGTCTGCGCGGTCCGGGTGGAGGCGGCGGACGGGCAGTAGGCGGGCGGCGCGGGTGATGCGGACGCACGCCGCACCGCCGCACCGCCCAGCCGGCCCGCCGGGAAGCCCGTGCCGGACCACCGTGGGGGACGGTCCGGTCGGTGCACGGGGCGGCGAGTGCCCGGGGCGGCGGGGCGACCCGGGCGGCTCCCCCGCCGCCCCGAGCCGCGCCCGCCCCCGGCCGCCGGCCTCAGCCGCGCGCCGAGCCGCCGCGCTCCGCGCACTCGGGCGGCCAGCGGCCGCCGGGGACCCGGGTGCCGCCGGCCCGCAGCCCGCGCGCCACGGGCTCGGCCGCGAAGTACACCCAGGCGCGCACGGCCCGCCCGTCGGCGCACAGCACAACCCGCGCGCACCGCTCGTAGAAGGTGGCGGGCTCCCCGGGCGTGTAGCCCTCCAACGCGTCCAGCCCGGCGAGCAGTTCGCCGTAGTCGGCGGCGCGCGGCGCGATGAGGTGGCCGTGGACCTCGCCGCCCGGCTCCTCGACGGCGTACGGGAAGCCGGGCCCCTCGTAGAGCGCGGCACCCGGGAGCCGGGCGGGCTCCTCGTGGTCGGTCCGGCCGCGCAGCAGGCGGGTGTGGTGGCGTCCGCCGGGGCGCAGGGTGCCGTAGACGAAGACGGGCAGCCGCGCGCTCCGGTCCCCCGGTTCGCCGGGCCGGGGCTCGCCCGGGCTCACCGGGACGCCGTCTCCGCCGCGATCCAGGAGAGGTAGTCGGCGCCGCCCTGGGTGACGGGGGTGGCGATGATCTCGGGGACGTCGTAGTCGTGGGCGCCCCGGATATAGGTCTCCAGTTCGCCGAAGCGGACGCTCGCGGTCTTGAAGAGCACCTGCCACTCGCGGGCCGTCTCGACCGCGCCGTCCCAGTGGTAGACGGAGGTGACCGGCGCGCTGATCTGCGCGCACGCCGCCACCCGCGCCTCCACGGCTCCGCGCGCCAGGGCCTCGGCCTTCTCGGCGCTGTCGGTGGTCGTCATGACGGTCAGGAAGTCGGCCACGGCGGGGTCCTCCTCGTACTGCCGGTGCGGTCGCCTCGTCCGGTGAACGGTAACCGGCGGGGCCGGACCGGCCGCAACAACGGCGCCCGCCCTCCGGTCCGCGCTCCCGTGGCGGCCACGGGTGCGGAGCGGAGGGCGGGCGGTCCCGCCGCGGGCCGCGCGGCCGGCGCCGCCGCCGGTTCCGTCGGCGGCGGCGGCGCCGGGACCACGGATCACGGGTCACGCGCCGCGATCAGGGGGCGCGATCACGAAGCCGTTGGAATCAGAGGCCCGACTTGTACAGCAGCCGGTTGGGGGTGCCGCTGTAGTTGCCGCTGATGACGTTCGCCGTGGCGTTGGAGGTGATCCAGCTGTTGACCGTGGACGACGAGGCGTCGCCGTAGGCCGACTTGTAGAGCGCGGCGACGCCGGCGACGTGCGGGGACGCCATCGAGGTGCCGCTGAGCGAGGTGCTGCCGCCGCCCAGCCGCGTCGAGGTGATCGACACGCCGGGGGCGTAGAGGTCGGTGCAGGAGCCGTAGTTGCTGAACGACGCCTTGCGGTCCGAGCTGTCGGAGGCGGCGACGGTGATCGTGCCGGGCGCACTGGCCGGGGAGACGTTGCAGGCGTTCTGGTTCTCGTTGCCCGCCGCCACGGAGAGGTGCACGCCGGAGTTGGCGAGGTTGGTCGCCGCGTTGTTGATGGCCGAGGAGTAGCCGCCGCCGAGCGAGGCGTTGGCCACGGCGGGCTTCACCGCGTTCTGCCGGACCCAGTCGAACCCGGCGACGACCCCGGCGGTGGTGCCGGAACCGGAGCAGTTGAGCACCCGGACGCCGCGGAGCTGCACGCCCTTGGCGACGCCGTACGTGCTGCCGCCGACCGTACCGGCCACATGGGTGCCGTGGCCCTGGCAGTCCTGCCCGTTGCCCCCGAACGCGTCGAACACGTTCCGGGCCCGGCCGCCGAAGTCCGGGTGGGAGGTCTGGATGCCGGTGTCGATGATGTAGGCCGTGACGCCGGAGCCGTTGCGGTTGTAGGTGTAGCTGCCGCTCAGCGGGCGGTTCCGCTGGTCGATGCGGTCCAGGCCCCAGGGGGCGTTGTACTGGGTCGCGTCGGCCGTGATCCGCTGGTCCTCCTCGATGGCGGCCACGGATCCGTTGCCGCGCAACTCGGTGAGCTGCGCCGGGGTGAGCTTGGCGGCGAAGCCGTTGAGGGCCTTGGAGTAGACGTGCCGGGTTCTGATGCCCTCGGCCCTGGCGACGTCCTTGGCCTTGGTGCCGGCCTTGAGGGTGACGATGTAGCTGCCCGTCACTTCCAGTTCCTGGGGTGCCTGCTGGACGGCGACCAGCGGGGCGGGGGACTCGCCGGGGGCCGCGACCGCGCCGGCGGTGGGGGTGAGGGCCAGCGGTACGGCGAGCAGCAGTGCGCCGATGTGGGAACGCTTCATGGCGGAAGAGACCCTTTCGTCTCGCGGCGGCAGGGGTGGCCGCCGCTGTGGGGATGGCTCCGGCACCCGCAGGGACCGTGGGAGTCCGGGCAGGCGTCCGTGCTGGGGTGGCACGGCGGAGGGCCGCCCGTACGGTCTCGAGCGCACGTACGGGCGGAAGAGCCGCCGCGGCGCGCACGTTCCCGGACAACGTGCGCGGCGCGGCACGCCGGCCGGCGGTCCGGAGGGTTGGGGAACACCGCCGGACCGTCGGTAACCCGACGCTGTGCGGCTCACGTTAACGCCGGTTACCGTGAGCCGACCCCGGCCAGATCAGGCATGACCGGTCCCGGCCAGTCACCGCTCACCGGTGTGGGGTGTCCGACTTTTTGGCAAAGACGGCAGGGCGCCCTATCGTCATGCACATGTCTGCCGGAGAGGACCGGCCCACCGGCCGGCCGGACGCCGCACGCGCCGGACGGGGGCAGCCCCCGCCCGGCGCCGCGGCCGCCCCTGCCGACGGCGGCACGGAGGCCAGAGCGCGGGCGGCCTACGCCGCGCTGCTGCGGCAGTTGACGGTGCGCCAGGCGGGCACCGCCGGGGACTCGCCGGGGACGGAACCGGCAAGCACCGGGATGGGCGGGGCAGAGCCGGACGGCACGGAATCCGAGCCGGACGGAACGGAACCCAGCAGCCCCGGCGACGCCACAGCGGACGACCTGCCCGAGGATGTGACCCGCTGGCTCACCGAGCGCCGTCTCCTCAATCCTTCCCGCGCAGGCGTCAGTTCACCTGAGCGGGCCGTGGTCGAACTGCTCACCGATTACCGGGAGCGGCTGGCGGACGCCTGCACCACCCTGCAGCGCGACCTCAGGGCCGTGGAGGACGTGACACGGCTGCTGCCGCCGCCCCGGCTGCACGGACACGACACCGTGCCCGTCGAGTTCTTCACGGACCGGGACCAACTGCGCAAGCGCGTCGACGAGTTCCATCCGCTGACCCGGCACGAACTGCTGGCCATGCGCACCACCTTCCCCGAACCGGAGGTGCTGGAGGAGAGCCTGGTCACCGATCTCCGGCTGCTCGCCCGGGGCGCCTCCTGCCGGCTGCTCGTCTCGGCGAGCGCCCTGCGCCGGCCGGGCGCGGCCCGCTATGTGGAGAGCGTGGCGGAGGCCGGCGCCGAGGTCCGCGTCGCCACCTCCGTACCGCTCTACCTCCTGATCATCGACCGGGAACTCACCGTCATGTGGGCCGGTCTGGGCTCCGACCGCGACCGCGGAGACGTCGCCCTGCACGGCTCCCTCATCGCCGCGTGCTTCGTCCAGGTCTTCGAGCACAGCTGGGCCGCCGCCTCCCCGCACGCACCCGGGGCCCCGGCCGGCCGGGCGCAGACCGCCCGGGACTACACCCCCCGGGAACGCGAGGTGCTCGCCCTCCTCGCCACCGGTGCCAAGGACGAGAGCATCGCCCGCCGCCTGGGGATCTCCGAACGCACCCTGCGCCGCCTGATGACCCAACTGGTCGAGAAACTCGGCGTGGAGAGCCGCTTCGCGGCCGGCGTCAGAGCGGCCCGCCTCGGCCTGGTCGACTGACAGCGACCACCGGCCCACGGGCCCGGGAACGAACGCACCGGTCAGCGCAGCTCAGCCGGCCCAGGTGACCCGCACCACGACGATCATCTGCCGACTCGGCACCGGCAGAAACAGAGCAGGCCCGCACCGAGGAAGTCGAGTGTCCGCAGAGCACCGCCCTCGCCGACCTCGCCGGCGTCGCGGCCGAGAACGGCCAGCTCCCGTGCGAGGCGTTCGACTTCTGTGACGACGTGCGCCGGGAGCCCGCCGACGACATGCTCGGCATCCGGGTCGTACTCCCAGACCCAGGCGTCACTCACGATTCCAGTTCCTCACTCGCCACACGAAGGATGCGGCCCACCTCAGCGGCCGCGGAACGCGCTTCCTCGGGGTCGGCGAGCGGATCTGCGGCTCGCTCCTGGCAGGCGTGGAAGCGCGCCGCGCGCTGCGGCCATCGTTCGATGTTGACGATGGCGCCCCAGTGCAGAGTGAATGCACGCACAGGCCCGAGGCTGCTGGTGCGCTGCGCGTTCGTCGCGGCCCGGGCAAGATGCCGGTTGAGCTCCGGAAGACGGCTCGGAACGATGTGCGCCACAGCCTCCCGCAGGGCATCCGGCGTGAGCGAGGGCATGGGAATGATGGGGCCATCGTTCTCGGTCGGCTGACTGCTCACGGCACTCTCCCACTCCGCTCGGTCTGCGGCACAGAGCCTATCGCTCCGGCCACCGCCGCCACCTCGCCCAATCGCACCATCTCGTCCGGAAAAGCGTGGACGGGACTGGGACGGTACCCCCCGCAGCGCCTCTCCCACCCACGGCGGATGCGCGGCGTCCGCGCGCCCCGCCCGGGTCTGTCGACTGACATCCTCACGGGCTCGCCGTGGGAGGCGGAGTCGACGGGATCGCCCTCGGCGTCAACTCGGCGTGAACATCAGCGGTGTCCTCGCTCGGGGTCAGCGTCGCGCCATTGCGGCGCAGCGCTGCGAGCGCCGCCGCGTTCTGCGCTGTGGTGTCCGCGACGACGACTCGTGCACCGGCCCTGGCGGCTTCGTCGAGAAGCACGCGCAGTACGGCGGTACCGATTCCGCGGCCCCGTTGGGAACGGGCCAGCCACATACCCGTTTCGAGGGCTTCCCCGCTGCCGCGGACTGCCAGGCGGGCCGCGCCCACGGTCTCCCCGTCGTGAATGATCGCGTAGGTGGACTCCCGGAGCGGGCCGGCGAGCCCGGCGCGCCGAGCGCGGTGCCAAGCCCGGAAGGCTTCCTGCCGTTCAGGCGTCCATCCCGGTGGCCCGGCCACGGGAGGCATGACCTCCTCCGGTGCCGCGTCATCGACGGCCACGGCGAGGAGCCCTTCGAGGCTCGCCTCGTCCATCCGCCGCAATGCCACCCGACCCATCATGGTGGTCTCCCTTTCACCGCACGCCCGACACGGACACCGCTTGTCGATCCTCACGTTCGTCGGGGTCCCGCGCGAGAGATTTCCGGGCGGAACCGCGGGCGTCCGCGATCGGTGTGGCCACCGATCACGGATGCGGCCGGCCTCCGAAACAAGCAGCGGCCCGGGTTGGCACACGGGCCATGTCTGGACTCCGGAGATGCGGGCAGGATGCCCGGTAGTACGAATGCCGGCCTTTCCGGCGTCGTACCGGGAGGTGTGCGATGGACTGGTGGCTGTGGTTGGTCATCGCCGGGGTACTGGCGGTGGTGGTGATCGGGGCGATGCTGGGCATCCAGGCCCGGCGCCGGTCCGGCGGTGTGATCGCGGTGCGCCGTGGCCGGGCGGGCGGGAAGGAGAGCTCATGAGCACGCTGATGCTGGCCTCGGAGATCGGCAAACGTCCCGTGGTCACCCTGTCCGGCGAAGCGGTCGCGCAGGTGAAGGACATCGTCTTCGAGAGCGGCGCGGGCCGGGTGGCGGGCTTCACGCTCAGCGGGCGGGGCATGTTCTCCGGCCCCAAGCGCCACGCCCTGCCCTGGACGGCGGTGACCGCCCTGGGCCCCCACGCGGTGATGATCCGCGACGAGGCGGCGTTCGAGGCCCGGAACGAGGTCGTCGACCGCGGTGAGGCGGGGGGCGGGGACGTGCTGGGCTCGCGCGTGCTGACCGACGCCGGCACGGACGTCGGGAAGGTCACGGACGTGGTCATCGAGGTGAGCGCGACCACGGCCGCCGTCGCCGGCTACCAGGTCGCCTCCAGTGAGGCGCTCGGCCGCCAGGAGCGCACGGTGTACATCCCGCTGGCGGAGACCGTCGCGGTCTCCGGCGAGGCGCTGGTGATCCCCGCCGCCGCGACCGATTTCGTCGCCGACGACCTGCCCGGTTTCGCCGGCATGGTCCAGGCGTTCCGCGCCCACCTCCAGGAGACCTGATGCTGCTCTCCCAGATCACCGGCCTGCCGGTCATGGACACGGCCGAGGCCCACCGGATCGGCAAGGTCGACGGGCTCGTCCTCGCCGCCCAGCCGCCGCGGGTCCTCGCCCTGCGGCTGAAGAAGACCGGCCGCTCCGGCTCCTACATCACCTGGGAGAACGTCCAGGCCATCGGCCACGACGCGGTCATGGCCCGCACCGATGCACTGCAGGACGCCGACGGTGAACTCGCCGCCCCCGCCGCCGTCTGCAAGGACTTGGTCGGCCGCCGCGTCCTCACCGTCCGGGGCGAAGAGGCCGGCACTCTTCAGGACCTCGACATCGACACCGGCACCGGAGCGGTGCTCACCGTGCACAGCGCCAACAACCAGCACCCCGGTGCCGCGCTGACCGGCGTCGGCTCCTACGCCCTCGTCGTCACCGCGGAGTCCTGACGCGGGACCCGTTCCGCCCGCACCGTAGGGCAGCCGGAGCTGCGGTCAGCGGTGGGCGTCGGGCACGCGACGACGGGAGGAGTGCGTCCCCGCGGCCTCTCGCGCAACCGGGACCGATGGTTCACGGGAGTGGAGGAGGGCCGTGTTGACGGTGGAGGACCACCGTTCGTACCAGGCTCCCTCGTCCCGGCGCAGCAGGACCGCCACCACCGGGCCGCCCCAGATGAGGACGCCCACGAGCAGGGTGAGGTGCGGAAGCAGGCGGCCGGCGAGGGCGGGGAAGTCGAGCGACGCCGTGTGGTGGGCCAGGGCCGTCCAGGCCAGGGCGAGGGGGCCGTAGACGATCCAGGCGCGCAGGGTGAGCCGCAGCGGGCCTGCCCGGGTGCCGTCGGGCCGGGTGAGGCGCAGGAGTACGGCCCGTTTGCCGGGGGTGGTCGCGAAGACGGCCGGCAGCAGCCAGAACCAGACCAGCCCGAGCGCGGCACCGACCGGCAGCGCGTAGTGCCGGCCGGTCGGCCAGGAGGTGGCGAGGGCGAGCAGACCGGTGGCCAGCGTCCAGACGATGAGCCAGCCGGCCAGGTCGGTGAGGAAGGCGAGGAACCGTCGGGTGAGGGTGATGCGCCCCGCGTAGCGGTGGCGTTCGCGCTCCGGGTCGTTGACGGGCAGGACGCGGATGAGAGGACCGGCTGCGAACCATCCCACGCACGCGCCGGCGGTGTTGAGCATGAGGTCGTCCACGTTGAACTGCCGGTAGGGACAGGCGTAGACGAACCACAGACCGGTGTACTGGGTGGTCTCGAAGAACAGTGAGGTGGTGAAGGCCACGAACGTCGCACGGAGCAGCCGCTGCCGCAGGTGGTAGCGCAGGTAGACGCCCAGCGGCAGGAGCAGCACGGCGTTGAGCAGGGTGGTCCATGCCGGGGCGAGACCGGCCAGCACGCCGGGTGACCAGCTGCCACCGCCCGCCGAGGAGATGGCGGCACGGAAGGCGAAGGGCTCCAGCTGCGGCTCGGCGGCGTAGTGGACGGTGGTGCAGTAATCGTCCGTGTCGGCGGGCAGCGGCATCACCGTCTGCAGCAGCGCGGCGAGCAGGTAGAAGACGAAGCTGTAGAACACGAGGACCGGCCAGCCCCCTGCCCGGCCGCGCCTGCGGTATCCGCGGACGGCGGCCGGCACCAGGATCACCGCGGCGACGAGCGGGAACCAGGTGACCGCGGCCTCGACGGGCAACAGGTAGGTGCGGAACACGGCGTGCGCTTTCTGCGGCTGACGGGCGGCGGGCTCCGCCCCGGACTGCGGGGAGCAGGCGGCACGGCGAACAGCCGGCGCCCCGAACGAACTGACCGGTCCGGAGGGCTCGGTGTGCATGCCGGGTAACAGACTAGGGCCCGCGCCGGCCGTCAACGCACACCATCACAGCAATGCACGCCCCGGAGGGTGCGTCCGCCCTGCGGGGGAGGCTTCAGCGCGCCGCTTCGCTGATGTCCTGGGTGCCGACGACGGCGAGCAGGTCGAGAAGGCCGGCGCTGTCGGTGCCGACCGCGGGGGTGAACCAGAGCAGCCGCTGCCGGCCGTCCTCGCTGAACAGGTTGAGGCAGTTGACCTCGATCAGGCCGAGTGCCGGATGGTTGAGGCGTTTGCGGTCCATGCGCCGGAACGCCACGTCGTGCTCGGCCCACAGGGCGGCGAACTCGGGGGAGGTGCCGAGCAGCGAGCTGATCATCGATCCGGCTTTGGTGTCCTTGGCGTCGCGCCGGGCGGCGGCTGCCCGCAGGTCGGCGACGAAGGCGCGGGAGTGGCTCTCGTGGTCGGCCTCGGGGTACAGCCGCCGGGCGCCGGGGTCGGTGAACCACCGGTGGACGAAGCTGGCCCGGGGGCCCCGGAAGCCGGAGTGGTCCCCGAGCAGCGCCACCGCAAGCGGGTTCTGTACGAGGGTGACGTGCAGGTCGGTGATGACCTGTGCGGGTGTCGACGTCAGACGCGTGAGCAGGTCGAGCATGCCGGGATGGACGTGCGAGGCGGCCGAGCCGGGCCCGGGCACCGGGCGGTCGGCCAGGCGGTACAGGTAGTCGCGCTCGTCGGCGGTCAGGCGCAGCGCCCTCGCCAGCGCGGCGATCATCTGCTCGGAGGGCTGGGAACCGGCTCCGCGTTCGAGTTCGGTGTAGTACTCCACCGATGCCCCGGCGAGCTGGGCGACCTCGTCCCGGCGCAGCCCGGGCACGCGGCGCCGGGGCCCGTGGGGCAGTCCCACGTCGGCCGGGCGGATGCGTCCGCGCCGCGACCGCAGGAAGACTCCCAGCTCGGTGTGTTTCACAGACCCCATGGCTCCCATTCTGCGTGCCGCCGCGCCGCGGACACAGGGGATGACATCCCCTGGTTCCGCCCGCCGGTCCCGCACATCGTGGAGGACATGACTACGAACCATCCCACTCCGGCGGCCGTACGGGCCGCTGTCGTCACCGGCGGATCGCGCGGCATCGGCCGGGCGGTGGCCCACCGGCTCGCCCGGGACGGCCTGGCCGTCGTGGTGAACTACGCCCGCGACGCGGGTGCCGCCGAGGAGACGGTGACGGCGATCACCGCTGCCGGCGGGCGGGCGATCGGCGTGCGGGCGGACGTGGCGGACGAGCACGCGGTCGCCGCGCTGTTCGACCGGGCGGAGCAGGAGTTCGGCGGCGTGGACGTCGTCGTGAACTGCGCCGGGCGGCTCGCTCTGTCGCCCGTCGCCGACCTCGACCTGGCCGTCCTCGACGCCGTGCACCGCACCAACATCCGCGGCACCTTCGTCGTCGCCCAGCAGGCCGCGCGGCGGCTGCGGGCGGGCGGCTCGTTCGTGGGGTTCTCGACCTCCGTGGTCGGCACGCGGTTCCCCGCTTACGGCGCGTATGCGGCGAGCAAGGGAGCCGTCGAGGCGCTCACGCTGATCCTCGCCCGCGAGCTGCGCGGGCGGGACGTCACGGTGAACGCCGTCGCCCCCGGCCCCACGGCCACCGACCTGTTCCTCGACGGCAAGACGCCCGAGCAGATCGACCAGCTCGCCAAGGCCCCGCCCCTGGAGCGGCTGGGCACCCCGGAGGACATCGCCGAGGTGGTCGCCTTCCTCACCGGCCCGGCAGGGCGCTGGGTGAACGGCCAGGTCCTCCGGGCCAACGGGGGCATGGTGTGAGGGCACCGCTCACGCCCCACGCCGGCCTCTGACCACCACGCCGGCCTCGGCCGGGAAGCGACCCCATTGCCGGAGGGAAGCAGCGCGCACCCCGGACACGCGCTCCCGCGCCACGGAAGAAACCAGCCCAAGGAGAATCAGCCATGCCCTTCGCCCACTTCAAGGTCCCCGCGGGCACCATCACCGCCGAGGACAAGAAGAAGATCGTCGAGCGCACCACCGACCTGTACGCGGAGATCTACGGTGAGCGGGCCCGCCCCACGACCGTCGTCCTCGTCGACGAAGTCGCCGACGGCGGCTGGGGCGTCGCCGGCGACGTCCTGACCGCCGCCATGCTCAACGGCGACGCCTGACCTCCACTGCGTGTGCGGGGCCCGCTGCCACGGTCCACGGCGCCGGGCCCCGCACAGCCCTGCCCTCAACCTCCGAAGCGGAGGCCGGCGGATACGACGCCGCTGGTGAACGCGGCCCAGCTCGGGGCCGCGACGCGGAGTATCGGGCCATCCGGGGTCTTGGAGTCGCGTATGGCGACGCTGCCGGGGATGTTCGTGGCCACCTCGACGCACTCACGGTCAGCGCTGCTGTGGCTCGACTTGCGATAGCGGTAGAGCGGCATGGCTCACAACTCCTTGCTGAGAGACCGGATATAGGCGGTGGATTCCCTCTCGGAGAGCGCACTGCGGACGAGCCGTTCGAAAAGTGCCTCATGTGCTGCGGCGCCCTCGCCACCCTCTGTCCAGAACTGCCCGAGAGCGGTCTCTGCATACACCACATCCATCGCGCCCGGTACCGCAAAGGACAGGATGTTGAATGACCCGCCCATGCCCACGTGTTCGCCGTGCGAGAAGGGAATCACGTTGACGTTCACGTGCGGCTTGCGCGCCACTTCCCCGAGGTGGTCCAACTGCTCGCGCATGGTCGGCGTCCCGCCCACCAGGTGGCGTAGCGCGGCTTCGTGGATCACCGCCTTCAGCTCCAGCGGTGGCTCGTCGTCCAATCGCTGCTGACGCGCCATCCGCGTTGCCACCAGCCGGTCACCGTTGTCGCTGTGGCCGTGCAAGGAATTGCCGGAGGCCAGCGCCCGGGCGTAGGCGGGGGTCTGCAGCAAGCCGGGGACGAAGCACAGCTGCCACGTTCTGATCACGGTCGCCGCGTTCTCCAGGGCGACGTACTCCTGCATCTCGCCCAGTTCGGGATGGTTGTTCCACCAGCCCTTCGCCTTGCGGCGTTCGCGGTCCACGCGGGCCAGGTCGAGGAGTGAGCGTTCGGTGTCGGTCCCCTCGACGCCGTAGAGCTTGCAGAGCGCGTGGATGTCCGGGTCACGGACGGGAACCCAGCCGCGCTCCAGTTTGGCGACCTTCGCCGTTGACGCCGTCAGGGCTTGCGCCGCTTGCGGCTGCGTCAGGCCCGCCGCCGTGCGCAGTCCCGTCAGCTCTCCGCCCAGTCTGCGCCCCAGGACGCTTGACGTGCTGTTTCCCTGCTTGGCAGGACTCTCTGTCACCTGTCGCTCCTCCTGCGTGAGGATGCTCAGTCTGCTGGGCGGCGACGGTGACGAGCAAACTCGATCGGTGGAAATCTTCCGGGTAGAGCTTGATAGCGCTAGCGAGGGTGGATACGTTCCGTGCCGAACTGCTCACCCCGTGACATCGGGCGGTCGCGTCTCCTCGCCGACCGCCCGGGAGCCGTCACGCCCGCCAGCCGGCACCAGGAGGTACGCCACCGTGACCGAACCCCACCTCTCCCCCGAACCCGCCCTCCGCACCGACGCGTTGGACTACACGCTGAGCCCGCGCAGTGTAGGGCTCGCGCGGCGGCGGGCCGCGCGGCTCGTCGCCGAGTGGGGGCACCCCGGGCTGGCGGGGGACACGGCGCTGCTCCTCTCCGAGCTGGCCACCAACGCCCTGGTGCACGGCCACGTTCCGGGTCGCCTCTTCCGCGTGGAGCTGTCACTCACCCGCGGTGCGCTGCGGATCGCGGTCTCGGACGCGCGCGGCGAGGCGCTGCCGCGTCCGCGTCCCGCGCCGCTCGCCGGTACGTCCGGGCGGGGTCTGCTCATCGTCCGGACGCTGGCCGCCCGGTGGGGCGTCACGCACCGGACGGTCGGCAAGACGGTCTGGTGCGAGCTGGATCTGCCCGCCGGTCCCGCCGGTCCCGCCGCACCGGCGGCAGTGCGGCGCATCGGTCTCGTTCCGGAGGAACGCGGCGGCGGGTCCGCCGGCTGAAGCCTCTCAGCCGGTCCACTGGTCGTACGCCAGCTTGGTGACCAGGGCGAGGACCACGACCACCAGCACCACGCGGACGAAGCCGCTGCCCCGCTTGAGGGCCGTACGGGCGCCGAGGGTGCCGCCCGCGAGATTGAAGAGGGCCATCAGGGCGGCCAGTTTCCACAGCACCGTGCCCTGCGCGGTGAACACCACCAGGGCGCCGAAGTTGGTGCACACGTTGACGATCTTGGTGGTGGCGGAGGCCGTCACCAGATCCATGTGGAGGATCGCCACGAGCGCGATGACCAGGAAGGTCCCGGTGCCCGGGCCGACCAGGCCGTCGTAGAAGCCGATGCCCAGGCCCGCGACCAGGATCGCCGTCAGGACGCGGCGCCGGGTCACCGGGCCGGTCATCACCGGGACCGTGGTGCCGAAGGACGGGCGGAGCAGGACGAAGGCCAGCACGCCCAGCAGGATGACGATGATCAGCGGGCGGAGCACCGCGCTCTCGACGCCGGCGGCGAAGAACGCCCCGAGCAGGGAGCCGCCGAGCGCCGCCAGTCCGATCCGCACAGCCGTCCGGACGTCGACCGGCGCCTTGCGCGTGTACGTCACGGCCGCGGCGGTGGTGCCGACGATGGACACGGCTTTGTTGGTGCCGAGGAGATAGGCGGGCGGAAGGTGCGGGAAACCCACGAGCAGCGCCGGGAGCTGGAGCAGTCCGCCACCGCCGACGACGGCGTCGATCCAGCCCGCGGAGAGGGCCGCCAGGCACAGCAGGGCCACGGCCGCCAGTGATATGTCGTCCATCCCCGCAGTTCCCGTTCACGGCGGAAGCGCTTCGCCGGCGACCGCACAGCCTGGGGAATCGTACGTGCGTCCGCACGGAAGCCCGGAACCGGCCGGGGACGGCAGTCCGAGCGGGCACGTACGAGTGAGCGGGCGGGCCCCGGACGGCGGCTCGGGCTACTGTGAACGGGGGCGCCCGCCAGCCCCTCAGCCAGTGGGAGGACGGCCATGACGTCAATGCTTGAGCGGCCGGTGACCATAAGCGATCCCGTCCCCGTGGATTTCGAGGAACTCTGCCGGGCCGTGGAAGAGCTGCACCTGCCGGACGGCTACAAGGCCGAGATCATCAGGGGGAAGATCGTCGTGTCGCCGTGGTCGCGGGCCTACTACTGGCGTCCCATGAAATCACTGCGCCGCCAGCTGCAGCCGCACGCGCCCGAAGGCCACGACGCCGACAGCGCCCCCTTCCTCTTCGTCTTCCCCCGGTCCGCGCGCGCCTACGGACCGGACCTCTTCGTCGCGGACGAAGCCGCTTTCGAGCACCGGAGCCCCCGTATCCCCGGCGAAGCGCTCTCGCTCGTCGCCGAGCTGACCTCCGTCTCCACCAAGGACGACGACTGGGCGGAGAAAGTCGCCGTGTACGGCAGGCAGGTGCCGGTGTACCTGCTGGTCGACATGCAGGCGGAGACGGCCACCGTCTTCTGGGACCCGTCCGAGCAGGGCTACCGCTCGCGGACCACGGTCACCTTCGGCGAGAAGCTCTACGTTCCGAAGCCGTTCGACTTCGACCTCGACACCGGCGAGTTCCACGCTCCCGGCCAGGGCGGCGACAGCGCCTCCTGAGCCTTGCCGCCGGTCCGGCTCGGCCCCCGTTCTTGTACGGCTGCGGCCAAGGGGGTGTCCGTGGTGTCCGTGGTGTCCGTGGTGTCCGTGGTGTCCGGCGCCGAGTGACCGCCCCGGGCCGTCATGAGCGCTGCCGCGTGACCCCTTACGACAGCACGCCCCCCCGGCGGGGCCGGCCCCCACCACAGGGTTGAACAGACTGACACTCCATGCAAATATTGTCAGCATGTTGGACGATGAGCGGCTCGACCAGATCCTTGATGCCGCATATGCGTGTTTCACCCGGCACGGCGTGCGGCGCACCACGATGGACGACATCGCCCGGGAGGCGGGCCTGTCCCGGCCCGGTGTCTACCAGTACGTCCGCAACAAGCAGGACGCGTTCCGCCGCCTGACCACCCGGCTGCTGGACGCGTCGCTGAGCGATGCCCGTTCCGCGGCGACGGCCCGGGGAGACCTGGCCGAGCGGCTCACCGGCGTGCTGGAGGTGAAGCTGCGGCTGCTCGCCGGGGTGTGGCGGGACAGCCCGGCGCACGCCGCCGAGCTGCTCGGGGTCGACTCCCGTGAGTCGGCGGATCTGCTGGAGGCCTACGAGACGGCCATGCGCGAGTTGCTCACCTCGGCCATCACCGCCGCCCGCCCGGATCTGCCGAAGGCCGGGGCGGACGAGGTGGCCCAGCTGCTCCTGGCCTTCACCCGCGGCCTGGAGGCCGACCTGACCGACCCGCAGGCCCCCGTCCGGCGCCTGCGCCACGGCGTCGCGCTGTTCGTCGCCGGCATGGACCACTACTCCGAGGAGTCCGCATGACCACGACCGCGATACTCATCACCGGGACCTCCTCGGGCATCGGCCGGGCCACGGCCCTGCGCCTGGCCGCCCGTCCGGACCTGACCGTCTACGCCACCGCGCGCCGGCCCGAGACGCTCGCCCCTCTCGCCGGGGCCGGGGCCCGCACCCTGGCCCTGGACGTCACCGACGAGGAGTCCATGGCCGCCGCCGTCAAGACCGTCGAGGCCGAGCACGGCTCGGTCGGCGTCCTGGTCAACAACGCCGGATACGGCGCGTACGGGACCGTCGAGGAGACCGATCTGGCCGAGGTGCGCCGGCAGTTCGAGACCAACGTCTTCGGTCTGGCACGGCTGACCCAGCTGGCGCTGCCCGGCATGCGCGCCGCCGGGCACGGCCGCATCATCAACGTCGGTTCCATGGGCGGCCGGCTCGTCTTCCCCGTCGCGGGCTACTACCACGCCAGCAAGTACGCGGTCGAAGCCCTCACCGACGCGCTGCGCTTCGAGGCCGCGCCGTTCGGGATCAAGGTGAGCCTGGTCGAGCCGGGCCTGATCCGTACCGCGTTCGGCGGCACCGCGGCCCGTACTCTGGCCGGCTCGGCCGCTGCGGCCGGCCCGTACACCCGGCTGAACGACGCGATGGACCAGCAGATGGCCCGGTCCTTCCAGTCGCGGACGCTGTCCGCCCCGCCCGAGGCGGTCGCCGAGGTCATCGAGCGCGCCGCCACCGGAGCGCGCCCGCGGACCCGTTATGTCATCACGCCCGCCGCCCGGCTGCTGGTGCAGATCCGCCGGCTGTTCGGTGCCGGTGTCTTCGACGCCTTCCTGCGCCGGCAGTTCAGGGCGGCGGTCTGACCGCGGGGCCCCACGGGAGCGGGTCCGGCTCACAGTGAGGGGCGGGGCCCGCTGAGGGCAGCGTTGCCCGGGGGAAACAGCGGGGATGCGGTCGGGAAACAGCCACCCCGCACGCTCTCCGTATGACCTCGAACAAGGAGCCGGACCGGGACCCGGGCCGCCGTCGCGTCGTGGTGATCGGCGGTGGCATGGCCGGTGCCCGGCTCGTGCAGCAGCTGACCGCCCTCGGCGTCGGTGCCCCCGCCGGCGGCACCGACGTCACCGTCATCGGCGAGGAACCGCACGGTCCGTACAACCGGGTCCTGCTCGCGGACGTCCTCGCGGGACGGTACGGGCCCGAGGTGATCGCCCTGCCCGCCCCCGGCGCCTCCGTGCGGCATCTGACCGGCGTGCGCGCCGTGCGGATCGACCGCGACGCGCGGCTGGTGCTGTGCGACGACGGGCAGAGCGTGCCGTACGACTCACTGGTGCTGGCCACCGGCTCCAACCCCGTACTGCCGCCCCTGCGCGGCCTGTTCGAGCACGACGGCCGCGACCTGCCGTCCGGGGTGCACCCCTTCCGCACCCTTGACGACTGCCGGGCGCTCGCCGAGGCCGTGCGCCCCGGCGTGCGCGCCGTGGTGATCGGCGGCGGGCTGCTCGGCGTCTCCGCCGCCCGGGCCCTCGCCCGGTGCGGCGCGCAGGTGGTGCTGGCGCAGCAGGGCGAGCACCTCATGGAACGCCAGCTCGACGCCGACGCCTCGGGCATGCTCCGCGGCCACCTGGAGGCGCTGGGCGTGGAGGTGCACACCGAGTGCCGGGTCCGCGGGCTGCGCACCCGGAGCGTCACCCGGGACGGCGGCTCGTCCGCCCGCGAGGTGACCGCCGTGGAGCTCGCCGACGGTTTCCGGCTCGACGCCGAGATCGTCGTCCTCGCCTGCGGGGTGCGGCCCCGCACGGGCCTCGCCCTGGCGGCCGGGCTGAAGGTCGCACGCGGCATCGTCGTCGACGACGAACTGCGCACCGACGACCCCCGCGTCCACGCCATCGGCGACTGCGCCGAGCACGACGGCACCGTCTACGGACTGGCCGGGGCCGCGCAGGAGCAGGCCGACGTCCTGGCCGGGGTGCTGGCCGGAGCCGCGGGCGGTCCTGCCCCGCGCTACCGCGGCACCCGGGCCCTGACCCGGCTCAGCCTGCCGGCCTGGTCCGGCCCGCCGCCGGCCGGTGGTGGCGGCAACGGCGCCGCCGCCACCGGCCGGACGGTCCCGCTCCCGGTCCCGGCGGACGACGGTGACCTGTCCGCCCTTCGCCCGGATCCGCGGCGCCCGGAGCCGCGGCCCGTCTCCGCCGGGGCCGCCACCGCTGCCGCCGGGGACGCCGCGGCCGCCGTGCTCGCCGCCCCCGCCGCCGCGCCGGGAACGGACACCACCGCCACACCCGGAGCGGACGGCTCCGGAGCCGGCGCCGCCGCCGGCCCGCTCGACCTCGCCGCCTTCGGCGAGACCACCCCCGCCCCCGGGGACGACGTCATCCATCTCTCCGACGCCACGCGCGGCGCGTACCGCAAGGTCGTCGTCCGCGGCGACCGGCTTGTCGGCGGAATCCTTCTCGGCGATCTCGGCACTGTCGGCGCGCTCGCCCGCACCTGGGAGGGCGACGAGCCGCTGCCCTCCGCTCCCCTGCTCCATCTGCTGACCCATGACGGAGGCTGCTGAGATGGCACCCGACCAGACGACCCGCCTCAACGGCGTGACCGGCGTGAACGGGACGTCCGCCGCGACCACGGGCACCGCCCCGGGCATCGCCACGGCCACCACCGCCGCCGACGGCACCGGCGCCACCGGCCGTCCCACCATCGTCCTCGTCGGCCACGGCATGGTCGGCCAGCGCTTCCTGGAGGCCCTCGCCGAGCGCGGGCTGACGGAGCGCGCGCACATCGCCGTGTTCTGCGAGGAACCCCGCGCCGCCTACGACCGGGTCCAGCTCACCTCGTACTTCTCGGGCCGCGCCCCGGAGGACCTGGCGCTCGGCGAGCCGGAGTTCATGGAACGGCACGGCATCGAGTTCCACCTCGGCGACCCGGCCGTGGCCGTCGACCGGGAGGCGCGCACCGTCACCTCGCGCGCCGGGCGCACGCTCCGGTACGACACCCTGGTGCTCGCCACCGGCTCGTACCCCTTCGTCCCGCCGGTGCCCGGCAAGGACGCCGAGGGCTGCTTCGTCTACCGCACCATCGAGGACCTGCTCGCCATCGAGGAGTACGCGAAGAACTCCCGCACCGGCGCGGTCGTCGGCGGCGGCCTGCTCGGCCTGGAGGCCGCCGGCGCGCTCAAGGGCCTCGGCCTGGAGACGCACGTCGTGGAGTTCGCGCCCCGGCTGATGCCCGTGCAGGTGGACGAGGGCGGCGGCGCCGCGCTCCGCCGCACCATCGAGGACATGGGCGTCGAGGTGCACACCGGCGTCGGCACCCAGGAGATCACCACCGGCGACGACGGCTCCGTCACCGGCATGGCCCTCTCCGACGGCTCCGCGCTCGCCGCCGAGCTCGTCGTGTTCTCCGCCGGCATCCGCCCCCGCGACCAGCTCGCCCGGGACTGCGGCCTGGCGGTCGGCGAGCGCGGCGGCATCACCGTCGACGAGAGCTGCCGCACCTCCGACCCGGCCGTCTACGCCATCGGCGAGTGCGCGCTCGCCGCCGACGGCAAGGTCTACGGCCTGGTCGCCCCCGGCTACGAGATGGCCGAGACCGCCGCCGCCGCCATCGCCGGCGCGGAGGCCGCCTTCACCGGCGCCGACACCTCCACCAAGCTGAAGCTGCTCGGTGTGGACGTGGCGAGCTTCGGCGACGCGCACGGCACCGCCGAGGGCTGCCTCGACGTCGTCTACTCCGACTCCCGCTCCGGCGTCTACAAGAAGCTGGTCGTCGGCTCCGACGGCGCGCTGCTCGGCGGGGTCCTGGTCGGCGACGCCGACGCCTACGGCATGCTGCGCCCGCTCACCGGGTCCGTGCCGCCGGTGCCGCCCGAGCAGCTCGTGCTGCCCGCGGGGGCCGGGGCGCCGGTCGCGCTGGGGCCGTCCTCGCTCCCCGACGAGGCCGTCATCTGCAGCTGCCACAACGTCACCAAGGGCAGCATCCGCGGAGCCGTCACCGAACACAGCTGCGGCACGGTGCCCGAGGTCAAGAAGTGCACCAAGGCCGGCACCGGCTGCGGCAGCTGCGTCAAGGTGCTCACCACGCTCGTCAACGACGAGCTGGAGGCCCAGGGCGTCAGCGTCGACAAGGGCCTCTGCGGGTGCTTCGCGCACACCCGCGCCGAGCTGTACGAGATCGTCCGGGTGCGGCAGCTGACCTCGTACGCACAGGTGCTCGACGAGCACGGCCGCGAGGAGGCGCGCGGCGGCGACGGCTGCGAGATCTGCAAGCCGACCGTGGCCTCGATCATCGCCTCCCTCGCCCCCTCCATCGGCGCCGACGGCTACGTCCTGGACGGCGAGCAGGCCGCCCTCCAGGACACCAACGACCACTTCCTCGCCAACATCCAGCGCAACGGCTCCTACTCGGTCGTCCCGCGCATCCCCGGCGGTGAGATCACCCCGGAGAAGCTGATCGTGATCGGTGAGGTGGCCCGCGACTTCGGGCTCTACACGAAGATCACCGGCGGGCAGCGGATCGACCTGTTCGGCGCCAGCGTGGACCAGCTCCCGCAGATCTGGGCCCGGCTGGTCGACGCGGGCTTCGAGTCCGGACACGCGTACGGCAAGGCGCTGCGCACCGTGAAGTCCTGCGTCGGGCAGACCTGGTGCCGCTACGGCGTGCAGGACTCGGTGCGGATGGCCATCGAACTGGAGCTGCGCTACCGGGGCCTGCGCTCGCCGCACAAGCTGAAGTCCGCCGTCTCCGGCTGCGCCCGGGAGTGCGCGGAGGCGCGCGGCAAGGACTTCGGGGTCATCGCCACCTCGAACGGCTGGAACCTGTACGTCGGCGGCAACGGCGGCGCCGACCCGCGCCACGCCGACCTGCTCGCCCAGGACCTGTCCGACGCCGAACTGGTCCGCCTCATCGACCGGTTCCTGATGTTCTACATCCGCACCGCCGACCGGCTGGAGCGCACCTCCGTCTGGCTGGAGCGGATCGAAGGGGGCCTGGACCACGTCCGGGACGTGGTGGTGCACGACTCGCTCGGCATCTGCGGCGAACTGGAGCGGCTGATGGCCGACCACGTCGCCGGCTACCGCGACGAGTGGGGCGCGACGCTGGAGGACCCGGAGCGGCTGCGCCGCTTCGTCTCCTTCGTCAACGCCCCGGGCACCCCCGACCCGTCCGTCCGCTTCGTGCCCGAACGCGACCAGGTCAAGCCGGACCTCGGCATCCTGGCCGGCCCCGTTCTCCCCGTCCGCACCCTCGAAGGGAGCTCCGCCCGATGACGCTCGCACCCGAGACCACCCTGGACCGGCTCGCCCCGGCCGCCCCGGCCTCCGCCGCCGGTACGGCCACCGCCACCGCGACCCGTGTCGAACTGCTGGTCGGCAACCGCTGGCACGCGGTCTGCGACACCGCCGGCCTCACCCCCGGCCGCGGAGTGGCGGTGCTGCTGCCGGACGGGCGGCAGGCGGCCGTCTTCCTGGACCGGGCGGGCGCGGTGTACGCGATCGGCAACCAGGACCCGTTCACCGGCGCCTACGTCCTGTCCCGCGGGCTGATCGGCCGGACGGGGCGGGACGGCCGGCCGTTCGTCGCCTCGCCGCTGCTCAAGCAGCGCTTCGACCTGGCCACCGGCCAGTGCCTGGACGACACCTCGGTGGCCGTCCCCGCGTACACCGCGCGCAGGGGCTGAGACCGCCACGGCCGGCACCGCCGCAGCACCCGCCGCCGTCCGTGCCGTCGTCCGCACACGCGTCCGGCGCGCCACCGGCCCTTCACGGGCCGGGGCGCGCCGGAACCATGCGGCGGGGCGGGCGGCCGGCCGCGGCTCAGCGCCGTCCGGGCAGGTGGTGCTTCCATCCGGCCACGGTGTAGGCGAGCTTCATGGCGTAGTAGGCCGGCTTCGGCTTGTACTCCTCGTCGTACGGGCAGGCCGCGCCCTCGCCCTCGAACCAGCCCGGCACCCAGGAGTCGGCGTCCGAGAAGCCCCAGACGGTGATGCCCTCGCAGCGGGCGACGGCCGTGCAGGCGTCGGTGACGGCCTTGTACTCGACGGCCTGCCGGAGCAGCTTCTTCTGGGTGACCGGCAGTTCCATGCGGATGTCGAGCTCGGTGACGACGACGTCCAGGCCGAGGTCGGCGAAGCGCTGGAGGTTGGCCTTCATGTCCTCCGGCTGCTGTCCGAGCACCAGATGGCCCTGGACTCCCACGCCGTGGATCGGCACGCCCTCGGCCAGGAGCTTCTTGACCAGCCGGTACGTCGCGTCGCTCTTGGGGCCGAGACCGTCGGTGTTGTAGTCGTTGATGAACAGCTTGGCGTCCGGGTCCGCGCGGTGGGCGGCGCGGAAGGCCTCGGCGATGTAGTCCTCGCCCATGGCGTTGTGGAAGATGGTCTCCCGGAAGGTGCCGTCCTCGTTGAACGCCTCGTTGACCACGTCCCACCGGTCCACCCGGCCCTTGTAGCGGCCTGCCACGGTGGCGATGTGGTCTGTCATGATGGTACGGATATCGGACGGGCTGAAGTCGCCCTCGTTCAGCCAGGCGGGGAGCTGGCTGTGCCACACCAGGACATGTCCATACAGATCCTGCTCGTTCGCATCCGCGAAGTCTGCGATACGATCGGCGTCGGTCCAGTTGAACTCGCCGCGCTCCGGCTCGACCGACTCCCATTTCATCGCGTTCTCGGGAGTGATACTGCTGAACTGCGTGGCGGCGATACGCGCGTAGGTGGGATCGTCCAGCCGGTCGGCCGCGACGGCCGTGCCGGCGAAGCGGCCCGTCGACGCGGCGGCATCGCTCAGCGTCCTGCCGTGGGCCTTGCGGTGGGCCTCGTCGTGGGCTCCCCCGGAGGTCTCCGCGGCGGTCGCGGGCGAGGCCGAGACAGCGCCGAGACCACCGAGCAGGGCGGTCGCGGCGAGAGCCGCCACCGCGGCCCTCCGGACGCGCAGTAGATTCATGAGGTTCCCTCTCAGCTTCACGCGCTTCCAGTTTTCCGGAAGAATGCTGCAAGTTTTCGGAGGCTGCGCCGGGAACGCTAGAGCTGGTTGGGACACCCGTCAACGGGTGTGGTGCAAGGAGGTTCCATGGCGGTCGACGAAGCCGGGCAGTCGCGACCCAAGGTCACGATCACGGCGATCGCACAGGAAGCGGGGGTTTCCGTCCCGACGGTCTCGCGCGTGGTCAACGGCCGGTCCGACGTGGCGCCGGAGACCCGCGCCAAGGTGGAGGACCTGCTCCGCCGCCACGGCTACCAGCGGCGGGGCACCGCCGGCCGCGAGGGGGCGGGCCTGATCGACCTGGTCTTCAGCGATCTCGACAGCCCCTGGGCCGTGGAAATCATCCGGGGCGTGGAGGAGGTGGCGCACGCGGCCGGCATGGGCACGGTCGTCTCCGCCACCCACGGGCGGGCCGGTGCCACCCGGCAGTGGCTGGAGAATCTGCGGGACCGCGCCTCCGACGGCGTCATCCTGGTGACCTCCGCCCTGGAACCGCTGCTCCAGAAGGAGCTGCGGCGGCTGGACGTCCCGATCGTGGTGGTGGACCCGGCCGGCTCCCCCGCCCTGGACGCCCCGACCGTCGGCGCCACCAACTGGGCGGGCGGCATGGCCGCCACCGAACACCTGCTGGAGCTCGGGCACCGCCGGATCGGCTTCATCGGCGGCCCCATGCGGCTGCTGTGCAGCCGGGCCCGGATGGACGGCTACCGCACCGCGCTGGAGGCGGCGGGCATCCCGGCGGTGGACGAACTCATGGTGGGCGGCGACTTCTACCACGAGTCCGGTTTCACCGGGGCACAGAAGCTGCTGGACCTGCCCGAACCACCCACCGCGATCTTCGCCTCCAGCGACCAGATGGCCCTGGGCGCGATCGAGGCGCTGCGCCGCCGGGGGCTGCGGGTGCCGGACGACGTGAGCGTCGTCGGCTTCGACGACCTGCCCGAGATGCGGTGGTCCTCGCCGCCGCTGACCACCGTGCGGCAGCCGCTGGCCGAGATGGGGAAGGTCGCGGCGCGTACGGTGCTGCGCCAGGCCCGGGGCGAGGAGCTGGACTCCCCGCGGGTCGAGCTGGCGACCGAGCTGATCGTCCGACACAGCTCGGCGGCGCCCGCCCGGGAGTCCTGAGCGGCGCCGGCCCCGCCACCCCGCCCCGTCGCCTGCCCCGCCGGTCCAACCGCCCCGCCGCCGGTGCCCTCCGGGGTCCGCGGCTCACGGGGCGCAGGGCCCCGGGCCCGCGTCCGGCCCTCCCGGGCCCCCAGGGTGCCCTCAGGCGCCCCCAGACGTCCCTCCGGACCCGCTCGGGCCCCCATGACGCCCCCGGCCTCCCCCGGCGTCCCGTGAGGGCGGGAGAGCCCGAACCTCCCGCGCCGGCAGCACCACCGGCCCCCGGGGCCGGCACCGTGCATCCCGCTCCCCCGGCGCCCTCCGAACCCGGCGGCCCCGCACAGCCCCGATGGACACGCGGAGCCCGCGCACCTCCTCGGCCACCCGCACCGGGAAGTCCCGCCGAACGCGGACGCCGGGGGGCAACCGGTAGCCTCAGGCAACCGGCAACCCCCGTGGCCCCTACACCCGTTCCGCGGACCGCGCCGGCGGCCCGGCCCTCCGACGCCCCGTCAACCGGCCCCGAGCACCCCGGCGTTCGGGTGCCCGTACGGCGGCCCGGGGGGCCACCCGCACCCCTCCGGCACGAACCCTCCGATCCCATTTTCGTTACAGCCGTTGACACAGCTCATGATGGATCCGTAACTTCCAGAAACATCGACCGATAATTTTCGGAAAGCTTCCGGAAGGTGTGCCATGCGGAACAACCTGTCACGTAGAGGCGGCCGTACCATCGCCGCCGTCACGGCCACGATCGTCGCTTCATCCGTCCTGGCCGCCTGTGGCAGCAGCGGCCCCGAAGGCTCCGGAGGCGGTGACGAAGGGACCCTCAACGTCTGGGTCTACGGAGACGCCTCGACGAAGGTGCAGGACGAGGCCGTCAAGCGGTTCAACAAGAACTCCGACGTCAAGGCCAAGCTCACCAAGGTCCCCGGTGACAGCTACCAGGACAAGCTCCGTACCGCGATGGGCACCCCCAACGCCCCGGACGTCTTCTTCAACTGGGGCGGCGGAAGCATCGCCAACTTCGTCGATAAGGACATGCTCGTCGACCTCACGCCGGAGTTCGAGAAGGACCCGGACCTCAAGGGCGCGTTCATCGACACGATTGTCGACGCCGGCAAGGTCAACGACAAGTACTACGGCGTCCCCATGCGCGGTATGCAGCCGGTGATCCTGTTCTACAACAAGAACGTCTTCGAGAAGGCCGACGCCGAGCCCCCGCAGTCGTGGGAGGACATGCTCGCCCTCGTCGACACCTTCAAGGAGGAGGGCGTCACCCCGTTCGCCCTGGCCGGCGCCGACGCCTGGCCCGAGCTGATGTGGGTCGAGTACCTGCTCGACCGCAACGGCGGCGCCGAGGTCTTCCAGCGCATCCAGGACGGCGACTCCGAGGCCTGGGGCGACCCGGCCGTGCTCAAGACGGCCGAGCAGATCAAGGAGCTGGTGGACCGCGGCGCGTTCGGCAAGAACTACGCGTCGGTCAACTACACCGAGGACGGTGCCTCCACCCTCTTCGCCAAGGACCGCGCCGCCATGCACCTGATGGGCAGCTGGGAGTACGCCAACCAGAAGGCGAACCAGCCCAAGTTCGCCGAGGACGGCATCGGCTGGACCTCCTTCCCGGCCCTCCCCGACGGCGAGGGCGACCCCAAGAACGTCGTCGGCAACCCGACGAACTACTGGTCGATCAACGCCAAGGCCAAGGAGCAGGAAGCGGCTCTGGAGTTCGTGAAGACCGCCGCCGAGGACGCGTACGTCAAGGACCTGGTCGCCAACGGTGACGTGCCCGCCACCTCCGACGCCGAGGAGCGGCTGAAGGCCCACGACGCCCCGCAGTACGCGGAGTTCCAGTACGAGATGGTCAAGGCCGCCCCGAACTTCACCCTCTCCTGGGACCAGGCGCTCCCGTCCCAGCAGGCGGAGCCCATGCTCACCAACATCCAGAAGCTCTTCAACGGCCAGCTCTCGCCGAAGGACTTCGTCGAAGCGATGAAGGGTCTGTAAGTCACATGCCGGCGTCCGCCACCCCTGGTACCACGGTGAAAGAGCCCCCCACGGGAGCGGTCAGGGCCCGGCCGTCCCGCGCCTCATCAGGCGCGGGGCGGCCGGGCCTCGGCTGGGCCGTCCCCGGGCTGCTCTTCTTCACCCTCTTCGCGATCATCCCGATGCTGCTGGTCGTGGCTCTGTCCTTCACCTCGTGGCAGGGCCTCGGCCTCCCCGAGTGGACCGGCGGCGCCAACTGGTCGCGGCTCTGGGAGGACCCGGAGATGCGGCAGGCCATCTGGCTGAGCGTGCTGCTCACCGGGCTCTCCTGGCTCTTCCAGACCCCGGTGGCGCTGCTGCTCGGTGTCTGGGCCGCGGGGACGCAGCGCAACCGCGCCGTCCTCTCCGCGATCTTCTTCCTGCCGCTGCTGGCCTCCTCGGTGGCCCTGGCGCTGCTCTGGAAGTCACTGCTCGACCCGAACTTCGGCCTGATCGCCGACATCGGCCCGTACATCGGCTTCCCCGACGGCAATCTGCTCGGTGACCCCCAGGGCGCCTTCGCGGCCGTGCTGTTCGTCGCCTCCTGGCAGTTCATCCCGTTCCACACGCTGCTCTACCAGGGCGGCGCGCGGCAGATCCCGAAGTCGCTCTACGACGCGGCGTACGTGGACGGGGCCGGCACCGTCCGGCAGTTCTTCAGCGTCACCCTGCCGCAGCTCAAGAACACCGTCATCACCTCGTCGGTGCTGATGGTGGTCGGTGCCCTGACCTTCTTCGACACCGTGCTCATCCTCACCGAGGGCGGTCCCGGTACGGACACGACCATCGTGCCGTTCCTCATGTACACGACCGGATTCGACGCGTTCGACATGGGCTACGCCAGTGCCATCGCCACCATCCTGGTCGCCATCGCCACCGGCGTCTCCCTGCTCCTCGTACGACTCACCGGCTTCAGCGCCATGCGCAGTACCCGGGAGGGAATGTGACCGACGTGCTGTCCAAGCGCCCCGCCACCGGCTCACCGGAGCACGGCGGCCCCCGGCCCGCGTCCGGACGGCGGTCCTTCCGGCTGCCGCGCTGGAACTACCCGGCCGGTTTCGCCTCCCTGATCTGGCTGCTCGTCGTCGGCGTCCCGCTCTACGCCCTGGTGACCTCCACCCTGCGGACCCGGGACGACTATCTCGACAGCGGAGCGCTGTCGGTGCCGGGCGACCCGACCCTGGACAACTACCGCAAGGTCTTCGAGAGCGACTTCCTGACCTACCTCGCCAACACGGCCATCGTCACCGTGGCGACCGCGGCCATCGTGGTGGTGCTCGCCGTGACGATCGGATACACGGTCGTCCGCACCCGCAGCCGGATGTCCAACCGGATCTTCCAGGTCTTCCTGCTGGGTCTGGCCATCCCCGCGCAGGCCGTGATCATCCCGGTCTATCTGATCATCACCAAGATGCATCTCTACGACTCGCTGCTCGCGATCATCCTCCCGACCGCGGCCTTCACCCTGCCGGTCAGCGTCGTGATCCTGGCGGGCACCATGCGCGACATCGACGAGGAGATGTACGAGTCGATGGCCCTGGACGGGGCCAATTCGCTGCGCATCCTGCGGCAGCTCGTCGTACCGCTCAGCCGGTCCGGCATCTCGACGGTGATCGTCTACGCCTCGCTCCAGGCGTGGAACAACTTCCTGTTCCCCCTGATCCTCACCCAGTCCCCGGAGACCCGGGTGCTGACCCTCGGCCTCTACGACTTCGTCGGCCAGTTCCGGGTGGACATCCCGGCGCTGCTCGCGGCCGTCGTGCTGTCGATCGTGCCCATCTTCGTCGTCTATCTCTTCGCCCGCCGTCAGCTGGTCAGCGGCCTGATGGGCGTCGGCGGCAAGTAGACGGCACCGCCCCCCCACCTTCATGCGCCGGACAGGAGTCCCATGCACCCCGAGACGAAAGGCCCCTGGCAGGACACCTCGCTGTCCACCGGGGACCGCGTCAGCGACCTGCTCGCCCGGATGACCCTGGAGGAGAAGCTCGCTCAGCTGTTCAGCATCTGGCCCGGCTCCGACTCCGAGGGCGAGGACGTCGCCCCTCTCCAGCACGAGATGACGGCGTCCGACGAGCCCGCGGACCTCGACGCCCTGATCCGGCACGGACTGGGCCAGCTCACCAGGGCCTTCGGCACCGCGCCCCTCGAACCGGCGGCGGGCGCCGCGGCCCTGGCCCGCACCCAGGCCCGGATCGCCGCGGCGAACCGTTTCGGCATCCCGGCCATCGCCCACGAGGAGTGCCTCACCGGCTTCACCACCTGGGGCGCCACCGTCTTCCCGACCCCGCTGGCCTGGGGCGCCTCCTTCAACCCGGCGCTCGTCGGCCGGGCGGCGGAGCTGATCGGCTCCACCATGCGCTCCGCCGGCATCCACCAGGGCCTCTCCCCCGTCCTCGACGTGGTGCGCGACCCCCGCTGGGGCCGCACCGAGGAGTCGATCAGCGAGGACCCGTACCTGGTGGCGACCATCGGCACCGCCTATGTGCGGGGGCTGGAGTCCAGCGGCGTCATCGCCACCCTCAAGCACTTCGCCGGCTACTCGGCCTCCCGCGCCGGCCGCAACCACGCCCCGGTCTCCGCCGGACGGCGCGAGCTGGCCGACGTCCTGCTGCCGCCGTTCGAACTGGCGGTACGGGACGGCGGGGCGCGCTCCGTCATGCAGGCGTACAACGAGATCGACGGGGTGCCGGCCGCCGCCGACTCCTGGCTGCTCACCGAACTGCTGCGCGACGAATGGGGGTTCACCGGCACGGTCGTCGCCGACTACTTCGGCATCTCCTTCCTGGAGTCGGCCCACCACGTCGCCGGCTCGCCCCGGGAGGCGGCCGGGCTGGCCCTGGCCGCCGGCGTGGACGTGGAACTGCCCGCCGTCCGCTGCTACGGCACCCCCCTGCTGGACGCCGTACGGTCCGGGGACGTCCCCGAGTCCCTGGTGGACCGCGCGGTCACCCGCGTCCTGCGGCAGAAGTGCGAACTCGGCCTCCTCGACCCGGACTGGGACCCGGCCCCGCCCGCCCTCGCCGGCCCGCCCGCCGCGGTCACCGGCACCGCCGGCCCGGCGGCGGACACCGCCCCGGACGCCGCGGGCACGGCGGACACCGCGGGCGCCGTGGCCCCGCTGACCGCCGCCCGTGAGGCGGCCCTGCGGCCCGGCACCGTTCCGGGCGCCGCGGGCGTCGACTTCGACCCGGCCGAGATGCGGGCGGTGGCCCGGCAGCTGGCGGAGGAGTCCGTCGTGCTGCTCGCCAACGACGCGGGACTGCTGCCGCTTACCGACGGCCCGGGCTCCCGGATCGCCGTGGTCGGCCCGATGGCCGACGACCCGGCCGCCATGCTCGGCTGCTACACCTTCCCCCGCCACGTCGGCGTCGAGCACCCCGAGCTGCCGCTGGGCGTGGAGGTCCCCACCCTGCTGGAGGCCGTCCGGGAGGCGCTGCCCGGGGCGGAGATCTCGCACGCCGCCGGCTGCCCACCGCCGGAGCCGGAGAAGTCCGGCGCGGTGGCCGCGGGCGTCGCCGGCGCGGACTCCCCGTCGCTCGGCGGCGTCCTCACCAAGCCGGAGACCGCCTCCGGCGGCGGTGCCGGGCTGCCCACGGCCACGGAGCTGCTCGACGCCGAGACCGACATGCTCACCGAGGCGGTCGGGCTGACCGCCGGGGCCGACGTCTGCGTGGCCGTGCTCGGCGACCGCTCCGGCCTCTTCGGCCGCGGCACCTCCGGCGAGGGCTGCGACGCCGCGGACCTCGAACTGCCCGGCGCGCAGGGCGCGCTGCTGGACGCCCTGCTGTCCACCGGCACCCCGGTCGTGCTGGTCCTGCTGACCGGACGCCCGTACGCCCTCGGCCGGTACGCCGGCCCGGGCCGCTCCGGCGGCACGCCCCCGGCCGCCGCCGTCGTGCAGGCGTTCTTCCCCGGCGAGGAGGGCGGGCCGGCCGTCGCCGGTGTGCTGTCCGGGCGGGTCAACCCCTCCGGGCGGCTGCCGGTCAGCGTGCCGTACGGGTCCGGCGGCCAGCCCTGGACGTACCTGGCCCCGCAGCTCGGGCTGCACAACGAGGCCAGCTCGCTCGACCCGACGCCGCTCTACCCGTTCGGGCACGGCCTGTCGTACACCTCGTTCGCGTGGACCGGCGGTGCCGTGGAGGCCGCGGACGGCTCCGCGGCGCACGCGGCCGACGGCGACGGGACCGTCCTGCTGGACACCGACGGCGAGGCCACCGTCCGGCTCACCGTGCGCAACACCGGCGACCGGCCCGGCACCGAGACCGTCCAGCTCTATCTGCACGACCCGGTGGCCCGGACCACCCGGCCGGTGAACCGCCTCATCGGCTACGCGCGGGTGCCGCTCGGGCCGGGCGAGGCCGCGGAGGTGCGGTTCGGCTTCCACACCGACCTCGCCGCGTACACCACGCGCGACGGCCGCCGCATCGTGGAGCCCGGCGACCTGGAGCTGCGGCTCGCCGCGTCCAGCGCCGACATCCGGCACACGGCCCGGGTCCGGCTGAACGGCGCGGAGCGCACCGTCGGGCACTGCCGACGGATGGTCTGCGCGGCCATGGTGCACCGGCTGGGCGTGCCCGGGCAGGGCACGGCCGCGGCGGCGCCGGAACCGGCGCGCGAGGAGACCGGCACCGTGGCCGTCGCGCCCCCGGTGCGGTCCCTCTAGGCTGACGGCGGGCCGTGTGAGCGGCCCGCCACCGGCCGATCCGAGGAGCAGGGCGTGCGGCGCTGGAGCGTGAGCGACATCCCCGACCAGAGCGGCCGCACGGCCGTGGTGACCGGCGCCAACAGCGGCCTCGGCCTCGTCACGGCCCGCGAACTCGCCCGGCACGGCGCGGAGGTGGTGCTCGCCTGCCGGGACGAGACGCGCGGCCGGGCCGCCGCGGCCCGGATCGCGGAGGAGGTTCCGGGCGCGCGGGTCCGGCTCGCCCGGCTCGACCTGGCGGACCTTGCCTCCGTGCGGGAGTTCGCCGGTGCCTTCCTCGGGGACGGCGGAAGCGGCGGGCCCGGGTCCGGCGGACCGGGGTCCCGCGGTACCGCCCGGCTGGACCTGCTGATCAACAACGCCGGTGTCATGGCGCTGCCGTACCGGCGCACGGCCGACGGCTTCGAAACCCAGTTCGGGGTCAATCACCTCGGTCACTTCGCCCTCACCGGCCTGCTGCTGCCGGCCCTGCTCGCGACGCCGGGCGCACGGGTGGTCACCGTCTCCAGCGCGATGCACCTGCTGCCCGGCGCGGGCGATCCCGGCGATCCGTCCGGCGAGGAGCCGTACCGCAGGTGGATGGCCTACGCCCGTTCCAAGAGCGCCAATCTGCTCTTCACCCATGAGCTGTCCCGCCGGCTGCGGCGGGCGGGCTCGGACGTGGTGGCCGCCGCGGCCCACCCCGGCTACGCCGCCACCAATCTGCAGACGGCGGGACCGCGGATGGAGGGACGCCGCGGGACCGAGCGCCTGATGGGACTCGGCGGCCGGCTGCTGGCCCAGCCGGCCGCGGCCGGCGCGCTGCCGTCGCTGTACGCGGCCACCGCGCCGGACGTCCGTCCGGACGGCTTCTACGGGCCCGGCCGCACGATGCCGCCCCGGGGCGGACCGGCGCCCGCGCGGCGCGCGGCGCGGACGCTGGACGACGCGGCGTCCGAACGCCTGTGGCAGCGCTCGGAGGAGCTCACCGGCGTCCGCTACGCGGCCCTGGACGTGCCTCCGGCGGTGTAGGCGGCGGTAGCACGCCCTCCTTCCCCCGCTCCCTCCCGTCTCTTTCCGCCTCTTCCCCGTCCCGCCCCGCCACGGGACGGGAGCGGCCGGCGAGGCGAGCCCCGCACCCCGGGGCGGCCGGGGAGCCACCGCGCCCGCGTGCCGTCCGGGCCGCGGGGGAAGCCGTGCCCGGTTGCGCCGCGGTCGTCCCCGCTCCGCCGCCCGCGCGTCACCGCTTGTTGATGCCCAGTCAACTACCGCCGCACAGACTCCCGGACACCGACTCCGCGTCCGGTCCGGCGCGGGGCAGACACGATCCTGGTGGGAGGATCCGTGGAACGTCGTACCTTCCTGCGCACCACCGTCATCGGCGGTTCCGCCGCGGCCTTCGGCGGCAGTCTCTGGCGCGGCGCCGCGTACGCGGCGCCCGCCCAGCCCGGCAGCGGTCCCTACGGGGCCCTGCGGGCGGCGGACGCCAACGGCATCCGGCTGCCGGCCGGTTTCAGCAGCAGAGTGATCGCCCGGTCCGGCCGCAAGGTCTCCGGCACCTCGTACACCTGGCACAACGCACCCGACGGCGGCGCCTGTTACGCCGACGGCAGCGGGTGGATCTACGTCTCCAACTCCGAGATCAACCCCTCGGGCGGCTCGGGCGCGGTGCGCTTCTCCTCGTCCGGCTCGATCACCGGCGCGTACCGCATCCTCTCCGGCACCCGGCAGAACTGCGCGGGCGGCAAGACCCCCTGGAACACCTGGCTCTCCTGCGAGGAGGTCGACCGGGGCTACGTCTACGAGACCGACCCGTGGGGGGTGGAGCAGGCCGTCCGCCGGGACGCCATGGGCCGCTTCAAGCACGAGGCCGCGGCGGCCGACCCGGTGCGCAAGGTCGTCTACCTCACCGAGGACGTCTCCGACAGCTGCTTCTACCGCTTCCGGCCCACCACGTGGGGCGACCTCTCCTCCGGCACGCTGGAGGTGCTGAGGATGGGGCCGGGCACCTCCGGCCCCGTCACCTGGGCCACCGTGCCCGACCCGGGCGGCGCCTCGGCCGCCACCCGCAACCAGGTCTCCGGCGCCAAGCGCTTCAACGGCGGCGAGGGCTGTCACTACGCCGACGGCACCTGCTGGTTCACCACCAAGGGCGACAACCGCGTCTGGCAGTACGACGCGGCCGCCGAGACCATCGAACTGGCCTACGACGACTCGCTGGTGAGCGGCGGCGCACCGCTCACCGGCGTCGACAACGTCACCCGCACCGCCTCCGGCGACCTCTACGTCGCCGAGGACGGCGGCAACATGGAGATCTGCGTCATCACCCCGGACAACGTGGTGGCGCCCTTCCTGCGCGTCGACGGCCAGTCCTCGTCCGAGATCACCGGACCGGCCTTCTCCCCCGACGGCAGCCGGCTCTACTTCTCCAGCCAGCGCGGCACCAGCGGCCGTTCCTCCGGCGGCATCACCTACGAGATCACCGGCCCGTTCCGCTCGTAGCGGCGGCCCGGAGGCCCGCGGCCGCCGCGGGCGGGGGCACCTCGGCGCCGCCGTGGAGGAGGGCGGCGCCGAGCGGCGTCAGGGTGTGCAGCACGGCGCTGCCGTGCCGCAGGGTCACCACCAGCCCGGCGTCGCGCAGCACACTGGCGTGCTGGCTGGCGGAGGCCGGGGAGACACCGACCCGGCGGGCCAGCTCGCCGGTGGTGCACCCGCCCTCGATGGTGCGCAGCACGGCGGACCGGGTCTGGCCGACCAGCTTGCCCAGCGAGCCGACCCCGGCCGCGCAGGGCCGCAGCGGTGCCGGGGCGGCGCTCTCCCCGGAGTGCTGCACCGGATAGACGAGCACCGGGGCCAGCTCCGGGTCGTGGAAGGCGACCGGGGTGACCCGGCAGAAGAACGACGGCAGGAGGAGCAGGCCCCGGCCGTCCAGCCGGAGGTCCCGGTCCACCGGGTAGTCGGCCTCCAGCACCGGCGGACGCCAGCGCATCGCCGGGGGCAGCGAGGCCAGCAGCCGGTCGGCGCCGCCGTCGAGCAGCGCCCGGCCGCGGGCGGCCCGGTCGGCCTCGATCTGCGCACGGATGTGCGGCCAGTACGGGGCGATGGCGGCCCGGTGGTAGCCGCGGAGCGCCGCGATGAGATCGCCCAGGGCCCGGGGCCGCCCGGCGGCCAGTCCCTCGTGCCGCGGCGCGGGCCCGTGCGGGCCGTGACCGCCGGCGGCGAGCAGCCCGAGGTCCCGGCGGAGGCGCTCCTCGGGGGTCTCGCGGAGCGCCTCCATGGCGGGCTCCATCCCGCAAATACCCTCGGGTGGTGTCAGGAAGTCGGGAAAATAGCCGCGCACGGGCACCAGGGAGGCGAGCAGCCGTCCTTCACCGTTCAAGCGCGCCCGGGTCTCCCTCCGCCATTCTCCGAAGACCGCCGCCGAGCGTTTGTCGCGCAGCCGGTGGAAACTCAGGACCGTTTCCCACAAGGCGTCCGGGCGCGCGGCTATGCGTATGCGCCCGAGGTCGCGTCCGGTGAAATGGATGCGTAGCACCAAACCCCCACAAGTATCCCCCCGTCCGGCTTCCCGACGAGTATGCACCTGCATACATTGGGTCACCACGTGCTTTTGGCCACAGTTGAAACGGGTCGCGGAGGACGGCCGCCCCACGGAAGGGTGGAACCCGTCGGGCACCGGGAAACGGTTGTGAGGCTGTCGTGGGGGCAGTGCGGAAACCGTTTCCGGGCGGCTGGGTACCGCCCATGGGCCCGATGGGGTGGAGGACCGCGGTCCGGTGATTCTCGAGCTCGCCGGACCGCGGGAGTCCAGTTATGTTCGGCCCGCCGTCCGGGCCCGTCCCTTCCGGTGCGGAATGCGCTTTCCGGTCAGGTTGAATTCCAGAACATTTCTCCCCCCGTCCCGGGACACGCCATGGAACCGGCCCCGGAAAGGGGCGCGAAATTAGCGGTGGCAATCGGTCCGGCGCCCGGCCACCGGCCCGGCGCCCGGCCCGCTCCCGGCCGCCTCCGCCCCCGCGGCCGCCCACTCGGCCGCCGGCTCCGCGGCCCGGCCCGCGCCCCGGTCTCCCGCCCCCCGAGCGCCGCCACGGCAGCACGGTCCCCGGACCGCTCCCTCTCCCCGTCCCGCCGCCGCGGGGCGGTACGGGTCTTCGGTCGGGGGTGCGCCGGCATGCGGAAGGGGGCGGCGCCCCGCACAGGCACCGCCCCCTTCGCCCGGGGATCCCGGGCCCGGCCGCCGCCGGTGAGGGTCGTGGCCGCGGCGGCCGGCTCCGGTTCGGCCGTGCTCCGGATCAGCGGCTGTCGCTGCCCAGGCTCTCCGCCGCCGCGCGGCCCGCCTCCAGGCGGGCGACGGGGATGCGGAACGGCGAGCAGGAGACGTAGTCCAGGCCCACCTCGTGGAAGAAGTGGACGGACTCCGGGTCGCCGCCGTGCTCACCGCAGACGCCGAGCTTGATGTCGGGACGGGTGGCCCGCCCGGCCTCCACCGCGTTCCGCACCAGCGAGCCGACGCCGTCGCGGTCGATGGTCTCGAACGGGCTGACGCCGAAGATGCCCTTCTCCAGGTAGGCGGTGAAGAAGCTGGCCTCCACGTCGTCGCGCGAGAAGCCCCACACCGTCTGGGTGAGGTCGTTGGTGCCGAAGGAGAAGAACTCCGCGGCCTCGGCGATCTGTCCGGCGGTCAGCGCGGCCCGGGGCAGCTCGATCATGGTGCCGATGGTCAGCTTGAGGTCGGCGCCGGCGGCGGCCTCCACCTCGGCGATGACCCGCTCGGCCTCCTCGCGGACGAACTCCAGCTCCTGGACGGTGCCCACCAGCGGGATCATGATCTCGGCGCGCGGGTCGCCGTTGGCCGTCCGGCGCTCCGCCGCGGCCTCCGCGATCGCCCGCACCTGCATGGCGAAGAGGCCCGGGATGACGAGCCCGAGGCGTACACCGCGCAGACCCAGCATCGGGTTCTGCTCGTGCAGCTTGTGGACGGCCTGGAGCAGCCGGAGGTCGTTCTCGTTGGAGTCCTTGCGGGCCTCCGCGAGGGCGACGCGCACCGACAGTTCGGTGATGTCGGGCAGGAACTCGTGCAGCGGCGGGTCGAGCAGCCGTACGGTGACGGGCAGCCCGTCCATGGCCTCGAACAGTTCGACGAAGTCGGCCTTCTGGAGCGGCAGCAGCGCGTTCAGCGACGCATCGCGCTCCTCGTCCGTGTCGGCGAGGATCAGCCGCTCGACCAGCTCGCGCCGCTCGCCGAGGAACATGTGCTCGGTGCGGCACAGGCCGATGCCCTGGGCGCCGAAGCGGCGGGCGCGGGCGGCGTCCTCGGCGTTGTCGGCGTTGGCGCGCACCCGCAGCCGGCGGACGCGGTCGGCGTAGGCCATGATCCGGTGCACCGCCTTGACCAGGTCGTCGGCGTCCTCCGCGCCCGCGTGCATCCGGCCCTCGAAGTACTCGACGACCGGCGACGGCACGACCGGGACCTCACCGAGGTACACCCTGCCGTTGGAGCCGTCGATGGAGATGACGTCGCCCTCCTCGACGACGACCCGGCCCTTGCCGTCCGGCGACGTCGCGGTCAGGCAGCGCTTCTTGGTGTCGACCTCCAGCTCCTCGGCGCCGCAGACACAGGTCTTGCCCATACCGCGGGCGACGACGGCTGCGTGCGAGGTCTTGCCGCCGCGGGAGGTCAGGATGCCCTCGGCGGCGATCATGCCGTTGAGGTCGTCCGGGTTGGTCTCACGGCGGATGAGGATGACCTTCTCGCCCGAACGGGACCACTTGACCGCGGTGTACGAGTCGAAGACGGCCTTGCCGACGGCGGCGCCGGGCGAGGCGGCGATGCCGCGGCCGAGCTGCTCGGAGGCGGCGGTCTCGTCGAAGCGGGGGAACATCAGCTGTGCGAGCTGGGCGCCGTTGACGCGCTGCAGCGCCTCCGCCTCGTCGATCAGCCCCTGGTCGACGAGCTGGGTGGCGATCCGGAAGGCGGCACCGGCGGTGCGCTTGCCGACCCGGGTCTGCAGCATCCACAGCTGGCCGCGCTCGATGGTGAACTCGATGTCGCACAGGTCCTTGTAGTGCGTTTCGAGCGTCTCCATGATCTCCATCAGCTGGTCGTAGGACTTCTTGTCCAGCTGTTCGAGATCGGCGAGCGGCACGGTGTTGCGGATACCGGCGACGACGTCCTCGCCCTGCGCGTTCTGCAGGTAGTCGCCATAGACGCCCTGCTGGCCGCTGGCGGGGTCGCGGGTGAAGGCGACGCCGGTGCCGGAGTCCGGCCCGAGGTTGCCGAAGACCATGGAGCAGACGTTGACGGCAGTGCCGAGGTCGCCGGGGATGCGCTCCTGGCGGCGGTACAGCTTGGCCCGGTCGGTGTTCCACGAGTCGAAGACCGCGCACACGGCCAGGTCCATCTGCTCGCGCGGGTCCTGCGGGAAGGAGCGGCCGGTCTCCTCCCGCACGATGCCCTTGAAGCGCTCGACGATCCGCCGCAGGTCGCCGGCGTCAAGGTCGATGTCGACGGTGACGCCCTTGGCCCGCTTGGCCTCCTCGATGGCCTCCTCGAAGAGGTCGCCGTCGACGCCGAGCACGGTCTTGCCGAACATCTGGATGAGCCGGCGGTACGAGTCCCAGGCGAAGCGCTCGTCGCCGGACTGCTCCGCGAGGCCCGCGACGGAGGCGTCGGAGAGGCCGATGTTGAGGACGGTGTCCATCATCCCGGGCATGGAGAACTTGGCGCCGGAGCGGACGGAGACCAGCAGCGGATCGTCGGCCTGGCCGAGCTTCTTGCCCATCGTCGCCTCGAGGGCGGCGAGGTGCGCACTCACCTCGTCGCGCAGGGCGGGGGGCTCGGCGCCGGTCTCCAGGTAGACCTTGCACGCCTCGGTGGTGATGGTGAACCCCGGTGGCACGGGGAGACCGAGGTTCGTCATCTCGGCCAGGTTGGCGCCCTTGCCGCCCAGCAGATCCTTGAGATCCTTGTTGCCCTCGGTGAAGTCGTAAACGAACTTCCGCTGCTCGGCTGCGGCTACATGGGGGTTCGTGGTTTCCGACACGGGATCTCGCACTCCTCGTGGTGGGTTTCCCCCTCGGAGCGGTTCGGGGGAGGGGCTGCCCTGACGGCGGGGAGCGTACCCAGATCGAAGGTTGATGAGTACGTCCACTCGGTGGTCATCCGGTTGTAACCCCGCATCTGCCACGGGATCGAAAGTGAGCTACGCCTCCTGGCGGAATCGTTATGCGTTCAGGAAGTGAACTCACACGGGCCGGGAACCGGCGGTGAGGCACCGGACGGCCACGATGACTACACGGCGCGTGACACACTCCGCGACCTCTTGAAGCCAAGCGCCGTGGCACCCAGTGCCACCCTTTGAGAGGTGCAGGCCGCCGCAAAACGCTCATCTGAGCGAACCTCCGATCACGGTGGCGAGAATCACGCACCGCTTGAGTACCCCGTCTCAGGACATGGACACATGAGGGCGGCCATTCGCTCGAATGAGCGAGACACTCGACGCGCCCGCCTGAGGCGCACATCACAGTGAGACTTTTGCCCTGTGGCTGGACAAAACCCTCCTGTACGTTCGTTCGCGTCGGAACCCACCCCATTCGGAGCCCCGGAGCCTCTCGTGGAAAGCGTCGCCCCCTCAGGCAAGCCGCGCCTCCCGCGACCCTCGATGCCCCGGCCCGGCTCCGGCGCACTGCGCCGGGGTGCCGAGCGCGTGCTGGCGGACAACTGGACCGGCACCTCGACCGTCCCCTCCCGCGGCCTCTATCCGCACCAGTGGAGCTGGGACTCGGCGTTCATCGCCATCGGCCTGCGCCACCTCGCCCCCGGCCGCGCCCGGCGCGAGCTGTCCACACTGCTCGACGCGCAGTGGGAGGACGGCCGCGTCCCGCACATCGTCTTCAACCCGGAGGTGCCGGCCGGGGCCTACTTCCCCGGACCCGAGTTCTGGCGCTCCTCACGGGCCGGTTCCGGCGCCGGGGCCCCCGCCCGCACCGAGACCTCCGGCCTCGTCCAGCCACCGGTCCACGCGCTGGCCGCCTGGCTGGTCCACGAGGCCGACCCGGAGTCCTCCGCCCGCGAGGGCTTCCTGGCCCGGCTCTACCCGCGGCTGGCCGCCTGGCACCGCTATCTGGCGGAGCGCCGCGACCTCCGGGGCCACGGGCTCGTCTCCATCGTCCATCCCTGGGAGTCGGGGATGGACAACAGCCCCTGCTGGGACGCGCCGCTGGAGCGCGTCGAACCCGCCTGCCGCAGCACCTTCCGCCGCGCGGACCTCGACCACTGCGATCTCGCCGACCGGCCCACCGACCTCGACTACGGCCGCTACGTCCGGCTCGCCGCCGACTACCGCGACCACGGCTACCGCGACGGCGCGCCGCACTCCTTCGCGGTCGAGGACGTGGGACTCAACGCGCTCCTCGTCACCGCCGAGCACGCCCTCGCCCGGATCGCCACGGACATCGGCGCCGACCCCGCGGAGCACCGGGCCCGGGCCGAACGCCTCACCCGCTCCCTGGTCGAACACCTGTGGGACCGGGAGGCGGAGATCTTCCGGGGCCACGACGTGGTGGGCGGCGAACCGCTCTACGGGCTCAGCGCCGCCGGGCTGCTGCCGCTCGCCGTGCCCGGGCTGCCCGACGAGGTCGTCGCCGGGCTGCTGGCCACCGCCACCGGCCCGCACTTCGGCCTCGGCCGCACGGTACGCCTGGTACCCAGCTACGACCTGCGCGGAGCGGCCTTCGACCCGTCCCGCTACTGGCGCGGCCCGGCCTGGTTCAACATCAACTGGCTGCTGGAGCGCGGGCTGCGGCAGTACGGCGCCGTGGAGCGGGCCGACGAACTGCGCGCCGCGACACTGGCCGCGGCCGACGCCTCGGGCTTCGCCGAGTACGTCGACCCGCACAGCGGACTGGCACGCGGCAGCCGGGACTTCGGCTGGACGGCCGCGCTCGCCCTCGACCTGCTGACGGCGGCCGGCCGCACCGGGGACGGGGAGCCGGTCACGGCACCGCGCGCGGCGCGGTCCCCGGTGGTCGCCGCGGCCGAGGCCGCGGTGCTGGGCCCGGAGGACGGCGAGCCGGAGCCCGCACCCGGGGAGCGCGAGCGGGTACCGGTCCGCGTCAGCCTGGTGCGGCGAGCGGCACCGCGGCGCGAGGCATAGCGCGGCGCACGGCGCGCGGCGCGCGAGGGCCCGGCGGCGTCAGCCGCCCGAGGTGTCCAGCTCCGCGTCGGCGCCCACACAGGCGCTGTCGTACGGATCGGCCAGCCAGCCGTCCGGCAGCACCACCCGGTTCCGCCCCGAGGTGCGCCCGCGCGGTCCGTCCGCGTGGGCCGGCCAGGGCTGGTCCGGGTCCAGGCGGCCCAGCAGCTCGTCCAGTTCGGCCAGGGACGAGGCGGTCGCCAGCCGCCTGCGCAGCTCGGAGCCGACCGAGAAGCCCTTGGTGTACCAGGCGATGTGCTTGCGGAAGTCGATGACGCCGCGCGCCTCGTCCTCCAGCCACTCCCCCAGCAGCTGGGCGTGGCGCCGCATCACCGCGGCGACCTCCCCGAAGGACGGCGCCGCGGTCTCGCCGCGACCCTCGAAGGCCGCCACCAGATCGCCGAACAGCCAGGGCCGCCCCAGGCAGCCGCGGCCGACGACCACACCGTCGCAGCCGGTCTCGCGCACCATGCGCACCGCGTCGGCGGCGGACCAGATGTCGCCGTTGCCGAGCACCGGGATCTCCGGGACGGCCTCCTTGAGGCGGGCGATGGCCTCCCAGTCGGCGGTGCCGCCGTAGTGCTGGGCCGCCGTCCGGCCGTGCAGGGCGATCGCGGTGACGCCCTCCTCGGCGGCGATCCGCCCGGCGTCGAGGTAGGTGAGGTGGTCGTCGTCGATGCCCTTGCGCATCTTCATGGTGACCGGCAGCCCGCCCGCGCCGGCCACGGCCTCGCGCAGGATCGCGCGCAGCAGCGGCCGCTTGTACGGCAGCGCCGACCCGCCGCCCTTGCGGGTCACCTTGGGCACCGGGCAGCCGAAGTTGAGATCGATGTGGTCGGCCAGGCCCTCGTCGGCGATCATGCGGACGGCCTTGCCGACGGTCGCCGGGTCCACGCCGTAGAGCTGGACGGACCGGGGCTTCTCGGTGCCGTCGAAGTGGATCAGCCGCATGGTCTTGGCGTCCCGCTCGACCAGCGCCCGGGTGGTGATCATCTCGCTGACGAAGAGGCCCTTGCCGCCGGAGAACTCCCGGCAGAGCGTGCGGAACGGTGCGTTGGTGATTCCGGCCATGGGCGCGAGCACCACCGGCGGCTGCACGGGGTGCGGGCCGATCTGCAGCTGCGTCATCGAGCGGCTTTCCTCGGTTCGTACGGTTCCGGCAGCCCCGTACGGGGGCGGCGGCGGAAGGGGCGGCCTTCCATTGTCCCGCACCGGCGGACCGGCCGTGCCGCGGTGGGGCGGGGCGCGGACCGGGCGGGGCGCCTGGAAACCGGGCCCGCACAGCACCGCGCCCCGGCGCCCGCCGTGAGCGGGTATCGGGGCGCGGTGCGTGCGCGGGCCGGCGGCCCGGGGAACAAGGCCGCGCGCGGTCAGCAGCCCAGGAGGCGGGAGGCCAGGTAGCCCTGGATCTGGTCCAGGGAGACGCGCTCCTGCTTCATGGTGTCGCGCTCGCGGACGGTCACCGCGTTGTCGTCGAGGGTGTCGAAGTCGACGGTGACGCAGAACGGGGTGCCGATCTCGTCCTGGCGGCGGTAGCGGCGGCCGATGGCCCCAGCGTCGTCGAACTCGATGTTCCAGTTCTTCCGGAGATCGGCGGCGAGGCCCTTGGCCTTCGGCGACAGCTCCGGGTTCCGGGAGAGCGGCAGGACGGCGGCCTTCACCGGCGCGAGGCGCGGGTCGAGGCGGAGCACGGCGCGCCGCTCCATCTTGCCCTTGGCGTTGGGCGCCTCGTCCTCGACGTAGGCGTCGAGCATGAAGGCGAGCATGGCGCGGTTGACGCCGGCCGCCGGCTCGATGACGTACGGGGTCCAGCGCTCACCGGCCTCCTGGTCGAAGTACGACAGGTCGTGGCCGGAGGCCTTGGAGTGGGCGCCGAGGTCGAAGTCGGTGCGGTTGGCCACGCCCTCCAGCTCGGAGAACTCGCTGCCGCCGAAGTTGAAGCGGTACTCGATGTCGGCGGTGCGCTTGGAGTAGTGGGAGAGCTTCTCCGCCGGGTGCTCGTACCAGCGGATGTTCTCCTCCTGGATGCCGAGGTCGCGGTACCAGTTCCAGCGCTCCTCCATCCAGTAGATGTGCCACTTCTCGTCCTCGCCGGGCTTGACGAAGAACTCCATCTCCATCTGCTCGAACTCGCGGGTCCGGAAGATGAAGTTGCCGGGCGTGATCTCGTTCCGGAAGGACTTGCCCATCTGGGCGATGCCGAACGGCGGCTTCTTCCGCGAGGTCTGCTGCACCGCGGCGAAGTTGGTGAAGATGCCCTGGGCCGTCTCGGGCCGGAGGTAGGCGACGGAGGCGGAGTCCTGGGCCGGGCCGAGGTGGGTGGAGAGCAGCCCGGAGAACTGCTTGGGCTCGGTGAAGCCGCCCTTGTTGCCGCAGTGCGGGCAGTTGAGGTCGGCGAGGCCGTTCGCCGGCATGCGGCCGTGCTTGGCCTCGTAGGCCTCTTCCAGGTGGTCGGCGCGGAACCGCTTGTGGCAGGAGGTGCACTCGGTGAGCGGGTCGCTGAAGGTGGCGACGTGGCCGGAGGCCTCCCAGACCTCGGGGGCGAGGATCACCGACGAGTCGAGACCGACCACGTCCTCACGCGCGGTGACCATGGAGCGCCACCACTGGCGCTTGATGTTCTCCTTGAGCTCCACACCCAGCGGCCCGTAGTCCCAGGCGGCTCGCTGACCGCCGTAGATCTCACTGCACGGGTAGACGAAGCCACGGCGCTTGCTGAGGCTGACGATGGTGTCGATCTTGTCGGCGGCCACGGTGCTCTCTTCATGATGACGACGAACAGCGGAATGCCTCAGGCTACCGGCGGGCGGTCCCCTGGGACCAATTGGTGTCCGGGCTTTGGCCGTCCGGAGTCCGGGAGGTCCGTGACGCGGGCCTCTCATCCGTTTTATTGACAATCGTTTCCAGCTTTGTTGAAAATGGATGTCATGAACGCACGCCGGAACCGCCCCGTCTCCCGAATAACCACCGCCGCGGCCGCCGCCGGGGCCACCGCCCTCGGCCTCGTCACCCTCACCGCCTGCGGCAGCGGCACGGCGGGCGCGGGCGGGGACGACGGCAAGGTGAACGTCGTCGCCTCCTTCTATCCGCTGGAGTACCTCGCCGAGGAGATCGGCGGGGAGCACGTCTCCGTCACGACCCTGACGAAGCCCGGGGTGGAGCCGCACGACCTGGAGATCAAGCCCCGCCAGACGGCCGAGCTGAGCGAGGCCGACGTGGCCTTCTACCTCAAGGGGCTCCAGCCCGCCGTGGACGCCGCCGTGGCCCAGTCCGGCGTGAAGAAGGCCGTGGACGCCGCGGAACTCGGTGCCGGAGAGCACGGCGAGGGCGGGCACGAGGAGGAGCCCGCCGAGGAGCACACCGACGAACACGGCGACGAACACGCCGAGGAGCAGCCGGACGAGCACGGGGACGAGCACGCGGACGAACACTCCGCGGAGCCGGAGGCCGGCGGCGACGGCCACGACCACTCCGGCGGCGCGTCCGACCCGCACCTCTGGCTCGACCCCACCCAGTACGCCGAGGTCGCCGAGGGCTTCGCCAAGACCCTCGCCGAGGCCGACCCCGGCCACGCCGCCGCGTACGAGAAGAACGCCGACACCCTGGTGAAGAAGCTCGAGGCGCTCGACAAGGACTTCGCGGACGGCCTGCGCAACCGCACCACGGACACCTTCATCACCACCCACGCCGCCTTCGGCCACCTCTCCTCGCGCTACGGCCTGGAGCAGGAGGCGATCGGCGGGCTGGACCCCGAGACCGAGCCGAGCCCCGCCCGGATACGGGAACTGCACACCATCGCGGAGCGTGAGAAGGTGACCACCGTCTTCTTCGAGACGCTGGTCAGCGACGCCACCGCGAAGACCCTGGCGGCGGACACCGGTCTGAAGACGGACGTGCTCGACCCCCTGGAGGGAATCACCGACCGGTCCGCGGGCGATGACTACTTCGAGGTCATGCGCGCCAACCTGGACGCGCTGCGGAAGGCCCTCGGCTCCGGGTGACCCCACCGCCCGGCACCGGCACCGGCACCGCCCGCACACCGCACGCCCCTCCGCCCCACCCGCCCCACGACCGTCACCGAAAGGCCCGGACCATGGCCGTACCGCCCGTTGTCTCCCTGCGCGGGGCCACCGCCCGGCTCGGCGCGCGCACCGTGCTGCGCGGAATCGACCTGACCGTCGGCCGGGGCGAGGTCGTCGCCCTGCTCGGTGCCAACGGCTCGGGCAAGTCCACCGCCGTACGGGCCGTCGTCGGCCAGGTGGAGCTGGAGGAGGGCTCCCTGGAGCTGTTCGGCACCCCGCTGCGCCGCTTCCGGGACTGGGCCCGCATCGGCTACGTACCGCAGCGGACCACCGCCGCGAGCGGTGTGCCCGCGACGGTGCGCGAGGTCGTGGCCTCCGGCCGGCTGGCCCGTACGGGGCTGCGCCCGCGGCGGAGGGCCGACCGGGCCGCCGTCGACCGGGCGCTGGAGCTGGTCGGCATGGACCACCGCGCCGGGGACTCCGTCAACGCGCTCTCCGGCGGCCAGCACCAGCGGGTGCTGATCGCCCGCGCGCTGGCCTCCGAGCCCGAACTGCTGATCATGGACGAGCCGATGGCGGGCGTCGACCTCGCCGGGCAGGAGGTCCTCGCGGACATCCTGCGCGCCCAGGTCGCCGCCGGCGCCACCGTCCTCCTCGTCCTGCACGAACTGGGCCCGCTGGAGCCGCTGATCGACCGCGCGGCCGTCCTCCGCGACGGCTGCGTGGTGTACGACGGGCCGCCGCCCGAGGCCGTGGGCCAGCACGCGCTGCCCGGCCACGACCATGTCCACCCGCACGCCGGCCCGGCGGCGGAACCGATCCGGACGGGGCTGCTGACCTGATGGAGATCCTGAACTACGCCTTCATGCAGCGGGCCCTGCTCGCCGCCGTGCTCGTCGGCGTCACCGCGCCGGCCATCGGCATCTACCTCGTCCAGCGCCGCCAGGCGATCATGGGGGACGGCATCGGCCACGTCGCCATGACCGGTGTCGCCCTCGGCTTCCTGCTGAACACCAGCCCGGTGTGGATGGCGACCCTGGTCGCGGTGGCCGGCTCGGTCGGCATGGAACTGATCCGCTCCCGCGGCCGCACCAGCGGAGACGTCGCGCTCGCCCTGCTCTTCTACGGCGGCATGGCCGGCGGCGTCATGATCATCAACCTGGCGCCGGGCGGCTCCACCGCCAATCTCTCCACCTATCTCTTCGGCTCGATCACCACGGTCGCCCCCGAGGACGTGGTGGCGATCTGCCTGCTCGCCGCCTTCGTGATCGCGATCACCCTCGGACTGCGCCGGCAGCTCTTCGCCGTCTGCCAGGACGAGGAGTTCGCCCGGGTCACCGGGCTGCCGGTGCGGCTGCTGAACCTCCTGCTCGCGGTCACGGCCGCGCTGACCGTCACCGTCGCCATGCGGATCGTCGGGCTGCTGCTGGTCAGCGCGATGATGGTGATCCCGGTCGCCGCCGCCCAGCGGGTCACCCGCGGCTTCGCGGCGACCCTGGCCATCGCGATGGGGATCGGCGTCACCGTCTCGCTGACCGGTACGGTGACCACGTACTACATGGACGCGCCCTCGGGCGCCGCGATCGTCCTGCTGGCCATCGCCGTCTTCCTGGCCTTCGCGGCCGTGACCGCGCCACTGGCCCGCAGGCGGGCCCGCCGGGCCGCGGCGGGCGGGGGCGAGGCCTGCGCACGGGAGGCGGCCGGGGAGCGCCCGGCGGCCGACGACGTGAAGGTCTGAGGCCCCGGACGGGACCAGCGAGGGCGCCCGCACGGGCTGGCACAATGGCCAGTCGGATGTGCGGGCCGGCGAGGAGGAGGCAACGGTGGCCACAGCGGGGAGCGGCGGAACGGGCACGGCGCCGGTGCGCGGCCGGTCGACGCGGCAGCGCGCGGCCGTGGCCGCGGCCCTGGACGAGGTGGACGAGTTCCGCAGCGCCCAGGAGCTGCACGACGTCCTCAAGCACCGGGGGGACTCCGTCGGCCTGACGACCGTCTACCGCACGCTGCAGTCGCTCGCCGACGCGGGCGAGGTGGACGTCCTGCGCACCGACGAGGGCGAGGCCGTCTACCGCCGGTGCAGCACCGACGACCATCACCACCACCTGGTCTGCCGGGGTTGCGGCAAGGCGGTCGAGGTGGAGGGCCCGGCGGTGGAGACCTGGGCCGACCAGATCGCGGCCGAGCACGGCTTCGTCGACGTCGCCCACACCATCGAGATCTTCGGCACCTGCGGCGACTGCGCGGCGAAGGCCGCGGCGGGCGGCGGCAAGCGCTGACGGCGCCCGCCCGCGGGCGGGCGGAACGGACGGAGAGCGGCCCCGGCCGGGGGAGACCCGGCCGGGGCCGCTCGGTGCCCGGGGAGGGCGTCAGGCGGACGCCCCGGCCGCCCCCTCGCCCGGCTGCGCCGGGTTCGGCTCCGCGCCGCCGAAGCGGCGGTCGCGCCGGGCGAACTCCAGGCAGGCCCGCCACAGGTCGCGGCGGTCGAAGTCCGGCCAGAGGACGTCCTGGAAGACCATCTCGGCGTAGGCGCTCTGCCATATCAGGTAGTTGGAGGTGCGCTGCTCCCCCGACGGCCGGACGAAGAGATCCACGTCCGGCATGTCCGGGTAGTACAGGTACTGCTGGACCGTCTTCTCGGTGACCTTGGACGGATCGAGCTTCCCGGCCCGCACATCGGCCGCGATGGCCGCCGCGGCGTCGGCGATCTCGGCACGGCCCCCGTAGTTGACGCAGAAGTAAAGCGTCATGGCGTCGTTGTCCCTGGTCTGCTCCTGCGCTATCTGCAGCTCCTGCACCACGGACTTCCACAGCTTCGGCATCCGCCCCACCCAGCGGATGCGGATGCCCAGGGCGTCCATCTCGTCCCGGCGGCGGCGGATCACGTCCCGGTTGAAGTTCATCAGGAAGCGCACCTCCTCGGGCGAGCGCTTCCAGTTCTCCGTGGAGAACGCGTACAGGGAGAGGTTCTTGACGCCCATCTCCAGGCAGCCCTTGAGCACGTCGAGGACGACGCCCTCACCGACCTTGTGCCCCTCGGTGCGCGGCAGCCCGCGCTCCTTCGCCCAGCGCCCGTTGCCGTCCATGACGACCGCCACGTGCTTCGGGATCAGCTCGCCGGGGATCTCGGGCGGGCGCGCACCGCTGGGGTGCGGCTCCGGCTGCTGGTACTCGCGGCGGGTACGGCCCAGAATCCCGCGTCGTGCCATGCGGTCCACGTCTCCTATTTCTCCACATACCTGAGGGAACGCAGTCCGCGCTCCAGGTGCCAGTGCAGATAGGCTGCCACGAGCCCGCTGCCCTCCCTGACGTACCGCGCCTCGCACGCGTCCGCCGTCTCCCAGTCGCCCGTCAGCAGCGCTCCGAGCAGGGCCAGCGCCTCCCCCGAGGGCACGACGCTCCCCGGCACCCGGCAGTCCCCGCACACCACGCCGCCGGCCGACACCGAGAAGAAACGGTTCGGACCCGGCAGCCCGCACCGGGCGCAGGCGGCGAAGCTGGGCGCGTAGCCGTTGACGGCCAGCGAGCGGAGCAGGAAGGCGTCGAGCACCAGCCGCGGCTCGTGCTCACCGCCCGCGAGCGTCCGCAGCGCCCCGACCAGCAGCAGATACTGCTGCACGGCCGGCTCCCCCTCGTGGTCGGTGAACCGCTCGGCGGTCTCCAGCATGGCCGTGCCCGCGGTGTAGCGGTCGTAGTCGGTGGCGATGGCACCGCCGTACGGAGCGATGGTCTCGCTCTGGGTGCACAGCGGCAGGCCGCGGCCGACGAGCTCGCCGCCCCGCGAGAAGAACTGCACGTCCACATGGGAGAAGGGCTCCAGCCGGGCCCCGAACTTCGACTTGGTGCGCCGCACCCCGCGCGCCACCGCCCGCACCCGGCCGTGGCCCCGGGTGAGCAGGGTGATGATCCGGTCCGCCTCACCCAGCTTCTGGGTGCGCAGCACGATGCCGTCGTCGCGGAACAGAGTCATGCGGGCCATTGTCCCGTACGGAGAGCACCGCCGGGCGCGGGGGCGGGAGACGGCCCGCGCACCTCCGGGACGGGGCTCAGGAGGGCGTGCGGGCCGCGGCGGCGAGAAGCCGCTCGGTCTCCTCGCGGCGGATGGTGAGGGCCGCGCCGACGGCGGAGAGCGCCTCCCGCTCGGCGGGGCGGTACGGCCCGTCCGCGAGGGCGATCCTGGCGCCCTGGAGCAGGATGCTCTCCCGTCCGGCCGGGGCGAGATGCGGGGCCAGCGGGCCCAGGGCCTCGTGGAGCTCTATGGTCAGCGCGGTGCCGCTGCGCTCGCCGAAGTCCTCGGCCCAGCCGGGGAGCCGGCCGGCGTCGGCGGCCAGCGCCTCGACGAGGGTGAGGAGCTGCCCTTCGGTGCAGTCGGCGAACCCCGCGGCGCGCACCACGGAGACGGCCGCCTCGCGGGTCGGCCGGGCCTCGGTGCCGCCGGCGGCGAGGACGGCGAGCGTGACGGTGTGCACGGCGTCGCGGAGCATCGCCGAGAAGCGGACGGTGGTGGGGTGGTCCAGGGTCTCCGTGCCGAAGTGGCCCCGGCAGGAGGAGCACTCGACGACCGGGCCCGCCGTGCCACGGGGCAGGACCGGGATGCCGAGGAAGGTGAACCGGCGGCGCCCGGTGCGGCGCCGGTAGTTGCGGTCGCCGCCGCAGTCGGGGCAGAAGAACTCGCCGTCGCCGACCGTGTGCCAGCTGGCGCACACTCCCCACACGCGCATCTCGCGCACCTCCGGCGGCTCATCCCGAAACATCGGGGCACCGCGCGCCGCCGGATTGTCATCGTGCGGCAACGGTGCCGTATGGACGTGATGTTAACCACAGCGGACGGGTGGCGTCAGCACCCCGGACGGGGGAGGCGGGGGTCCGGCGGCGGCCGACGGTGGCCGGGAACGGCCGTTCGGACCCCGTACGCGCGCTCCGACCTGCGGCGCTGCGCTCGCGGCGCACCCGGTCCCGGCCGGACCGGGACGTCCGGTTCCGGCAGAAAAACACCGGGGAGGAGAGGCGGGAGACGCGGGAACAGCCGTGCCGCCGCCCCGGGTCCGGAGCGGCGGCACGGGCGCGCCTCACGCGGCGCGGTTGAGGCGGGAGAGGTCAGGCGGCGCGGGCCGAGCGGTTGACCGCGGAGACCACGGCCTTCAGGGAGGCGCGGACCGTGTTCGGGTCCATGCCGACGCCCCACAGGACCTTGCCGTCCACGGCGCACTCGACGTAGGCGGCGGCCCGGGCGCCGGCGCCCTCGCTCAGGGCGTGCTCGGCGTAGTCCAGCACCCGTACGTCCACCCCGATCGAGCCCAGGGCGTTGATGAAGGCGGCGATGGGGCCGTTTCCGCTGCCGGTCAGCACGGTGTCCTGCCCGTCGACGACCGCCTCGACGGTGAGCGCGTCGCCGCCCTCGCCGGTGGTCGAGGTCTGGGTGGAGCGCAGCGCGATCCGGCCCCAGGGGGCGTCGGTGGTGGGCAGGTACTCGTCCTGGAAGACGGACCAGATCTGGGCCGGGGTGACCTCGCCGCCCTCGCTGTCGGTCTTCATCTGGATGATCTTCGAGAACTCGATCTGCATCCGGCGCGGCAGGTCCAGCTTGTGGTCGTTCTTCAGGACGTAGGCCACACCGCCCTTGCCGGACTGCGAGTTGACCCGGATGACGGCCTCGTAGGAGCGGCCGACGTCCTTGGGGTCGATGGGCAGGTACGGCACGGCCCACTCGATGTCGTCCACCGTCTTCCCGGCCGCGGCGGCCCGGGCGTCCATGTCCTCGAAGCCCTTCTTGATGGCGTCCTGGTGGGAGCCGGAGAAGGAGGTGTAGACCAGGTCGCCCGCGTAGGGGTGGCGCGGGTGGACCTCCATCTGGTTGCAGTACTCGGCGGTGCGGCGGATCTCGTCGATCCGGGAGAAGTCGATCATCGGGTCGATGCCCTGGGAGAACAGGTTCATCCCCAGAGTGACCAGGTCGACGTTGCCGGTGCGCTCGCCCTGCCCGAACAGGCAGCCCTCGACCCGGTCGGCGCCGGCCATGACGGCCAGCTCGGCGGCGGCGACGGCGGTGCCGCGGTCGTTGTGCGGGTGCGCGGACAGGCAGACGAACTCGCGGCGGGAGAGGTTCCGCGACATCCACTCGAAGCGGTCGGCATGGGTGCTGGGGGTCGAACGCTCCACGGTGGCGGGCAGGTTGAGGATGATCTCGCGGCCGTCCTCGGGCTGCCAGACGTCCATGACGCTCTCGCAGACCTCCAGGGCGAAGTCCAGCTCGGTGTCGGTGAAGATCTCCGGGCTGTACTGGTAACCGAAGAGGGTCTCCGCGTCCAGCAGCTTCTCGGCGTACTCCATGACCAGCCGGGTGCCGTCGACGGCGATCTGCCGGACCTGCTCGCGGCTGCCGCGGAAGACGACGCGGCGGAAGACCGGGGCGGTGGCGTTGTACAGATGGACGGTCGCGCGGGGAGCGCCGCGCAGCGCCTCGACCGTGCGCTCGATCAGTTCCTCGCGGGCCTGGGTCAGGACGGAGATCGTCACGTCCTCGGGGATCGCGCCCTCTTCGATGATCGACCGTACGAAGTCGAAATCGGTCTGGCCGGAGGAGGGGAAGCCGACCTCGATCTCCTTGTAGCCCATGGAGACCAGCAGGTCGAACATGGCCCGCTTGCGGGCCGGGGACATCGGGTCGATCAGCGCCTGGTTGCCGTCCCGCAGATCCGTGGACAGCCAGCGGGGGGCCCGGGTGATCCGGTTCCCGGGCCAGGTGCGGTCGGGGATCGCCACGGCCTCGTAGGGGCCGTACTTGTGAATCGGCATCCCGGAGGGCCGCTGGGCGACGGTGGCGGCGGTGACGGGGGTGGTACGGCCGACGGGGCGGTGACCGGTGACGTGCTGGGAGGAAGACATCTGCGCGGGGCTCCTGCCGAAGGGTTCTCGACGGCCGACGGTGGCATCACCGAACTCCGCGGGGAGGGGGTCGGCCTCGACTACAGGCCCTCGCCGCGGCGGCTAAGGAGAAGCAGCCCGAAACGCATGGTGCACAGCAGCTTAGCCGAGCAGAGCCGTGACATGGGGGGTGAGTCCAGTATGCGGGACGGGCGGGAGCCACGGGAGAGATCGTGGCGCATCCCTCATTCCGGGCACTTCCGGCCTTCGGGCTTTCCGGCCTTCGGGCTTTCCGGCCTGCCGGACGCCGGGGCGGGCGTCGCGGGGAAGGCGTCCCGGGGCGCCTTCCCCGCGTCCCCGTACCGGCGGGAGGGCCGTCAGAAGCCCAGCTTGCGCAGTTGCCGGGGGTCCCGCTGCCAGTCCTTGGCGACCTTCACATGGAGGTCCAGAAAGACCGGGGTGCCGAGGAGCGCCTCGATGTGCTTGCGGGACTTCATGCCGACGTCCTTCAGCCGGGCGCCCTTGGGCCCGATGACGATGCCCTTCTGGCTGGGCCGCTCGATGTAGAGGTTGGCGTGGATGTCCAGCAGCGGCTTGCTCTCGGGGCGTCCCTCGCGGGGGATCATCTCCTCCACGACGACGGCGATCGAGTGCGGCAGCTCGTCCCGTACGCCCTCCAGCGCGGCCTCGCGGATCAGCTCCGCGACCATGACCTGCTCCGGCTCGTCGGTGAGATCGCCCTCCGGGTAGAGCGGCGGGCCCTCCGGCAGCAGCGGCACCAGCAGATCGGCCAGCAGGGACACCTGCTGCCCGGCGACGGCCGACACCGGGACGATCTCCGCCCAGTCCAGCCCCAGCTCCTGCCCGAGCCGGTCCACCGCGATCAGCTGCTCGGCGAGCTGCTTGGAGTCCACCAGATCGGTCTTGGTGACGACGGCGACCTTCGGCGTCTTCCCGGCCTTGGCCAGCTCCCCGGCGATGAAGCGGTCCCCCGGGCCCAGCTTCTGGTCGGCGGGCAGGCAGAAGCCGATGACGTCGACCTCGGCCCAGGTGGTCCGCACGATGTCGTTGAGCCGCTCGCCGAGCAGGGTGCGCGGCTTGTGCAGCCCCGGGGTGTCGACCAGCACGAGCTGGGCGTCGGGCCGGTGCACGATGCCGCGCACGGTGTGGCGGGTGGTCTGCGGCCGGCTGGAGGTGATCGCCACCTTCGTCCCCACCAGCGCGTTGGTCAGGGTCGACTTGCCCGCGTTGGGGCGGCCGACGAAGCAGGCGAAGCCCGAGCGGTGCGGGGCGGCCTGCGGCCGGGGCTGGGACGGGGAACGATCGCTCATGGCGGCCATTCTCCCCGATCGGCGCACCGCCCCCGACCACGGGAGCGGGCGGTCCCGGGGCGAGGCGCCGCACGGTCGCGGCCGGGCCCCGGCCCGGCCGTCCCGGCCCGCGTGCCGTGCCGTTCCGTGCCGCTCAGCCGGCGCTGACGGCCGTCCGCAGGGTGCCGTCCGGTCCGGCGAGCAGGACGGGGGTGTCCGGGCCGCCGAGGTCGCGCACGGCCGCGCGGTCCTCCTCCGCCACGGACTCGGCGGACGACACCACCACGGCCGCCTCCAGCGACCGGGCGCCGCTGGCCACGGCCATGGCGACGGCCGTGCGCACGGCGCTGAGCTTCAGCGACGCCAGGGCGACGGTCCCGGCGACATAGGTCCTGCCCGTCTCGTCGCGCACGGCGGCGCCCTCCGGCACGCCGTTGCGGGCCCGGGTGGAGCGGGCCAGGGTGACGAGCTTGGCGTCTTCGGCGTCGAGGGCGGGAGCGCTGTCCGTGGTGTCCGTCATGGCTACGAGGATAAGGACCGCCCGGGCGCGCGGCGGCCACCGGGTGGGCCGGGCCGGGGCCCGGCGGGAACGGCCGGGCGTGCTCTACGCCCGCTCGGCCCGCCGTCCGCCGTGGCCGTCCCCGGTGGATCCGTTCCGCTCCACGGGGACCGGCTCGACCAGCACCGTGACGATGCGGTTGCGGCGGCCGGCCGGGGACTCGGCGGTGAGCCGCAGGGCCGGCGGCTCCGGGTCGGTGACGTAGTCGGCGAGGTCGACCACGGCGGTCGCCCCCGCGATCGGCACCCGGCCCAGCAGCTTGGCGAGCAGCCCGCCGACCGTCTCCACGTCCTCGTCGTCCAGGTCGAGTTCGTAGAGGTCTCCCAGGTCGCCGATGTCGAGGCGGGCGGTGACGCGGTAGCGGCCCCCGCCCAGCTCCTCGACCGGCGGCAGCTCCCGGTCGTACTCGTCGGTGATCTCGCCGACGATCTCCTCCAGGATGTCCTCGATGGTGACGATGCCGGCGGTGCCGCCGTACTCGTCGACGACGACCGCGACGTGGTTGCGCCGCTGCTGCATCTCGCGCAGCAGGTCCCCGGCGTTCTTGGTGTCGGGGACGAAGGCGGCCGGGCGCATGGCCGTGGAGACCAGATCGCTCTCCGACTCCCGGTTGATGTGCGTCTTCCGGGCGAGGTCCTTGAGGTAGACGATGCCGACCACGTCGTCCTCGCTCTCCCCGACCACCGGGATCCGGGAGAAGCCGGAGCGCAGCGCGAGGGTGAGGGCCTGCCGGACGGTCTTGCCGCGTTCGATGACCACGAGGTCGGTGCGGGGCACCATCACCTCACGGACGAGGGTGTCGCCCAGTTCGAAGACGGAGTGCACCATCTTCCGTTCGTCGGCCTCGATCAGCTGTTCCTGCTCGGCCAGGTCCACCATGGCCCGCAGTTCGGCCTCGGAGGCGAACGGGCCCTTGCGGAAACCCTTGCCCGGGGTGAGGGCGTTGCCGAGGAGGATCAGCAGCTGCGGGACCGGGCCCATGATCCGGGCCAGCGGCAGCAGGACGTACGCGGCGGCGGTGGCGGTGTTCAGCGGGTGCTGGCGGCCGATGGTGCGCGGGGAGACGCCGACGGCGACGTAGGAGACGAGGACCATCACGCCGGTGGCGAGGGCCAGGGCCTCCCAGGTCTCCTCGAACTCCCGTACGGCGGCGAAGGTGACGAGCACCCCCGCCGCCATCTCGCAGGCCACCCGGACCAGCAGGGCCAGGTTGAGATAGCGGCTGGGGTCCTCGGCGACCACCATGAGCTTGGCGCTGCCGCGGCGGCCGGAGCGCACGGCCTCCTCGGCGCGGAACCGGGTCGTCCGGGCCAGTCCGGTCTCGGCGCAGGCGGCGAGCCAGGCCACCACGACGAGCAGGACGGCCGCGGCGATCAGTTGGCCGGTCACCGGGTGGTGGGCGCCGGCGAGGGGCCCTCGACGCCGCGCTCGGCGCGCCAGCCGTCGATAATCGCCTTCTGCAGGCCGAACATCTCTACCTTGTCCTCCGGCTCCTCGTGGTCGTAGCCGAGCAGGTGGAGGACGCCGTGGACGGTGAGGAGCTGGAGCTCCTCGTCCATCGAGTGCGCCGTCGGCGCCTCCTCACCCTGCCGCCGGGCGACCTCGGGGCAGAGCACGATGTCGCCGAGCAGCCCCTGCGGGGGGTCCTCGTCGTCCTTGGCCGGCGGGCGGAGTTCGTCCATCGGGAAGGACATGACGTCCGTGGGGCCCGGGAGGTCCATCCACTGGCGGTGGAGCTGCTCCATGGCGTCGCTGTCGACGACGATCACGGAGAGTTCGGCGAGCGGGTGGATGCGCATCCGGGCGAGGCCGTAGCGGGCGACGTCCAGCAGCGCCTGCTCGTCCACTGCGGTACCGGACTCGTTGTTGACGTCGATCGACATGGTGCGGTGAGTCTACTTCCCGGGGTGGCCGTGGCCCCGGCCGTGCCCGCGGGCGCCGTCGTGGCCGTCTTCCCGGCTGTCGTAGCGGTCGTAGGCGTCGACGATCCGGCCCACCAGCTTGTGGCGGACGACGTCGGTGCTGGTCAGCCGGGCGAAGTGGACGTCCTCCACATTGTGGAGGATCTCCTGCACCTGGCGCAGACCGCTCTTGGTGCCGCCGGGCAGGTCCACCTGGGTGACGTCACCGGTGATCACGATCTTGGAGTCGAAGCCGAGCCGGGTGAGGAACATCTTCATCTGCTCGGCGCTGGTGTTCTGCGCCTCGTCGAGGATGATGAAGGCGTCGTTGAGCGTCCGGCCGCGCATGTACGCCAGCGGGGCCACCTCGATCGTCCCGGCCGCCATCAGGCGGGGGATGGAATCGGGGTCGAGCATGTCGTGCAGCGCGTCGTAGAGCGGGCGGAGATACGGGTCGATCTTCTCGTAGAGCGTGCCCGGCAGGAAGCCGAGCCGCTCCCCCGCCTCGACCGCGGGCCGGGTCAGGATGATCCGGTTGACCTGCTTGGACTGCAGGGCCTGGACCGCCTTGGCCATGGCCAGATACGTCTTGCCGGTGCCGGCCGGGCCGATGCCGAAGACGATGGTGTGCCGGTCGATGGCGTCGACGTAGCGCTTCTGGTTGAGCGTCTTGGGGCGGATGGTGCGGCCGCGGTTGGAGAGGATGTTCTGCGTGAGCACCTGGGCCGGGGTCTCGGCCCCCGCCTCGCCGTTCCCGGGAGCGCGGAGCATGGCGATCGAGCGCTCCACGGCGTCCTCCGTCATCGGCTGGCCGGTGCGCAGCACCAGCATCATCTCGTCGAACAGGCGTTGGACCAGGGCGACTTCCGCCGGGTCACCGACCGCGCTGACCTCGTTGCCCCGGACGTGGATGTCGGTGCGGGGAAAGGATTTCTCGATCACGCGCAGCAGGGAGTCTCCGGAGCCCAGGACCGTCACCATCGGGTGGTTGGCCGGGACGGTGAAGCGGGCGCGCGCCTGCCCCTCGTCGGGGTTCTGTGCTGAAGGTGTCTGCGTCATGGGCCGGCTCTGGGGCCTGCTGATCCCGCCTTCTCTGTTCGGTACACCGCATCGGTGCCGTGCGGTTTCTCTCGTGCTCCAGGGTACGACGGGGGGCTGACAGGGCCCGAGTGGTTTTCCCGGGCCTGTCGGGGCCTGTCGGGGCCTGTCGGGGCCTGTCGCGGCCGGCGGGGACGCCGGGGGTCAGTGGCGTTTCGGCACCGGGACCCGCATGAGGTCCCGCGCCACCGTCAGCTCACCGCCGAAGCCCGCGGCGCGGGCCTGCCGCCCGAACTCCTCCGCGTCGGTGTACCGCTGGGAGAAGTGGGTGAGCACCAGGTGCCGCACACCGGCGGTGGTGGCCAGCCGGGCGGCCTGCCCGGCGGTGAGGTGGCCGGCCTCGGCCGCCAGCCGCTCGTCCTCGTCCAGGAAGGTGGACTCGGTGACGAGCATGTCGCAGCCCTCGGCGAGCGCCTCCGCGCCCTCGCAGAGCCGGGTGTCCATCACGAACGCGAAGCGCTGTCCGCGCCGCACCTCGCTCGCCTGCTCGACGTGGACGGTGCCGTGCTCCTCCGTCTCCAGGCTGCCCTCACGGATCAGCCGGCCGACGTCCGGGCCGGAGATGCCGTACGCGGCCAGCCGCTCGGGGAGCATGTGGCGCCCGTCCGGTTCGGTCAGCTTGTAGCCGAAGGCCTCGACGGGGTGGGAGAGGCGCCGGGTCTCCAGGGTGAACGGTTCGGTCTCGGCGATGACCCCGTCCCCGTGCACCGGGTGTTCGACCAGCTCCACGGCCTCGTAGTAGGAGGTGGCGTAGCGGAGCCGTTCGAAATAGTGGGCGCCACTGGCCGGGTAGTGCGCGGTGACGGGGTGGGGCACCCGGTCGAGGTTGATGCGCTGGATGACGCCGGCGAGGCCCAGCGAGTGGTCGCCGTGGAAGTGCGTGACGCAGATGCGGGTGATGTCGTGGACGGCCGCGCCCGCGTAGAGCATCTGGCGCTGGGTGCCCTCGCCGGGATCGAACAGGATGCCCTCGCCGTCCCAGCGCAGTATGCAGCCGTGGTGGTTGCGCTGCCGGGTGGGAACCTGGCTGGCGGTGCCGAGGACGATGAGCTCGCGGGTCAACGGGACTACCCGGGGGGCCAGTTGAGGCCGCGTCCGCCGAGGACGTGCGCGTGGACGTGGAAGACCGTCTGCCCCGCTCCGGCGCCGGTGTTGAGGACGATGCGGTAGCCGGAGTCGTCGATGTGTTCGTCGGCGGCGACGGCGCCCGCCTCGCGGAGGATGTCCGCGGCAAGCTGCGGATCGGCCGCCGCGACGGAGGCCGCGTCGGGGTGGTGCGCCCGGGGGATGACGAGGACGTGCGTCGGGGCCTGGGGGTTTATGTCGCGGAAGGCGACCGTGGTCTCGCTCTCGCGGACCAGCGTGGCCGGCACCTCCCCCGCCACGATCTTGCAGAACAGACAGTCGGCCTGCGGCTCTCCCGCCATCAGCGGACCTCCTCGGCACGTTCGTTCGGTGGCTGACCGGTGGGCGACCGGTGGCGGCCGGTCGGCACCCCGGCCGGTCTGGCCGCATGCTACCGGCCAGGTCTCCGGTATCGGGGCCGCGCCGCCCGGCGAGGTACGCGGTCCCGCACGCCGTCCCCGCGCACCGGCCCGGCCGGCCGTCGCGCCCCCGTCCGAAGCGCGAGGGCCCACGGCGCCGCGCCTTCACCGGAGAGCCGGAAACAGCCGCGCACCCGGCACCGGGAATCCTCTCGGAACACGCGAAGCCGGGCCGGAGTCCCCCGATACGATCGCCTCCATGACGACCCCGGAGCGCCAGCAGCCACCGAAGATTACGGAGGAGTACTTCCTCGACACCGCCACCGACGTCGAAGCGGAGGCCGAGAACGACGACGCCCTCCCCGAGATCGACCGGCCCTGGAACCCGGAGCAGATCAGGGTCAACACCCGGCAATTCTCGCTGCGCAACGCTCTGGACATGATCGATGACGATTCGCTGGAGCTCGCTCCCGACTTCCAGCGGGGCCGGGTCTGGAAGCTGGGGCAGAAGTCCAGGCTCATCGAGTCGGTGCTCCTGCAGATCCCGCTCCCCGCGTTCTATTTCGCGGAGGACACCGACGGGTACATGCGTGTAGTCGACGGGCTTCAGCGGCTGTCGACCATCCACGACTTCGTGCGCGGCGGACAGGGCGCGGGCTTCGCGTTGAAAGGGCTCGAATATCTCAAGGAGACCGTAGAGGGGAAGCGGTTCGACGACCTCCCCGCGCCGTGGAAGCGGCGCATCAACAACGCGCAGATCGTCGCCCACGTCATCGATCCGACGACTCCGACAGACGTCATGTATGACATCTTCAAGCGCATCAACACCGGCGGAACGCCCCTCAGCGCCCAGGAGATCCGGCACTGCATGAGCCGGGACCGCAGCCGAGCGATCCTCAAGGCGATGACCTCAACGGCGGCGTTCAACGAGGCGACGAACAACCTGGGCGGCCACCTCCGGATGAACGACCGGGAGATGGCACTGCGCTTCGCCGCGTTCTGGCTCCTGGGAGTGGACGGCTACGCACATGCGAAGGGCCCGGCGATGGACCCGTTCCTGCAACGCACCACGGCCATGCTGGACAGTCCGAAGGAGGTCTCCGACGAACGCGTCGAGGAACTCAAGTCCGCCTTCGAGAAGGCCATGCGGAACGCGCGCGTGGTCTTCGCCGACTACGCCTTCCGCAAGTGGCCGGAGGGTGTGTCCGGAAGAAACCCGATCAACCGCGCCCTCTTCGAAACCTGGTCGATCACGCTGGCCGACAGCGACACGAAGGATCTCGAACGCCGCCGGAAAGACATCGTCAGGGCGGCGCGCAAGCTCATGACGAACGACTACCGGTATCTGGAGGCGATCACCTCCTCCACAGGCGACGTCCGCCGTGTCGTCTACCGTTTTGAAGCCACCGCGCGAGCCGCGGGGGCAGGCAAGTGATCACCTCACTGGGGATCCGGAACTTCAAGCGTTTCACCGACGCGTCCTTCACGTTCCGTCCCTTCACGGTGCTGACCGGGCTGAACGGCACCGGCAAGAGCACTACTATTCAAGCGCTCCTGCTGGCACGCCAATTGGCGGAGTCGGGGGGCGGTGGTGTGGTGCAGCTGAACGGGCCGTACGGACTGGCACTCGGGGAAGCACATGAGGTATTGCACCCTTCCGCGCCGGACTCGGTCATCGAGATCCGGCTCGACAACAGCGATCCCGCCTTCGCTCCGGTCGTCCACCGCTTCGAAGTCCCGGACGAGCAGGCGCTCTACCTCGTGGACGCGACAGCTCCCGAGCGCATGCTGCCCGAGTTGCACGGCCACGGGTGCGGCTTCACCTACCTCTGCGCCGAGCGGCTCGGCCCCAGGGATCAACTGGGCGTATCCGCCGAACATCCCGACCGGATCGGTGTCGGGACACAGGGTGAGTACACCGCGCAGGTGCTCGCTCTCCACGAGAGCAGGCAGGTGGCCACGGAACTGCTACACCCGGGCACTGCCGCCACACACGGCGTCACCATCCTCCGTACGCAGGTGGAGACCTGGGCCTCCGACATCATCCGGCCCGTCAAGATCACAGCACAGTGGCCCGCCGGCATCACGGCGAGCACCATCCGCTTCCAGGAACCCGGCCTGCTGAGTGAACCGATCCGTCCGACCAATATGGGGTTCGGCTTCTCCTACGCCCTCCCGGTCATCGTGGCCGGTCTGCTCTCCCGCCCGGGTGACCTGCTGATCGTGGAGAATCCCGAAGCGCATCTGCACCCGGGCGGCCAGTCCAAGCTGGGCCGGTTCCTGGCCCGGGTCGCGGGTGCCGGCGCTCAGGTGATCGTCGAGACCCACAGCGACCATGTGCTGAACGGCGCCCGCCTCGCCGTGGCGGAGGAACGGGTCCTCGCCCCCGAAAATGCCCTCGTCCATTACTTCGGGGCGGAAGAGGTCGGGTCCGCGCCCATCGAGTTCACCGAGAAGGGCGAACTGACCGACTGGCCAGAGGGCTTCTTCGACCAGATGGAGCACGACCTGGGGAGGCTGGCGCGTGCCAGGCGCAGAGGCAGGTGAGCCGTACCGCTTCGTCGTGGACGAATCGTCCTTTGACTTCCGGGGGCTCACGGGGGACCGGCTCACGGACCTGCTGAACGATTTCACCGACGTGCTCGCCGAGTTGCGTGAACAACACGGGATCGCCGTGTCGCCATGGTGGAGCGAGACCGAGTGCGCGGACGGAATTGCGCTGTACCAGATTTTATACGGTGGCGCCGAGCCGCGGGCCGGGCGGGACGCGCGGCTACGGATGGCAGGTCTGATGGACCGCTGCCCCTCCTGGGACACCGAGCTCCCCGGTCTGCCTGACCAAGTGGAGATCGACGGAGTCGTACAGGAACTCGCGTGGTCGGTGGGGTACGCGCTGTGGCGCGGAGTGCGCGGCCACGATGTCGGCTGTCTCGTCTTCCCCACAGCCGGGCGACGCGGCTGGCTCCCAGTGACCGGCATGGGGGCGGGAACAGATGTCTGCTTCCTCGCCGAGCCCTCCGCTCTCCCCGGCTTCTGGCGTGAGCTGTTCGTCCGGGAGAACGTCCCGGAGCGTGATTTCTTCGCCAGAGCCGCCGAGGCCTTCCCGGGGCTCGTCTTCGCCGAATCGCTCACCTTCCGCAAATTCGACGGCTCCTACCAGGACTTACGCGACTGGGTGGTCGATGTGCTGGCCGTCGTGCACGACCACTTCGCGGACGCCCTGGCCGCGCACCCGGGCAACACGAGGGCCGTCCAGCAGGTCCTCGGCAGCCATGGTGTCACCCTCTCACCCGAGAGCGTCAATACCCGCTCCAAAGCGAAGATCATGAAGCAGCGCGACGTCACGCACGACGGCGAGGTCTACCAGTGCGAATGGCACGCCAAACAGCACCCCGCCCGCAATCGCGTGCACTTCAGTCTTCCCGCCCCTCGGCTGGGACACCGCATCCTGGTGGGCATCTTCGTGGACCATCTCGACACCGAGTGATGGCGGCGCCCGCAGAGAGCGCATGAGCGCAGTCACGGTGAGGCTTCGCCCTCCCGCGGCGGAAGTGACAGGTGCGCCCACACCACCTTTCCGGGGCCGTCCCGGTCGCCGATGCCCCAGGCGTCGGCGAGGGCGGCCACGAGGAGCAGGCCCCGGCCTCCGCACGCGTCCGCGTCCGGCACGCACGGTTCGGGCCGGACGGGCGAGGCGTCGTGGACCTCGATCCGCAGGCCGCTCGGCAACTCCGGGACGTAGCGGGTCTCGATCTGCCGCCCCGGCGAGACCCGGGCGTGCCGCCCGGCGTTGGTCAGGAGCTCCGAGAGGACCAGCGTGGCCGACTCCTCCAGCGCGGCCAGCCCCCAGCCGGCCAGCGCCTTGCGCAACTCCAGTCGCGCCAGGCCGACACAACTCGGATGACGGCTCCAGCGCAGCACGACGGGGTGGTCGCGGTCGGCGTGTTCCGCCGCCCGTTTTTCAGACGGCGGACCTGAGCGGTCCGGGGACGCGGGGTCGGGACGGCTGGCAGAGCCCGGCATTGCTGACGCTCCTTGATGCAGTGACCACGCCCCGGCCGCGAACGGAAATGTGTTCTCGTGCAACCGGAATGGCGGGAGTGACCACACCACCATCACGGCCCCGGCAAACTGAGTACATATCCGAGCCGTCACCAATAGAGCTGCGTGGACGGCCAGTTGAACGAAAGAAGGTTCGGTCGCCATGGAGCTGAACAATGAATCCGACCAGCTCACGCCACGGGTCAGGCTGGGACGCCGACTGCGCCGGATGCGGGAGCGGAAGGAACTCTCGCTGCGTCAACTGTCCGAACAGGTGGGCGGGTATTCGCACAGTTATCTCAGCCGGGTGGAGCTGGGGGAACAGCTCCCCTCCGAGGCGCTGGTGAACTCGCTGGACAGCTTCTTCGACACCGACGGCGTGCTGGGTGATCTGCTGGAGATCGCACGCGAGAACTCGATCCCCGGCTATGGACGCGCGATCGTCAGCAAGGAACGGGAGGCGCAGCGCATCCAGGTGTTCACCAGCAGCCTGATTCCCGGACTCCTCCAGACCGAAGAATACGCGCGAGAGCTATTTCGCAGATCTTTGCCGGGCGAATCCGAAGAGCGGTTGAACGAACGTGTGGCTGTGCGCATGCACCGGAAATGCATCTTCGACCACAAGGATCCGCCATATTACTGGGCGATCATGGATGAAGCGTCACTAAAGCGCCCTATCGGAAATGCGGGGCAAATGAGAGATCAGCTTGACCATTTGCTTCGCACCGCCGAGCAACCGCACTTTACGATCCAGGTCCTTCCGTTCACCGAAGGTGCCTACCCCATGCTCGGAGGGTGTTTGACCTTGCTCACGATGCGCGATGGCGGGACCATGGCGTTCGTTGAGAGCTTCAAGTCCGGCGAAACGGTGGGGTCACCGAAAGAAGTGATCGAGCTGAGCCAGCGGTTCGATGTCGCCCGGTCACTTGCCCTGCCGGAAGACAAATCCCTGCACCTGATCCGCGGATATCTGAAAGAGTATGCAGATGAATACGATTCCTGATGCATCGACTCTGACGGCCTGGCGCAAATCCAGTTACAGCAATAACGGGGACGGGGCCTGCATCGAGGTCTCCGACGGCCACCCCGGGCGCGTCCCGGTCCGTGACAGCAAGACCCCCCACGGGCCCGCGCTGGTCTTCACGGCGGATCGCTGGTCCGCGTTCGTCGCCGCCGTCAAGGAGGGGGACCTCCGGGCCTGAGTCCCGGGCGACCACCAGTCCGGCGGGGCCGCTGCCGTACGAGCGCGGGCACACCCCGCCGGGCGTGCGGTTCCCGGCCGTAACGGTCCGGCGGCACCGGTGCGTTGGGGCCGGAAGGCCCCGTCCTGGCGTGGAACCGCCGGTGCCCCCTGTTCGGGCCGGTAATGGGTGAATAGGGTTGCAGTTGTGACGCAGCCTTCGTACCTCCGCTACCCGCATCCGCACGGTGAGTTGATCGCCTTCACCGCCGAGGACGACGTCTGGGCGGCACCGCTCGACGGCGGCCGTGCCTGGCGTGTGAGCGCCGACAACATGCCGGTCTCGCATCCGCGGATATCCCCGGACGGCCGGCACATCGCCTGGACCTCCACGCGCGACGGGTCGCCGGAGGTCCATGTGGCCCCCGTCGACGGCGGCCCGTCCCGGCGGCTGACGTACTGGGGCAACGCCCGGACCGCCGTGCGCGGATGGACCCCCGAGGGGGAGGTGCTGGCGGTCACCGCCGCGGGCCAGGCCTCCCTGCGCCGCACCTGGGCGCGGGCCGTGCCGCTGGACGGCGGCCCCGCGCGCACCCTGCCGTACGGGCCGGTCGGCGATGTGGCGTACGGGCCCGAGGGCGCCGTGCTGCTGCTCTCCGCGACCATGGGGCGCGACGCCTCGTCCTGGAAGCGCTACCGGGGCGGCACGGCCGGCAAACTCTGGCTGGACGCGTCCGGCGACGGGGAGTTCGCACGGATCCACGCCGGTCTCGACGGCAACATCGAGCAGCCGCTGTGGGCGGGCGGCCGGATTGCGTTCCTCTCCGACCACGAGGGCACCGGCGCGCTGTACTCCTCGCTGCCCGACGGCGGCGATCTGCGCCGGCACTCCCCCCTCGACGGCTTCTACGCCCGGCAGGCCACCGGCGACGGCACCCGCGTCGCCTACGCCTCGGCCGGTGAACTCTGGCTCCTGGACGGCCTGGACGACGGCGCCGAGCCGCGCCGCCTCGACGTCCGCCTCGGCGGCTCCCGCGCCGACCTCCAGCCGCACCCGGTGCGCGCCGCGCACCACCTCGGCGAGGTGGGCCCGGACCACACCGGCCGCGGCAGCGCCGTGGAGGTGCGCGGCACGGTCCACTGGGTCACCCACCGGGAGGGCCCCGCCCGGGCGCTCGCCGCCGAACCCGGGCAGCGGGCGCGGCTGCCGCGCGCGTTCCGCGTGGACGGCGCCGAGCACGTCGTCTGGGTCACCGACGCGGAGGGCGAGGACGCCCTGGCCATCGCCCCGGCCTCCGGCGCCGAGCCCGGCAGCGGACCGCGCCGTATCGGTACCGGGCGGCTCGGCCGGGTGCTGGACCTGGCCGTCGCCCCGGACGGCGGCCGGATCGCCGTCGCCTCGCACGACGGGCGGGTGCTGCTCGTTGAGCGCGAGTCCGGTGAGATCCGCGAGGTGGACCGGAGCGAGGACGGTGACGCCGACGGCCTGGTCTTCTCCCCGGACTCCGGCTGGCTGGCCTGGTCGCACCCCGGGCCGGGGGCGCTCCGCCAGCTCAAGATCGCCAACACGGCCGATCTCTCCGTGTCCGAGGCCACACCGCTGCGCTTCCGCGACTTCTCGCCCGCCTTCACCACCGACGGCCGGCACCTGGCCTTCCTCTCCGAACGCGCCTTCGACCCGATCTATGACGTCCATGTCTTCGACCTGGCGTTCGTGGGCGCCTGCCGGCCGCATCTGATCACGCTCGCCGCCTCCACGCCCTCGCCGTTCGGCCCGCAGCGCCACGGCCGCCCGCCCACGCCCGAGCGCAACGACGGCGACGAGGGCGAGGGCCGCGCGGCTTCCTCGTCCGGCTCGTCCTCCTCGGTGCCCGTCACCCGGGTCGATCTGGACGGACTCGCCGACCGCATCGTGCCGTTCCCCGTCGAGGCCGCCCGCTACTCCACCCTGCGGGCCGCCGAGGGCGGCGTCCTGTGGCTGCGCCACCCGCTGCGCGGCGTGCTCGGCTCCGCCCTGGCCCCGGACGCCTCCGGGCCGTCCACCGCCCTGGACCGCTACGATCTCGTCCAGCAGCGGCTCGAACACCTGGCCGACGACGCCGACGACTACGCGGTCACCGGCGACGGCAAGCGGGTCCTGCTCTCCACCGGCACGAAGCTCCGCGTGGTGCCGGCCGACAACAAGCCGGGCGACGACAGCGACGACAACATCACCGTCGACCTCTCCCGGGTCCGCCTCACGGTCGACCCGGCCGCCGAGTGGCGGCAGATGTACGCGGAGGCCGGCCGGCTGATGCGGGACAACTTCTGGCGGGCCGACCTGGGCGGCGTCGACTGGGACGGCGTCCTGGAGCGCTACCGGCCGGTGCTGGACCGGGTGGCCACCCACAGCGACCTGATCGACCTGCTCTGGGAGGTCCAGGGCGAGCTGGGCACCTCCCACGCCTACGTCAGCCCGCCCGGCGGCTGGACCGACTCCACGCACCGGCAGGGCCTCCTCGGGGCCGATCTGGCCCGGGACGAGGAAGGCGTGTGGCGCGTGACGCGCGTGCTGCCCTCCGAGTCCTCCGACCCCCAGGCCCGCTCCCCGCTCGCCGCGCCCGGTGTCGCGGTGCGGGCCGGGGACGCGATCCTCGCCGTGGACGGCCGCCCCGTCGATCCGCAGCTGGGGCCCGGCCCGCTGCTCGTCGGCGCGGTCGGCAAGCCCGTCGAACTGACGGTCGCCCCGGCCGGCGGCGGCTCCCCCCGGCACCCCGTCGTCGTCCCCATCGCCGACGAGGAACCGCTGCGCTACCACGACTGGGTCACCGGGCGGCGCGCCCATGTGCACGAGACGTCCGGCGGCCGGCTCGGCTATCTCCACGTGCCGGACATGGTGGGCTCCGGCTGGGCGCAGCTCCACCGCGACCTGCGGGTCGAGGTGGTACGGGACGGGCTGATCGTGGACGTCCGGGAGAACCGCGGCGGGCACACCTCGCAGCTTGTCGTGGAGAAGCTGGCCCGCCGCATCGTCGGCTGGGACCTCCCGCGCGGTATGCGGCCGTTCAGCTATCCGCAGGACGCGCCGCGCGGGCCCGTGGTCGCGGTCGCGAACGAGTTCTCCGGCTCCGACGGCGACATCGTCAACGCCGCGATCAAGGCACTGGGCATCGGCCCGGTCGTCGGCACCCGCACCTGGGGCGGCGTCATCGGCATCGACAGCCGTTACGACCTGGTGGACGGCACGGGCGTCACCCAGCCCAAGTACGCCACCTGGATGGAGGGTTACGGCTGGGGCGTGGAGAACCACGGCGTCGATCCGGACGTCGAGGTGGTGCACACCCCGCAGGACTCCGCGGCCGGCCGCGACCCGCAGCTCGACGAGGCGGTGCGGATCGCGCTGGCGGCGCTGGCGGAGAACCCGGCGAAGACCCCGCCGGAACTCCCGCCGCTCTGACGGGTCATCCGGCGGGTCCGGCGGGCACGGGGCTCCGGAGGCGGGCGCCGGGGCCGTCCGGCCTCGCCGGAGGGGGTCCCCAACCGCGCGGTACCGGACCATACTGGCGGCCATCACCGCCAGGAGGAGGCAGTCATGAGTCCCGCCCGGACCACGGACACCGCCACGCGCCGCGTCCCCCGCCGCCGGGCGCCGCGCCGGGCGGCGACCGCCGGGGCCGCCGCGGCGGTGCTCCTGTCCCTCACGGCCTGTGCGCAGTCCGGCGCCCCGGACGGCGCGGCGCCGGCACCGGGTTCCTCCCGGCCGTCCGCGGTCACCGACGGGCAACTGCTGGCGCTCACCGTCAGCGGCGGGGTGGCCGGGCACACCAGCCGGGTGACCGTAGAGGCGGACGGCACCGTCGAGACGGTCCGGCGCAGCGGTACGTCGAAGTCGGGGCGGATGCGCGACGAACAGGTGTCCGCGCTGCGCGACCTTCTGGCGAGCGAGCGCTACGCGCGGCTGCCCGGGCGGACCTTCAACCGGCCCACCACCGACGCCTTCGTGTACGAGTTCGAAGCCCAGGGACGCACCGTGGTGGCGGACAGCACCTCACTGCGGAGGCCGCTGAACGAGGTGCTCCAACTGCTCGGCTCCTGGCGGCCGTAGCCACCCCATCGCCCCCGCACGGCGGCGCGGGCCGGCGCCTCAGGACCAGCGGCCCGTACGCCCCAGCAGCAGCGCGGCGGCGGCCGTACCGGCCGTGGAGGTGCGCAGGACCGTCGGGCCCAGCCGGTACGGCTTCGCGCCCGCCGCGGTGAACGCCGCCAGTTCGTCCGGTGAGACGCCGCCCTCCGGGCCGACCACCAGCACGATGCCGCCGCTCTCGGGCAGCACGGCGGTGGCCAGCGGTTCGGCGGCCTCCTCGTGGAGCACGGCCGCGAAGGCGGCGCCCGCGAGCAGTCCGGCGACCTCGCGGGTGCTCATCGGGCCGGGCACCTCGGGGAGCCGGAGGCGGCGGGCCTGCTTGCCGGCCTCCCGGGCGGTGGCCCGCCACTTGCCGAGCGCCTTGACGCCCCGCTCGCCCTTCCACTGCGTGACGCAGCGGGACGCCGGCCAGGGCACGACGGCGTCCACGCCGGTCTCCGTCATGGTCTCGACGGCGAGTTCGCCGCGGTCGCCCTTGGGAAGCGCCTGGACGACGGTGATCCGGGGGCTGGGTTCCGGCTCGTGGCGGACCTCGGTGATGTCGGCCTCCAGGCGGTCCTTGCCCTCGACGGCCGCCACCGTGCCGTATCCGCCGGTCCCCCGGCCGTCCGTCAGCACGATCTCCTCGCCCGCGCGCAGCCGCCGCACGGAGACGGCGTGCCGCCCCTCGGGCCCGTCGAGGACGAACCGGCCGGGGACCGGCGGGCGCTCGGGGCCGGTCAGGAACACCGGGGCCGTCATGCGGGCTCCCCTTTCTGCGGTGATGCGGCCGGCGGGCCCGCCGCGTTCGCCGTTCCGGCCGCCGCGGCAGCTGTGCCACCCGGGCCGGCCAGGAGGGCCGCGCGGGCCTCGTCCAGTTCGGCGGCCAGGGTCCGTACCAGCCGCTCCGCGGAGAGCGTCCGCGCCATCCGGTGCCCCTGGCCGGCCCAGAGCGCCATGCCCTGCGGGTCGCCCGCGCGGGCCGCCGCCCGACGCAGCCCGGCGGTCATCCGGTGCACCTGCGGATACGCGGCCGGGGCGTACGGGCCGTGCTCCCGCAGGAAGCGGTTGACGAGCCCGCGCGCCGGGCGCCCCGTGAAGGCCCGGGTCAGTTCGGTGTGCGGGAAGAGCGGGTCGGTCAGCGCCCGCTTGTGGAGGGGGTCGGCGCCCGACTCCGGGCAGACGAGGAAGGCCGTGCCGAGCTGGGCGGCGACCGCTCCGGCCGTCAGCACGGCGGCGATCTGCGCACCCCGCATCAGCCCGCCGGCGGCGATCAGCGGAAGGTCCACGGCCTCGCGGACCTGGGCGAGCAGCGTCAGCAGCCCGAGTCCGGGTGAGCCCCGGTCGGCGTAGGGATCGTCCCGGTGCGTCCCCCGGTGCCCGCCCGCCTCGACGCCCTGCACGCACACCGCCGCGGCGCCGGCCGCCTCGGCCGTCCGCGCCTCGGCCACGGAGGTGACGGTGACGACGGTGACGGTGCCCGCGCGGGCGAGGGCCCGGAGCACGCCGGCGTCGGGGCAGCCGAAGGTGAAGGAGACCATGGCCACCGGGGTTTCGGTGAGGACGGCGAGCTTGCCCTCGTAGCCGTCGTCGCCGTCGTCCTCGCCGCCGCCGGTGTCCGTGTCGCCGAGCGGGGCGGCGTACCAGGAGGACTCCCCGGCGAGCTGCTCGCGGTAGACGGCGACCGCGGCGGCGTCGGCGACGGGCCGCTGCGGCAGGAAGAGGTTGACTCCGAAGGGGCGGTCGGTCAGCCCGCGCGCCACCCGGATCTCCTGGTACATGGCCTCGGGTGTCTTGAGGCCGGCCGCGAGGAAGCCGAGCCCGCCGGCCCGGCACACGGCGGCGGCCAGCTCCGGGCGGGAGGCCCCGCCCGCCATGGGCGCCTGGACGATGGGATACCGGAAGAGGTCCGTCACCGCGGGGACGCTCCCCGTTGCTGCAGCCATGTGGCACATGGTGTCACGGAGCACTGTGCGGGCGGACCCTTCCCGCTGTTCTTTCCGGCGGGCCGACGGCGCACGGCGCGGCCCCGGCGGGAATCCACCGGGGCCGGTCCGTGCACGTCGGAAGGCGTCGGGGCCGAGCGGCTCAGCGGCCGTTGAAGGCGTCCTTCAGCCGGGAGAAGAGACCCTGCTGGCCGGGCTGGAAGTGGCCGGCCGGGCGCTCCTCGCCGCGGAGCTTGGCGAGCTGCCGGAGCAGGTCCTCCTGCTGAGGGTCGAGCTTGGTCGGCGTCTGCACCTCGACGTGGACGATCAGGTCGCCGCGCCCGCCACCGCGGAGATGCGTGATGCCGCGCTGGTGGAGCGGGATCGACTGGCCGGACTGGGTGCCGGGCCGGATGTCGACCTCCTCCATGCCGTCCAGCGTCTCCAGCGGGCACTGGGTGCCGAGGGCCGCCGCCGTCATCGGGATGGTGACCGTGCAGTGCAGATCGTCGCCGCGCCGCTGGAAGACCGGGTGCGGCACCTCGTGGATCTCGACGTAGAGATCACCGGGCGGGCCGCCGCCGGGGCCGACCTCGCCCTCGCCGGCGAGCTGGATCCGGGTGCCGTTGTCCACACCCGCCGGGATCTTGACGGTCAGCGTGCGCCGCGAGCGGATGCGGCCGTCACCGGCGCACTCCGGGCACGGGGTCGGCACGATGGTGCCGAAGCCCTGGCACTGCGGGCAGGGGCGGGAGGTCATGACCTGGCCCAGGAAGGACCGCGTCACCTGGGAGACCTCACCGCGGCCGCGGCACATGTCGCAGGTCTGGGCGGAGGTGCCGGGGGCGGCACCCTCGCCGCTGCAGGTGTTGCAGACGACGGCCGTGTCGACCTGGATGTCCTTGGTGGTGCCGAACGCGGCCTCGTCCAGCTCGACTTCGAGCCGGATCATCGCGTCCTGGCCGCGCCGGGTGCGGGATCTCGGGCCGCGCTGCGAGGCGGTGCCGAAGAACGCGTCCATGATGTCGGAGAAGTTGCCGAAGCCGGCCCCGCCGAAGCCGGGGCCCGCGCCGCCGCCGGCGCCCGACATCGGGTCCCCGCCGAGGTCGTAGACCTGCTTCTTCTGCGGGTCCGACAGCACCTCGTAGGCGGCGTTGATCTCCTTGAACCGCTCCTGCGTCTTGGGGTCCGGATTGACGTCCGGGTGCAGCTCGCGTGCGAGACGGCGGAACGCCTTCTTGATCTCGTCCTGTCCAGCGTCCCGGCTCACGCCCAGTACGGCGTAGTAGTCGGTGGCCACTTACGACTCCGCCAGGATCTGTCCGACGTAACGTGCCACTGCGCGTACCGCTCCCATCGTTCCGGGGTAATCCATGCGGGTCGGTCCGACCACGCCGAGTTTCGCCACCGCCTCGTCGCCCGAACCGTAGCCGACGGCGACGACGGAGGTGGATGTCAGGCCCTCATGGGCGTTCTCGTGCCCGATGCGCACCGTCATCCCGGGCTCCTCGGAGGCGCCGAGCAGCTTCAGCAGCACGACCTGCTCCTCCAGCGCCTCCAGCACGGGCCGGATGGTCAGCGGGAAGTCGTGGCGGAAACGGGTGAGATTGGCGGTACCGCCGATCATCAGCCGCTCCTCGGTCTCCTCGACGAGGGTCTCCATGAGGGTGGCGAGCACCGTGGAGACCGTCCCGCGGTCCTCCGTCTCGAAGGACTCCGGAAGATCCTGCACCAAGCGCGGCACATCCGCGAAACGGTGGCCGGAAACCGCGCTGTTGAGGCGGGCCCGCAGATCGGCCAGGGAGGACTCCCCGAACGGCGCGGGGCAGTCCACCATGCGCTGTTCGACCCGGCCGGTGTCGGTGATCAGGACGAGCATGAGCCGCGCGGGCGCCATGGACAGCAGTTCGACATGGCGCACGGTCGAGCGGGTGAGCGACGGATACTGCACCACCGCCACCTGCCGGGTCAGCTGCGCGAGCAGCCGCACCGTGCGCCCCACCACGTCGTCCAGGTCGACGGCGCCGTCCAGGAAGTTCTGGATGGCCCGGCGCTCCGCCGTGGAGAGCGGTTTCACACCGGCGAGCTTGTCGACGAACAGCCGGTAGCCCTTGTCCGTGGGGATGCGACCGGCACTGGTGTGCGGCTGGGCGATGAAGCCCTCGTCCTCCAGCGCGGCCATGTCGTTGCGCACGGTGGCGGGCGACACGCCGAGGCGGTGGCGCTCCGTGAGCGCCTTGGAGCCGACCGGCTCCTCGGTGCCGACGTAGTCCTGGACGATGGCGCGCAGCACTTCGAGTCTGCGTTCGCTCAGCATCGCGCTCACCTCCCAGTCGGTCCCTCTGGTCCGGTCTCTGGCACTCGATCCGCGCGAGTGCCAGTTTCCCCGGCCAAGTGTACGGCGGTGTGGTACGGCAAGGGCAAGGCCGGACCGGTTACGGGGCGGATACGCGGCCGGTGGACGGCACCTCGGGCGGACACGGCGACCCGCCTGCGACTAGCGTCATCGTATGGAGCACGGTTGGGAAGAGGCGGACGGGGAGCAACTGGCGCGCGGCGTCGCACGCCGCCGTCTGCCGGGCTGGGACGCCACGACGGGACTGGTGTACGGACCGGACGCGGCCCTGGTCGTGGACGCGGGGGCGAGCCTCGCCGAGGGGGCCGGCATCCGCCGCTGGGCCCGGCGCCTGGCCGGGCGCGACGTGACCCATCTCGCATTCACCCACGGGCATTTCGACCATGTGCTGGGCGCGGCGGCCTTCGCCGGCGCCCGGACGTACGCCGCGGTGGGCCTGGACCGGCTGCTCGGCGCCGGGCGGGAGGCGGTGGCCGCCGACGCCGTCCGGCACGGACTGGACGCCGGGGACGCGGCCGAGGCCGCCGATCTGCTGGTCCGCCCGGGACACCCGGTCTCCGGCGAGATGACGCTGGCCCTCGGCGGGGGCCGGGAGGCCGTGCTCGTCAACGTCGGGCCCGGGCACACCCCGCATGATCTGGCGGTGCTGGTGCCGGGCGACCCCTGTGTCGTCTTCTGCGGTGATCTGGTGGAGCAGTCGGGGGAGCCCCAGGCCGGCCCGGACGCCGTGCCCGGGCGCTGGCCGGCCGCGCTGGACCGGCTGGTGGAGCTCGGCGGCGAGGACGCGCTGTACGTGCCCGGTCACGGAGCGGTGGTGGACGCACGCTTCGTACGGGCCCAACGCGACGCGCTGGCGGGGCGGTTCGGCGTGTCGTGACCGGCGCCGGCCCGCCGTTCGTATCGTCTGTGCCCATGCGCAGCAGACAGTACGGGCCCGATCTGACCCCGCCGTGGAAGAAGACCCGGCCGGCGCCCGAGGTGGCGGCCGAGCCCGGTCTCGTCGTGGAGGAGGCCGCCACCGGGTTCTGCGGCGCGGTGATCCGCTGCGAGAAGACGGCACAGGGGCCCGTGGTGACCCTGGAGGACCGCTTCGGCAAGCACCGGGTGTTCCCGATGGAGCCGCGCGGCTTCCTGCTGGAGGGGCGCACGGTCACGCTGGTGCGCCCCGCGTCCGCCGCACCCGCCGCCCCGCGCCGCCCGGCCCGCACCGCCTCGGGGTCGGTCGCCGTCCCGGAGGCGCGGGCGCGGGTCGCGCGCGCCGGGCGGATCTACGTGGAGGGACGGCACGACGCCGAACTCGTCGAGCGGGTCTGGGGCGACGATCTGCGCATCGAGGGCGTGGTGGTCGAGTATCTGGAGGGCATCGACGACCTCCCGGCGGTGGTACGGGAGTTCGGGCCCTCGGCGGACGCGCGGCTCGGGGTGCTCGTCGACCACCTGGTGCCCGGTACCAAGGAGTCGCGGATCGCGGCGGAGGTCATGGCGGACGGCGCCCCGGGCGAGCACGTCCTGGTCGTCGGCCACCCGTTCATCGACATCTGGGAGGCCGTGAAACCGGCCTCCGCCGGCATCCCCGCCTGGCCCTCGGTGCCCCGGGGCCAGGACTGGAAGACGGGCGTCTGCCGGGCGCTGGGCTGGCCGGAGAACACCGGTGCGGCCTGGCAGCGCATCCTCTCCTCCGTGCACAGCTTCCGGGACCTGGAGCCGGAACTGCTCGGGCGGGTGGAGGAGCTCATCGACCATGTGACGGCGCCGTAGCCGCCGGCCCCCGGCCTCCGGCCCCCGGCCCCCGGCCCCCGGGGTCAGTCGACCAGGTCGCGGACCACCGCGTCGGCGAGCAGCCGCCCGCGCAGCGTCAGAGCCGCCCGGCCGTGCTCGTACGGCCCGGGTTGGAGCAGGCCGTCCGCCACGGCCCGGGCCGCCGCGCGCAGGCCCGCCGGGGCCAGCAGCTCCAGCGGGCAGCCGTCGGAGAGCCGCAGTTCGAGGAGGATCCGCTCGACGCGCCGGTCCTCGGCCGTCAGCACTTCCCGCCCGGCACCGGGGGCGCGGCCCTCGGCGAGCGCCTGGGCGTACGCCCCGGGATGCTTCACGTTCCACCAGCGCACGCCGCCGACGTGGCTGTGCGCGCCGGGGCCCGCGCCCCACCAGTCGGCGCCGCGCCAGTACAGCTCGTTGTGGCGGCAGCGGGCGGCCTCGGTGGTCGCCCAGTTCGACACCTCGTACCAGTGGAAACCGGCCGCCGACAGCCGTTCCTCGGCGATCAGATAGCGGTCCGCGTGCACGTCGTCATCGGTCATGGGCACCTCGCCGCGCCGGATGCGCCGGGCGAGCTGCGTGCCCTCCTCGACGATCAGGGCGTAGGCGGAGACATGGTCCGGGCCCGCGCCGATCGCCGCGTCCAGTGAGGCGCGCCAGTCGTCGTCGCTCTCGCCCGGCGTGCCGTAGATGAGGTCGAGGTTGACGTGCTCGAAGCCGGCCGCGCGCGCCTCGGCGACGCAGCGCTCGGGGCGGCCGGGGGTGTGCGTGCGGTCCAGCACCCGCAGGACGTGCTGCCGCGCACTCTGCATCCCGAAGGAGATCCGGTTGAACCCCCCGTCCAGCAGCCCGTCGAGGTACCGGGGGTCCACCGACTCGGGATTGGCCTCGGTGGTGATCTCCGCCCCCTCGGCCAGCCCGAACTCGTCCCGGATCGCGCCCAGCATCCGCGACAGGCCGGCGGCGGGCAGCAGGGTCGGCGTTCCGCCGCCGACGAAGACGGTCTCCACCGGGCGCGGGTCGTCGCCGAGCACCTTGCGCGCCAGCCGCACCTCCTCGGCCAGCGTCTCGGCGTAGTTCTCGCGCGAGGCGAGAGCGCCGCCGGAGCCGCGCAGCTCAGCGGCGGTGTAGGTGTTGAAATCGCAGTAGCCGCAGCGCGTGGCGCAGTAGGGCACATGGAGATAGAAGCCGAGGGGCCGCTCCGCGGCGCCGTCGAGGGCGTGGGCGGGCAGCGCCCCGTCGTCGGGCACGGGTTCGCCGTCGGGCAGTACGGAGGGCATACCGGCCATTGTCCGTCATCCCCGCGGGTCCCCCGACGGTACGGGCGGAGGGGCGGACGGCGGGAGGACGGAACACGGCCCGGGCCCGGCGTGGATCGCCTCCACGCCGGGCCCGGGCCGTTCTCGGGTCACGCCTCGCGCGACCCCGCGTACATCTCGTCGATGAGGTGCTTGTACTCGCGCTCCACGACCGGACGCTTGAGCTTGAGGCTCGGGGTGAGCTCGCCGTGCTCGACGTCCAGGTCCCGGGGCAGGATGCGGAACTTCTTGATCGTCTGCCAGCGCTGCAGACCCTCGTTGAGGCGCTGCACATAGCCCTCGATGAGCTGGTGCATCTCCGGGGAGGCGACGACCTCGGCGTACGGCTTGCCGGCCATGCCGTTCTCCTCGGCCCAGCCCGTGACCGTCGGCTCGTCGAGGGCGATCAGGGCGGTGCAGAAGTTCCGGTCGGCGCCGTGCACCAGGATGTTGGAGACGAACGGGCAGACGGCCTTGAACTGGCCCTCGACCTCGGCCGGGGCGATGTACTTGCCGCCCGAGGTCTTGATCAGGTCCTTCTTGCGGTCGGTGATCCGCAGATAGCCGTCGGCGGAGAGCTCGCCGATGTCCCCGGTGTGGAACCAGCCGTCGTCCTCCAGGACCTCGGCGGTCTTCTCCGGCAGCCCGTGGTAGCCCTGCATGATGCCGGGGCCGCGGAGCAGGATCTCGCCGTCGTCGGCGATGCGCACCTCGGTGCCCGGCATGGGCTTGCCGACCGTGCCGGTGCGGTAGGCCTCGCCGGGGTTGACGAAGCTGGCGGCGCTGGACTCGGTGAGGCCGTAGCCCTCCAGGATGTGGATGCCGGCGCCGGAGAAGAAGAAGCCGATGTCGGGGGCGAGGGCCGCGGAGCCGGAGATGGCCGCCCGCAGATTGCCGCCGAAGGCCTCGCGCAGCTTGGCGTAGACGAGCTTGTCGGCGATGGCGTGCTTGATCGTCAGGCCGGCCGGGGCGTCCGCCTTGCCGGTGCGGCGGTAGTTGTCCTGGGACACGCGGGCGTACTCGCGGGCGACACCCGCCGCCCACTGGAAGATCTTGTACTTGGCGCCGCCGCCGGCCCGGGCCTTGGCCGCCACCCCGTTGTAGACCTTCTCGAAGATCCGCGGCACGGCGGCCATGTAGGTCGGCTTCACGACCGGCAGATTCTCGATGATCTTGTCGATGCGGCCGTCGACCGCGGTGACGTGCCCGACGCCGATCTGGCCGGCCGTGAGGACCTTGCCGAACACGTGGGCGAGCGGCAGCCAGAGGTACTGCACGTCCTCTCCGGTGACCAGCCCGCTGGCCTCGATGGCCCGGGCCATGTACGACCAGCAGTCGTGCTGGAGCCGCACGCCCTTGGGCTTGCCCGTGGTGCCCGAGGTGTAGATGAGGGTAGCGAGCTGGTCGGCGGTGATCGCGGCGACCCGCTTGCGGATGAGGTCCGGCTCCTTCTCCAGCCGGGCCGCGCCCCGCCGCTCCAGCTCCGCGAGGGAGAGGACCCAGCCCTCCGGGTCGCCCTCGGCGGGTGCGGCGCCCGCCTCGTCGAGCACCACGACATGCGCCAGCTCGGGAAGCTCTCCACGCCGCTCACGGACCTTGGCGAGCTGCGTGGCGTCCTCGGCGATCAGCACCCGGCTGCCGGAGTCGGCGAGGATGTAGGCCGTCTCCTCGGCGTTCGTGCTGGGGTAGACCGTGGTGGTCGCGGCGCCCGCGCAGAGGATGCCCAGGTCGGCGAGGATCCACTCGACCCGGGTGTTGGAGGCGATGGCGACCCGCTGCTCGGCCTCCACGCCCAGCTCGATCAGGCCGGCGGCGGCGGCGAAGACCCGCTCGGCCGCCTCTCCCCAGGTGTAGGAGCGCCACTCGTCGGGGCCCTTGCCCGAGGCAGGCGGGACCGGATAGCGGTACGCCTCCCGGTCCGGGGTCGACTCGACCCGGTCGAGGAAAAGAGTCGCCACGGAGGGCGGCCTGTTCTCAATCAACGTCTGCGTGTCGCTCACGACAATCCTCCGTGCCCCGCTGTGGTGCTGAAACGGAACTTGTTTAACCGGCGAGTAACCTTCAGGCAGGCCCAGAGTAGAGGGCGACCGGCCTGTTTGTAAGGGTCTGAGAGCCACTCGTTCGCAAAGCGGAACTTACCCCTCCCCGGGGTCGTGGCCAGCACAAAGGCGCCCGTCCGGCGGGGACGGGCGCCTTTTGCGGCGTGGCCTCGGAGAGCTCGGGAGCCGAGGGCTACTTCTTGCCCTTGCTCTCGCCCGCGGCGGAGTCCGAGGACAGCACCGCGATGAACGCCTCCTGCGGCACCTCCACGCTGCCGACCATCTTCATCCGCTTCTTGCCCTCCTTCTGCTTCTCCAGCAGCTTCCGCTTCCGGGAGATGTCACCGCCGTAGCACTTGGCGAGGACGTCCTTGCGGATGGCGCGGACGGTCTCGCGGGCGATGACCCGGCTGCCGATGGCGGCCTGGATCGGCACCTCGAAGTTCTGCCGCGGGATGAGCTCGCGCAGCTTCGCCACGAGCCGCACCCCGTACGCGTACGCCTTCTCCTTGTGGGTGATCGCCGAGAAGGCGTCCACCTTGTCGCCGTGGAGCAGGATGTCCACCTTGACCAGGTCGGCGGTCTGCTCGCCGGTGGGCTCGTAGTCGAGCGAGGCGTAACCGCGGGTCTTGGACTTCAGGGCGTCGAAGAAGTCGAAGACGATCTCGGCCAGCGGCAGGGTGTAGCGGAGCTCGACACGGTCCTCGGAGAGGTAGTCCATGCCCAGGAGGGTGCCGCGGCGGGTCTGGCAGAGCTCCATGATCGCCCCGATGAACTCGCTGGGCGCGAGGAGCGTGGCCCGGACGACCGGCTCGTGGACCTCGGCGATCTTGCCGGTGGGGAACTCACTGGGGTTGGTGACGGTGTGCTCGGTGCCGTCCTCCATGATCACGCGGTAGATCACGTTGGGCGCGGTGGCGATCAGGTCGAGGCCGAACTCGCGCTCCAGCCGCTCGCGGATCACGTCCAGGTGGAGCAGGCCGAGGAAGCCGACGCGGAAGCCGAAGCCGAGCGCCGCGGACGTCTCCGGCTCGTACACCAGGGCGGCATCGTTGAGCTGGAGCTTGTCGAGGGCGTCGCGGAGTTCCGGATAGTCCGAGCCGTCCAGCGGATAGAGGCCGGAGAACACCATCGGCTTGGGGTCCTTGTAGCCGCCCAGAGGCTCGGTGGCGCCCTTGTTGAGCAGCGTGACGGTGTCACCGACCTTGGACTGGCGGACGTCCTTCACCCCGGTGATGAGATAGCCGACCTCGCCGACGCCCAGGCCGTCGGAGGGCGTCATCTCGGGTGAGGAGACACCGATCTCCAGCAGTTCGTGGGTGGCGCCGGTGGACATCATCCGGATCCGCTCGCGCTTGGCGAGGTGGCCGTCGACGACCTTCACGTAGGTCACCACGCCGCGGTAGGCGTCGTACACGGAGTCGAAAATCATGGCGCGGGCGGGGGCGGCGGCGTCGCCGACCGGTGCCGGGACCTCGGCGACGACCTTGTCGAGCAGCGCCTCGACGCCCTCGCCGGTCTTCGCCGAGACCTTCAGCACGTCGGACGGGTCGCACCCGATGAGATGCGCCAGTTCGGCGGCGAACTTCTCGGGCTGGGCGGCCGGCAGGTCGATCTTGTTCAGCACCGGGATGATCGTGAGGTCGTTCTCCATCGCCAGATACAGGTTGGCGAGGGTCTGGGCCTCGATGCCCTGGGCCGCGTCCACCAGCAGGATGCAGCCCTCGCAGGCGGCCAGGGAACGGGAGACCTCGTAGGTGAAGTCGACGTGGCCGGGGGTGTCGATCATGTTGAGCACATGGGTGGTACCCCGGCTCTCGCCCTCTCCGGGCGCCCAGGGCAGCCGCACCGCCTGGGACTTGATCGTGATGCCGCGCTCGCGCTCGATGTCCATGCGGTCGAGGTACTGGGCGCGCATCTGACGCTGCTCGACCACACCGGTCAGCTGGAGCATCCGGTCGGCGAGCGTCGACTTCCCGTGGTCGATGTGCGCGATGATGCAGAAGTTGCGGATCAGCGCCGGATCGGTACGGCTCGGCTCCGGCACAGGGGTAGGGGTCGCGGGCACGCAGGGTCCATTCGGTGATGAGACGCAGCTTGGTCGGGTCTGTGGCAGTGCCCCCATCGTCCCACGACCGCGGCGCCCGGTCCGGTTTGGGAGGCCTCGGGCCTGCTGGTAGCCTGGTCCATCGCGTCTCGTGCCCTCTTCGCACGGCGCACCCGAGAATCCGACGAAGCTGCAAAGGCTCTTTACGTGGCGAACATCAAGTCCCAGATCAAGCGGAACAAGACCAACGAGAAGGCGCGCCAGCGCAACAAGGCCGTCAAGTCCTCGCTGAAGACCGCGATCCGCAAGACCCGCGAGGCCGTCGAGGCCGGTGACCTGGAGAAGGCCACCGTCGCCGTCCGCGAGGCCTCCAAGAAGCTGGACAAGGCCGCCAGCAAGGGCGTGATCCACAAGAACGCCGCCGCCAACAAGAAGTCGGCGCTGGCCCAGCGGGTCGCCTCCCTCAAGGGCTGACCTCCGCCTCTCCGTCTCACCGCGGTACGGAACCGACCCGCCGGCGGCACGCCGCGGAAGGCCGTACAGCACCCGCCCGACCCGGGATCACTGCTCCCGGTATCCGCCGGTCCGGACCCAGCGGGCCCTCTCAACCGCTCCGAACCGGCACCATTCCTCCGCGGCCCCGCCGCGGAACCGCGCCGCACGCGGCCTGCGTTCGCCACGCGGGTGCGGCGCACCCAGCTCGGACCGCAAGGCCCCGCGCCACCCCTTCCCCGGGTGGCGCGGGGCCTTCGGCGTTGCCGGGGCCTGCGAACGGCAGGAGCGGCGGGAACGGCGGGGAGCGGGCCGGAGACGCCGGTGGCGTGGCCCGGGGAGTGCGGCGGCCCGGGCCGGGTCAGGGACGCCGGGTCGCCGGACGGGCCGCGCGCGCCACCGCCACCACGGCTTTCTCCAGGGCATAACCGGGGTCGGCGCCACCGCCCTTGACGGCACCGTCCGCCTCGGCCACGGCCCGCAGCGCGTCGGACACCCCATCGGCCGACCAGCCGCGCATCTGCTGCCGCACCCGGTCGATCTTCCAGGGCGGCATGCCCAGCTCCCGGGCGAGATCACCGGGCCGGGCCCCGCGCGGGGCGGACGCCAGCTTGCCGATGGCCCGGACCCCCTGAGCCAGCGCGCTGGTGATCAGCACCGGGGCGACACCGGTGGACAGCGACCAGCGGAGCGCCTCCAGGGCCTCGGCGGCCCGGCCCTCGACCGCCCGGTCGGCGACCGTGAAGCTGGACGCCTCCGCGCGGCCCGTGTAGTAGCGCGCCACGACGGCGTCGTCGATCGGGCCGTCGACATCGGAGGCGAGCTGCGAGCAGGCGCTCGCCAGCTCCCGCAGGTCGCTGCCCAGGGCGTCCACCAGGGCCTGGCACGCCTCCGGGGTCGCCGACCGCCCCGCGGCACGGAACTCACCCCGGACGAAGGACAGCCGGTCGGCGGGCTTCGTCATCTTGGGACAGGAGACCTCCCTGGCCCCGGCCTTGCGCGCCGCGTCCAGCAGCCCTTTGCCCTTGGCGCCACCGGCGTGCACGAGCACGAGGGTGATCTCCTCGGCGGGCGAGCCCAGATAGGCCTTGACGTCCTTGACCGTGTCGGCCGAGAGGTCCTGGGCGTTCCGTACCACCACGACCTTGCGCTCGGCGAAGAGCGACGGACTGGTCAGCTCGGCCAGGGTGCCGGGCTGCAGGACGTCGGGCGTGAGGTCGCGTACGTCGGTGTCGGCGTCGGCGGCGCGCGCCGCGGCGATCACCTCCCGCACGGCGCGTTCCAGGAGCAGCTCCTCCTGGCCCACGGCGAGCGTGACGGGGGCGAGCGGGTCGTCGGTCGTCGTCTTTCTGGCCATCGCGGTCCAGCATCCCACGGGGCGCCGACAGCACCCGCCGGGCGGAGCCCGTGCCCGCCCCCGCTGCCCGGGCCACAGCCGCCGGTATCGCACAATGTGCGGATGAACGGAGCACACCCCCGCCCCGAGGAACCCGCCCCGGCCGGGGCGGAAGCCGTACACCGCCTGCTGGTGCTGCCCGACCGGGAAGCGGCCGAGGAAGCGGCCGCCGAGGCCGTGGAGCGCTTCGGCCTCGGCAGGGAACCGGAACTGGTACGGGAGGCGCTCGCCGGTGAGGACGACGCCGAGGACGCCCAGTGGCTGGTGGTGATCGAGGAGCCGGCTCCCGATCTGGACCCGGCGGCCCTGGACGCGCTCGCCGCCGAGTACGACGGCTGGCTGGAGTCGGAATGACGCCGGGAAGGCGAGGGCCCGGCCGGGGCGGGGACGGAGTCTGCGCCGCGGAAGGGACCACCCGAGCAGTCTCCGATGAAGGAGCCCGACAGCGAACCGGTGGAGCAGGGCCGCCGGCGCCGCCATTCGTGGCGGACGGCCGAGTACGTCCACACCCGCGGCACTTCCCGGGACGGCGGTCTCACCGCGGAGTTCCGGGCCCGCCCCACAGCGGCACCGCCGGGACCCCGATGCGTTCCCACGGCCACGTGCCCTGCGCCGGCCGCCGCTCCCCGCCGGAGTCGCCCTGCCGGCCGTGACGGCGGCGCCCGGCCGGGCCGGCGGGCCGGTCACCGCGATGGCCCCGTCCGTGTCCGTCCGCAGCACGACGGCGCCCCCGGCACGGAGGGCGGCGACCGTGCGCGGAGCCGGATGCCCGTAGTCGTTGCCGGCCCCGCAGGAGATGACGGCGATCCGGGGCCGCAGCCGGGCCAGCAGTCCGTGGTCCTGGTGGGCTGAGCCGTGGTGGGCGACCTTGAGGACGTCGACGGGCGGCAACGGGACGGCGGACGCCAGGCGTTGCTGCGCGGGCGGTTCCAGATCGCCGAGCAGGAGCAGGGTCAGCCCCGCGGTGCGGACCAGCATGGTGACACTGGCGTCGTTGGCACCGGTGGCCGCGGTCCGGCCCGGCAGCGGCCAGAGGACCCGCCAGGCGACCGGGCCCAGCCGGCGCTCCCCCGGCGTCGTCCGCAGCACCCGCACCCCCGCCTCTGCCGCCGTCCGGCGCACGAACGCGGCCTGGCCCGGCGGCTCTTCGAGCGTCGTCGTCTCGATGGCACCGACCGCCCGGCCCCGCAGCACACCGGGCAGACCCGCCACATGGTCCGCGTGGAAATGGGTCAGGACCAGAAGCGGGACCTGCCGGACGCCGAGGCTCCGCAGACAACGGTCCACCGCCTCCGGCTCCGGCCCGGCGTCGACGACCAGGGCACGGTCCCCGCCCGCCGCGAGCACCAGGGCCTCTCCCTGGCCCACGTCGCAGACGGCCAGCCGCCACCCCGGCGGAGGCCAGCCGGTGACGAACCGCGGCAGCGGGCCCGGGCGCAGCACGACCGCCAGCAGGACCAGGGCACCGGCGGCGCAGAGCCACGGGTGGCGGGCCAGCCGCGGCGCCACCGGCACCAGCAGCGCCGTGAGGGCGGCGAGCAGCAGCCCGCCGGTCCAGCCGCCGGGCCAGTCCAGCTCCGCGCCCGGCAGCGCCGCACCGGTACGGGCCACGGCGGCGATCCACTCCACCGGCCAGGCGGCGAGCCAGGCCAGTGCCTCGGCGGCCGGCATGGCGAACGGGGCGGTCGCGAGCGCGGCGAAGCCCAGCACCGTGGCCGGGGCCACGGCGAGTTCGGCGAACAGATTGCACGGGACCGCGACCAGGCTCACCCGCGCCGCCAGGACCGCGACCACCGGCGCGCAGACGGCCTGCGCCGCCGCGGCGGCCGCCAGCACCTCGGCGAGCCGGCCCGGTACCCGCCGCCGCTGGAGGGCCGCGCTCCAGCGCGGAGCGATGGTCAGCAGGGCACCGGTCGCCAGAACCGAGAGCAGGAAGCCGTAGGAACGGGCCAGCCACGGGTCGTACAGGACGAGCAGCAGCACCGCGGCGGCCAGGGCGGGCAGCAGTGATCTCCGCCGGCCGGTGGCGATGGCCAGCAGGGCGATCCCACCGCAGGCCGCGGCCCGCAGGACACTCGGCTCCGGCCGGCACACGATGACGAAGCCCAGGGTCAGCAGCCCGCCGAGCAGAGCCGTGCCGCGCAGGGGGATCCCGAACCGGGGCGCCAGGCCGCGCCGTTCGGCCCGGAGTGCCAGATGTGGTGGCCCGATCAGCAGGGCCAGCACGATCGTGAGGTTGGCTCCGCTCACGGAGAGCAGATGCACCAGGTCGGTGGCGTGGAAGGCCCGGTCGAGATCGGCCGGCACCCGGGAGGTGTCGCCCACCACCAGTCCGGGGAGCAGCGCCCGGGCGTCGGCCGGCAGCCCGTCGGACGCCTCCCGCAGCCCTGCCCGCAGCTCACCGGCCGCCCGTTGCACGGCGGTTGGTCCCCGCACCACCGCCGGCGGTCCCTTACCGCTGACCCGCAGCACCACGGCCATCCGGTCTCCTCCGCCGTGCGACGGCACGGCCCGCGCCTCCAGCCGCAGCCGCGTGCTCGGCAGCAACCTCAGCCACGCCGCGCGCTCCCGCGCCCCCGTGCGGTGTCCGCCCCGGCCTTCCGGGTCGGCCCGGAGCGGAACGATGAGGAGCACCGGGGTGCGGACCGCGGTGGCCGCACCGTCCGCCGTCGTGACCCGCCGGGCCTCCGCCGTCAGCACCACGGCGGGCGGACTGCTGCGCGGACCGCTCACCCGCGGCCGGGTGAGCCGCGGATCGCCCGTGACCGTCACCTCGGCCGTGATCTCGGCCGACTGCCGTGCCAGGCCGGGCAGCGGTCCCCGGTACAGATCGGCGGCGTGCAAGGCCCCCGAGCCCGCCGCGGCTGCCGCGCAGAAGAGGGCCGTCGCGAGCGCGACCCGTGCGCTGCCGCGGCGCCGGGGCACGCCCGCCCCCGCCTCAGGCCCCGCTCCGGGCGGATCGTCCACCGTCCGGCCGGGAACCCGGCTCCGGCCGCGCGCTCCCGGGCCGTGGGCGAGGGCTGCGAGCAACAGCGCCAGGCCCACCGCCGCAGAGCAGACCGCGCCGACCGCCGCGACGGGGGGCCGGACGCCGACCGCCACGGCGGCAGCCACCCAGGCGGCCAGAGCACACGGCAGCAGCCGCAGGTCCGGACCCTCCGGGCGCGGGCACGGAGGGACCGCGCTCCGCCCGGGGGAGACGGCAGGAGCGACCGTCCCGGTCACGGCCGTACCAGGGGCTGGAGGTCCGCGAACCGGCGGTCGCCGATCCCGTTCACCTCGCGGAGCTGGTCGACGGAGGTGAAACCCCCCTGGCGGTCGCGATGTTCGAGGATGCGCCGGGCCAGGACCGGTCCGACACCGGGAAGGCCGTCGAGCTGTTCGAGGGTGGCGGTACTGAGACTGACCGGGCCGGCGACCGCGCCCCCGGGTGCCGGACCGGGCGCGCCCACCGCTCCCCCGCCGGTGGCGGCCGCCGGTGCGGGACCGCCCACCAGGATCTGCTCACCGTCCAGCAGAAGCCTGGCCCGGTTGAGCCCGGCGGTGTCCGTGCCGGGACGGACACCGCCCGCCGCTTCCAGCGCGTCCGCGACCCGCGAACCCGCGGGGAGCCGGTGGATCCCCGGCTCGCGGACCTTGCCGGCCACGTCCACCACGACGGCGCGGTCACCGGCCGGCAGGACGGGCCCGGGGGCGGGGGCGGGGGCGGGAGGAGCCGGGTCGGGCTTCCCGGTTCCCGGAAGGGCCGCCGGATCCGCCGCGCCGGCCGGCTCGGCCGAGGGCACCCGTACCGTCTCGGGGCGTCCGCTCCAGAAGTGGTACCCCGCGAATCCGACCGCGACCACGAGCAGGACGGCGAGCGCGGCGAGCGTCCTCGGGTCCGCTCCGCAGCGCAGGCTCACCCACAACGGAAGCCGTTCGCAGAGGGCGAGGCGCCATCGCGCGGGCCATGGCAGCGGACGCTCCTTCATCCCGCTCCGCCCCGGCGTGTCCGGGGCGCTCACCGGTGCGGGCGCGGGTCCGGCCGGCGGCTCCGGTTCGGGCACGACCGGTGTCCGGGCCGGAAGGCCACCGAAGAGGGCCGTCGCGCGCGCCCTCGTTCCGTCCGGTGCGTCCCGGCGGTACTGAGGCGTCGTGCGACGAGACCGGTGCCGGCGCCGGGCGCGGTGATCCGCCCCGGGCCTTCCGGGGCCGCGCGTGGCACCGCGGGCCGGACCCGACGAGGTCGTCACGGAGTGTGATCGGATGTCCATGCGGTGACGGTAGGCCGGGCGGCCGCCCTCGGCGGAACAGACCGTATTTCCGTGGATAACTCGCGGGTTGTGGAAAACTCCGTGCCCGTTTCGGATGAATGTCCGCTCTCAGGCCACCACTTCGACCCATCTGCCGCTTCACTGCGAGGCATGAGCCGTTTCCGTCTTCCCGCCTTGCCGCTGCCCCGTCTCCGCGCCCTCCTGGCGAGCTGCTTCCGGATCCGCCGCACCGGGTGGTCCGTCGCTCCGCTCGCCGTCCTCACCGGGCCGCCGCCTCCGCCTGCGGCACCGGGCGGTGTTCCCGCGGCCCCGTTCCCCCGCGGTATTGGGAGTCCCGCCCGGACCGCGGGCCGCGCGCGGTCAGATCCGCGGCGACAGCACCACGCCCAGCAGCCCGGGTCCGGTGTGGGCGCCGATCACCGCGCCCACCTCACTGACCAGAAGTTCGGCCAGCCCGGGCACCCGCCTCCGCAGCCGGTCCGCCAGGGCCTCCGCCCGTTCCGCCGCGGCGAGATGGTGCACCGCGATGTCCACCGGGCCGGCAGCGGCCCGTTCCACGACGATCTCCTCCAGCCGCGCGATGGCCTTCGAAGCCGTACGCACCTTCTCCAGCGGCTCGATCCGCCCGCCACCCAGTCTCAGCAGCGGTTTCACCGCCAGCGCCGAACCGAGCAGAGCCTGCGCGGCGCCGATCCGGCCGCCGCGCCGCAGGTAGTCGAGAGTGTCCACATAGAAGTAGGCCGTGGTGCCCTCCGCCCGCTTCTCGGCCGCGGCCACCGCCTCGTCCAGAGTGCCGCCCGCCTCCGCGGTCTCCGCGGCGGTCAGGGCGCAGAAACCGAGGGCCATCGCGACCATGCCAGTGTCCACGACCCGCACCGGCACCGGCGCCTCACGTGCGGCGAGCACCGCCGCGTCATAGGTGCCGGACATCTCCGCCGACAGATGGAGGGAGACGATCCCGGTCGCCCCGGCCGCGGCCGCCTCACGGTAGGCGGCGGCGAACATCTCCGGGCTCGGCCGGGAGGTGGTCACCGGGGTCCGGCTCCGCAGCGCCTGGGCGACCGACCGTGCCGAGACCTCGGTGCCCTCCTCCAGGGCCCGGTCACCGAGGACCACGGTCAGTGGTACGGCCCTGATGGCGTGCCGTTCCATCGCCTGCGGCGGCAGATAGGCCGTGGAATCGGTGACGATCGCGACATGGCGGGACATGAAGGGGAGGTTATCCGGGGATGACATGCGCGGACAGCACGGGGGCGGCCTGCCGGCCACCGGTCCCGGAGCGCGACGTCGGCAGGAACCGGGTCGGCATACCCCGAGCCGGGGTGCGGAGGACCGGCACTCTCCGGCCGGACGCCGCCGGTACGGCCTCCGGTCCGGTCGGCCCGACGGCCGTCGCCGGCCCTGCGGCAGCGGCAGCGGCTGCGGTCGACGCGCCACCGCGCGGACGGCTCACGCGGGGCGGACGGCTCACGCGGGGCGGACGGCTCACGCGGGGCGGGAGGCTCATGTGGGGCGGGAGGCTCATGTGGTGCTCTCGGGGCGCCGGGTCTTCTCCCAGGGGAAACCGGTGCGCAGCCGGGAGTCGCGGGCCGTGATGGCGGGCGGTGTCCGTGGGGCCTCCGGCGCTCCGGACTGCCCGGGGCGGGCCTCCGGCCGGATGGAGTCCGGCCCGGCCGAGTCCTGTCCGGCGGCGCCCCGTCCGGTGGAGTCCGAGGGAACCGGACCCGGCCCTGCGTCACCGCCGGCCGGCGTCCGGCCCGGGGTCTCGGCCGGCGTCCAGTGCCGCAGGGCGCCCGCCTCCATCTGGATCTGTCCGGTGAGGTCGCCGAGGTCGTCGTCGGCGAACTGGCGGGCGCGGTCCTGTGCGGCCCAGCGCAGGGAGTCGGCCGAGTGCACGATCCGCTCGGCCCGTTCCCGCAGTTCGGGAAGGTGTGCGGCGACCCGGCTCTTGTCGGGCTCGTTCTCCAGGCGCTTCAGTTCGGCGTCCAGCTCCCTGCCGTGCGCGCTGAGCCGGTCGAAGAGGCCGAGCGCCTCTCCGAGCGAGGTGTCCTCCGGGGCGGCCGCCCGCAGGGTCTCCTGGGTGGCGCGCATGGAGGTCCGGAGCGAGAGCCGCAGTTGGGCCACCTCGCCGGCCGCCCCGGGCAGGGCCAGCTGCCGGGCCTTGAGCGTGGTGTCCTCGACGGTGCGGCGGGCCTGCGCGACCGTGCGGTCGACACCGCGTTTGGCGGCTCCCACGGCCTTGGCCGTCGCATAGACCCCGGCCGCGACGAAGAGCACGAAGAAGAGGACCACCACCAGAATCGCGGCTTCCATGAAAACTCCCTCGTAGCCTTCCGAGCACCGGTGCGCGGCGTCCGGAGCCCTCACCCGCGCGGTGGGGCACCGCGCGCCCCCTCCACGGTAAACGCCCGGGGCGGGCCGGGGGTTCCGTACGACCCCCGGGCCCGCCCGGGAAAAACCCTGAGAAACCCCTACGGGCCGCCGGTCACACCGGGACGATGTTGACCAGCTTCGGGGCCCGCACGATCACCTTGCGGATGTCCGCGCCGCCCAGCGCGGTCCGTACCGCGTCCTGCGCCAGGGCCAGCGCCTCCAGTTCGCCCTCGGCGATGGACGGCGCCACCTCCAGCCGGGCCTTGACCTTCCCCTTGACCTGGACGACGCAGGTGACGGTCTCGTCCTGGACGTAGGCCGGGTCGGCGACCGGGAAGGGCTCGTGGACCACCGAGGTGGTGTGGCCCAGCCGGTGCCACAGCTCCTCCGCGATGTGCGGAGCCAGCGGCGCGACCAGCAGCACCAGCCGCTCGGCGACGGTCCGGGGCACCGGGCGGCCCGCCTTGGTCAGATGGTTGTTCAGCTCGGTGACCTTGGCGATCGCCGTGTTGAAGCGCAGCGCGGACATGTCCTGGGTGACGCCGTCGATCGCCTTGTGCAGGGCGCGCAGGGCGGCCTCGCCGGGTTCGGCGTCGGTGACGGTCACCTCGCCGGTGTTCTCGTCGACGACGTTGCGCCACAGGCGCTGCAGCAGCCGGTACTGGCCGACGACCGCGCGGGTGTCCCAGGGCCGGGAGACGTCCAGCGGGCCCATCGCCATCTCGTACAGGCGCAGGGTGTCCGCGCCGTACTCGGCGCAGATCTCGTCGGGCGTGACGGCGTTCTTCAGGGACTTGCCCATCTTGCCCAGCAGCCGCGTGACCTTCTCTCCCCGGTACCAGAAGGCATTGTCGCGCTCCTCGACCTCGGCCGCCGGGACCGCGATGCCGCGGCTGTCGCGGTAGACGTAGGCCTGGATCATGCCCTGGTTGTACAGCTTGTGGAAGGGCTCGGCGGAGGAGACGTGCCCCAGGTCATACAGCACCTTGGACCAGAAGCGGGCGTACAGCAGGTGCAGCACGGCGTGCTCCGCGCCGCCCACGTACAGGTCGACACCGCCGTGCGGCCGCCCTTCGCGCGGGCCCATCCAGTAGCGCTCGATCTCGGGATCGACCAGCTTCTCGCTGTTGTGCGGGTCCAGGTAGCGCAGTTCGTACCAGCAGGAACCGGCCCAGTTGGGCATGGTGTTGGTCTCGCGGCGGTACATCCGGGGGCCGCGCCCGTCGCCCAGGTCCAGACGCACGTTCACCCACTCCTCGTTCCGGGACAGCGGGGTCTCCGGGGAGGTGTCGGCATCGTCCGGCTCGAAGGTGCGCGGGGAGTAGTCGTCGACCTCGGGCAGCTCCAGCGGCAGCATCGACTCGGGCAGCGCGTGGGCGACGCCGTCCTCGTCGTAGACGATGGGGAACGGCTCGCCCCAGTAGCGCTGGCGGCTGAACAGCCAGTCCCGCAGGCGGAAGTTGACGGTGCCCTCGCCGATGCCGCGCTCGGTCAGCCAGTCGGTGATCCGCGCCTTGGCCTCGGTGACGGTCAGTCCGTCCAGCGACACGCCCTCGCCCGCCGAGTTGACGATCCGGGCGTCGTACGAGGCGAAGGCGTCGTCCCAGCCGGCCGGGTCGGTGCCGCGGCCGTCGGACGGCTCGACGACGCAGCGCATCGGCAGCTCGAAAGCGCGCGCGAAGGCGAAGTCACGGCTGTCGTGCGCCGGTACGGCCATGATGGCGCCGGTGCCGTACCCCATCAGGACGTAGTCGGCGATGAAGACGGGCACGCGCTCGCCGCTGACCGGGTTGACGGCGTACGCGCCGGTGAAGACACCGGTCTTCTCCTTGGCCTCGGCCTGCCGCTCGACGTCGGACTTCGACGCGGCCTGCTTGCGGTACTCGGCGACGGCCTCGGCCGGGGTCGCGTGCCCGCCCGTCCAGACGGCGTGGGTGTCCTCGGGCCAGGCGGCCGGGACGATCGAGTCGTCGCCGGAGACCAGTTCGTGCTCCGGGGCCAGCACCATGTAGGTGGCACCGAACAGGGTGTCCTGCCGGGTCGTGAAGACGGTGATCGCGCGCTCACCGCCGGCGGCCGTGCGCACCGGGAAGTCGACACGGGCGCCCTCGCTGCGGCCGATCCAGTTGCGCTGCTGCAGCTTGATGGCCTCCGGCCAGTCCAGCGCGTCCAGGTCGTTCAGCAGCCGGTCGGCGTAGGCCGTGATGCGCATGTTCCACTGGCGCAGCTTGGCCTTGAAGACCGGGAAGTTGCCGCGCTCGGAGCGGCCCTCGGCGGTGACCTCCTCGTTGGCCAGCACGGTGCCCAGCCCGGGGCACCAGTTGACCGGCGCGTCGGAGGCGTAGGCCAGACGGTACTCGCCCAGCAGACCGGCCCGCCCGGCCGCGTCCAGCTCGCTCCAGGGGCGCCATCCGGCGGGGGTGTCGCGCTCCCCGCTCTCGAACTGCTCGACCAGGGTGGCGATGGGCCGGGCCTTGTCCGCCGCCTCGTCGTACCAGGAGTTGAAGATCTGCAGGAAGATCCACTGGGTCCACTTGTAGTAGTCCGGGTCGATCGTGGCGAACGACCGGCGCTTGTCGTGGCCCAGGCCCAGCCGGCGCAGCTGGGCCTTCATGTTCTCGATGTTCGCCTCGGTGCTGGCCCGCGGGTGCGTGCCGGTCTGCACGGCGTACTGCTCGGCGGGCAGGCCGAAGGCGTCGAAACCCAGGGTGTGCAGGACGTTGTGGCCGGTCATCCTGCTGAAGCGGGCGTAGACGTCGGTGGCGATGTAGCCCAGCGGGTGGCCCACGTGCAGTCCCGCGCCCGAGGGGTACGGGAACATGTCCATGACGTACTTCTTCGGCCGGCCCGCCGCGTCGGCGCCGCCGTCCGCGGCCAGGTCCCCGGTGGGGTTGGGGGCCTCGTAGACGCCCTCGGCGTCCCAGAAGTCCTGCCAGCGTGCCTCGATGTCGGCTGCCAGGGCCGCCTCGTACCGGAAGGGCGCCGCGGCCGGCCCGGGGGCGGAATGGGTGTCGCTCATCGTCTCAAAGCTCCATCGATCGTCTCTGCCGTCTGCGAGGCATGTTCCGCAAATGGAAAAACCCCTCACACAGGAGGGGACGCCGCGCCGATTCCGGCCTGGTGGTTCGTCCACCGGCCGGGACTGATCAGCGCGGCTCGCTAAGCAGAAGGCGTACGGCACGCATGCGTGTCAGGGTACCGCAGCGGTCCCGGCCGACGCACCGAGCCGCCGATTGAACGCTGGGCGCTCCCGCTCCGTATTGGTCGTTCGAGCAAATATCCAACTCGCCCGGACGTTGCCGGACAGGCCACTTAGCATGCGGAGCCGGGACCCCTTCTTCGCACCACAGGAGTCGCCTCGCATGAAACCTCACCGCAAGGTTCCACGGAACATGTCCTCCCTGCCCAAGCCGGCCGCATCGCAGACGAAGGTCTTCGCCGCGTCGGTCGCACTCCTGATCGTGATCCCGCTCATCCTGGCCCTGGCCACGGGTGAGCGTTTCCGCGCCTTCCTGGACTTCGGTGCCGGCGTCCTGTCGCTCCTCACGCTCACCGCGTCGGTGGTGTGGGGCCTGATCGCGGCCCACCGGTTGCTGCTGAACCCGCGGGACCGGCTGCTGGCGCAGGGGGTCCACCGCGCCGTCGCCGTCGCCTCGCTCGGTTTCATGGTGGTGCACGTCGCGGTCAAGGTCTCGCTGGACCACGCTCCCCTGATCGCCGCCCTGGTCCCCTTCAGCCTGGGGATCACCGGTACGGGCGGGCTGATCGGGATGGGCTCGATGGCGGCCTACCTCATGGTGATCGCGGGTTCCACCGGCGCGCTGCGCAGCACCTTCGTGCCCAACCGGGAGGTCGCGGGCCGCTGGCGCGCCATCCACGCCGTGGCCTACCCGTCGTGGTGCTTCGCCGTGATGCACGGCCTCTACGCGGGTCGTCCCGCCGCGGGCTGGGTGACCGTCATGTACGGGCTGTCCCTGCTGGCCGTCGGGCTGGCGGTGGCTGCGCGGCTGCTGCCCCCGCCGCAGCGGCGGAGGATCGCGCAGCTGGTGCTGTCGGTGATGCAGCCGGAGGCCGTCGGCGCGGGACGCGGCCGCGGCGCGGCGGCCGAGGAGGGCGCCCGCCGCGACACCTCGGTCTCCCCGCTGCCGGGCGCGGCGGCGAGGCCGCACAGCGCGGCGGCGTCCGCGCCCGCCTCCGCCGGCGGCCGCGACGAGATGCGGCCACCGCTCGACTCGACCCGCGCGGTGCCGATCGGCAGCGGTCTGGGGTCCGGTCTCTCGGCGGGTTACCGCGCGATGGCGTCCGACCGGACGTCCGGCGGGCCGGGGGGCCCGCTGTCGGCGCCGGCCGGCCAGGGCTTCGCCGAGGCGCCCACCCGGCAGATGCCGACCTTCGCGGACTCCGGCGGCGGGACGGGCGGCTACGGCGGGACGGGCGGCTACGGCGGGACGGGCGGCTACGGCGGATCGGACGGCTACGGCGGGACGGACGGTTACGGCGGCTGGGGTGGGCCCGGCGGTCAGGCGGGCCAGCCGCTGACCGGCTCGGTGACGGGCCAGGACGACCCGCTGACGGAGCCCTTCCCCCGGCAGATGGGCGACCCCTCGGCCGGACGCGGCCCGGACCCGCTGCGCGATCCGCTGACCGAGCCGTTCCCCGGCGTCACCCATCTGGCATCATCCGAGCGCTGGCCGACGCCGTCCCCGCCGCCGCCCGCACCGGCCGAGACCATCAGGCCCGCGCCCCAGCCGGACCCGCTGACCGACACCTCGACCGGATTCTCGTATCCGCCCCCGCCCGGTGAACCCTGGCAAGAGACCGCAGGAGGCCGACCATAAACGCCGAGCTGCCCGACGTACTCGATCTCCGGGTCGTGGGAGTCCCCCAGCTGACCGCCGGCCTGGACCTCGCCCACCGCCTGGATCTCGACATGCACCTGAAGGTGCACGGGCCACTCCAGCCCATGCCCGGGGAGCGCCTGGCCGAACTGGCCGAGCTCATCTCGCTGAAGGGCAAGGGCGGCGCCGGCTTCCCCTTCGGCAAGAAGCTGCGGGCGGTGGCCAAGTCCGCGATACGCCGCGGGGTCCGCCCCGTCGTCGTCATCAACGGCAGTGAGGGGGAGCCCAACTGCCGCAAGGACACCCTGCTCATGAACCGGGCCCCCCACCTGCCGCTGGACGGGGCCCTGCTGGCGGCCGAGGCGCTGGGCGCCCGCACCCTCGTCATCGCCGTCACCCGGGACTCCACCGAGTCGTCCATGCGGCAGGCCCTGGCCGAGCGGGGGCTCTCGGACCGCCGGGGGCAGCCGCTGCGCGCGCGGGTCGTACGCACGCCCGAGCGGATGGTCTCCGGCGAGTCCTCGGCGGTGATCCGGGCGGCGAACGGGGGGCCGTCGCTGCCGCCCGGACGCAAGGTCCGCGCCTCCGACTCGGGTGTGGCCAACGCGCCCACGCTGCTGTCCAACTGCGAGACGTTCTCCCAACTCGCCGTGGCCGCACGGCTCGGCGCCGACCGCTACGGCAGCATCGGCCTGAGCACCGAGCCCGGCACCGTCATGCTCACGGTCTCCGGTTCCGTGCCGCGGCCCCTCGTCATGGAGGTGCCCAGCGGGGTGCCGCTGCGCTACGTCCTGGAGCTGGCCGGGGCCCCGCCGATGCCGCAGGGCGTGCTCTCCGGCGGCTACCACGGCAAGTGGATGGACGGGATGTCGGCGCACGGCGCCACCATCTCCCGGGCCTCGATGGACGCGGCGGGCGGGGCTCTCGGCGCCGGCGCGCTGCTGCCCCTCAGCCCGGACACCTGCCCGCTGGGCGAGTGCCTGCGGGTCGCCAACTGGCTGGCCGCGGAGACGGCGGGGCAGTGCGGCCCCTGCAAGCTCGGCCTGCCCGCGGCGGCGGCCGGGCTCGCGGAGGTGCTGGGGGGCGGCGGCCGTACGGCGCTGGAGGCGCTCCGGCAGGTCACCCAGTCGGTGAAGGGCCGCGGCGCCTGTGCCCACCCGGACGGCTCCGTTCGCTTCCTCACCTCCTCGCTGAGCGCCTTCACCGACGACCTCGCGGCGCACGCGCTCCAGGGCGGCTGCGGCCGGCCCACCCACGGCGTGCTGCCGCTCCCGTCGCCCGGCTACCAGGAGGAGGGCATCCCCAGCGGGCAGAAGCTGATGGTGGACTGGACCCTCTGCAAGGGCCAGTTGATCTGTGTGGGGGTGCTGCCCGAACTGGTCCGGCAGGGCCCGGACGGCTACCCGGTGCTGGCCGACACTCCCGTGCCACTGCATCTGCAGGGCGAGGCACAGCGGGCCGTCCGCCGCTGTCCCGAGCTGGCACTGCGGCTGGAGGAAGCCCCGGCCCCGCGCAACGCCATACCGCCCTCGGGCGGCCGCAAGGCGCTTCCGCGCGGCGGCGGCTGAGCCGGGCCGTCACGGCCACCGATGCCCCGCCCGCGTCCCGGTGACGCGGGCGGGGCATCGCGCGTCGGGCGTCCGTGCACGCGGCGGCGGCAACCTCACAGACAGCGGGAACGACGCTGCGGGAACGATGCTCCCGGGAACGCCAGAGCGGGCCGTCCGATCGGACGGCCCGCTCTGTTCACTGTGGAGCTAAGGAGAATTGAACTCCTGACCTCCTGCATGCCATGCAGGCGCTCTACCAACTGAGCTATAGCCCCGCGCTCCGGCCCCGGTTCCCCGTGGCGGCTGCGCCAACATTACACGGACTCCACCGCTCGGCGCCAAATCATTCTCCCGCGGGCGGATCATCCGCGGGCCCTGCCGGGGTAGCCGTCTGGCTGAGGGGTGTCCCGTAATCCGCGGTGGAGCAGCGCGCGGCGTCGGATGCTGGGGGTACCTCCCACGCCCTTCGGGCAGTGGGGGAGCATCGCAAGGCGGAGGGGCGTCCGCATACTGGCTGTATGCGGACGTTCCGACAACGCGCGTGGGGGCACCCCCGGCCGGAGGCTGGGGGAGTGCCGTAGCCGGCGTCGCGCGCCCACCGGGGATTACGGGACACCCCTTAGCATCGGTCCCCGCACCCGGAGCACAGCCGGGTCCGTCCCCCCGAACCCGACTGGAGCCCCGCAGCGTGACCGCTACGGAGTCGGCCGACAAGGCCCTCACCCCGTCCCTCCCCCCGGCTGCGCGAGAACTGATCCGGCACCGGCCGCTGCTCACCACCCTGGCGTGCTGCCTTCTCTCCTTCGCGCTCTTCTGGTGCGCCCAGCGCCTGGCGAACGTCACGATGATCGACGTCATGGTCTACCGGGCCGAGGGCTGGGCCGCGCGCGCCGGGACGGACCTGTACGCGATGCGCGCCACGGAGTCACGGCTGCCGAACACGTACCCGCCGTTCGCGGCGCTGCTGTTCATGCCGCTCACCCTGCTCGGGGTGGAGGAGATGCGGACGCTGGCGACCGCGGGGAACCTGGCGCTGCTGGTCGTGCTCGTCCATCTCACGCTGCGGCTGGTGGGCCGCCCGCTGTGGTGGCCCCGCCCGGCGGTGGCACTCGCCCTGGCCTCCGCCGCGGTGTGGTCCGAGCCGGTCTGGACGACGCTGCGCTACGGCCAGATAAACCTGCTGCTGGCGGTGCTGGTGCTGTGGGACCTCTCCCGGCGTCCCGGGGACGCCGGCTACCGCTGGGCCGGTCTCGGCATCGGAATAGCGGCGGGGCTCAAGCTGACGCCGGCACTCTTCGCGGTCCTGCTGGCCGTGGCGGGCACCGTCCGGGGATGGCAGCGGCTGCGCGGACGGCGAACGGGCCCGCCGGACGGGACGGGCGGTACGGGCCGGACCGGCTTCTGGAACCCGCTGCTGCGGCAGGCGCTGACGGCGTGCGCCGGGTTCCTCGGGACCGCCCTGCTGGCCGCGGTGGCGCTGCCGCGCGACTCACACCGCTTCTGGACCGAGGTGATGTTCAACACGGACCGTCCCGGGCTCGTCGAGCAGACCGCCAACCAGTCGCTGCGCGGGGCGCTCGCCCGGCTGCTGCACACCCCCGATCCCGGGCTGTGGTGGGCCGGGGCGGCCGCGGTGGTGGCCGTCGCCGGGCTGGCCGCCGGAACGGCCGCGCTGCTGGCGGGGCTGGACGCCTGGGCAGCCGTGGCCTGCGCCATGACCGCCCTGCTGGTGAGCCCGGTCTCCTGGTCGCACCACTGGGTGTGGTGCATACCCCTGCTGGTGCTGCTGGGTTCGGAGACGCTGCACCGTTCCGGGCGGCGCGTGTGGCGCGCGGCCACCGCAGCCTCCGCGCTGCTCTTCTGCTCGTACGCCCTGTGGTGGGTGCCGCACACCCCGGGCGCGCGGGCGGAACTGCGCCAGAACGGCGCGCAGATGCTGCTCTCGGCCGGGTATCCGCTGTGCGGCGCGGCGTTCATCGGCCTCACCGCGGTCGTCGCGGTACGGGCGCTGCGGCGCCGGGCCGCGACGGCGGCCGGGGCGAGGTCCGGGGCGGAGCCGGCGGCCGGGGCGGGGTCCTCCGCGGTGACGGGGGTGGGCGCCGGGGCCGGGCGGCGTCAGGCCGTGGCGAAGGAGTAGAAGCGTTTCAGCGTGCAGTACTCGTCGAGCAGACGTCCGTAGATCGGCTCGCCGTCGAGCTCGCGGTAGGTCTCGATCGGATCGCCGACGATGATCAGGGCCCGCGCGCACTCCTCGCACCAGTACTGGTAGTCGGAGTCGAGCGGTTCCATGTCGCGGACGACGGGCGTACCGCTGCCGCACCAGTCGCACTTCCGGCTGTGGGCACCCATCAGTCACTCCAACTGTGGCCACAGGCCGTGCAGACGTAGGAGACTCCGCCGTTGTCCCCGAGCACCTGGGCGACCAGGGCCGATCCGCAGGACGGACAGTGGAGAAGGGGAACGGTGCTGCCGAGAGGACGGGCCGGCGCCTCGATCGTGCTCGTCGGCATCTGACTCCCTCCCCTTCCGACGTCCGATTCTGCCACGGGAGCACCGGCCCGGTCAGCGTCCACGTCACAGGAGTCGTCCGCCCGCGGCCGCTGTCGTTCCGGTTCCTCCCGCAACGCGACGATCCCGCCTCCCCGGAGGGGAGACGGGATCGCTTGGGGTGGAGCTAAGGAGAATTGAACTCCTGACCTCCTGCATGCCATGCAGGCGCTCTACCAACTGAGCTATAGCCCCGTGCTCGCCGCGCACCGGCCGGGTTTCCACCGCCGCGCTGTGAACGAGCAGAAGCTTAACCGGTGACCAGCCGGAATGAGAAATCCGCCCCCGGGGTGCCCGGCGTGCGGCCGCGGCCGGGCCCGCGGCGCCGCACTGGGCCCCGCCGGCCGGTCCGTCAGGTGTCGTCGCCGAGCACCGGCTCGGGCAGTGTTCCGGCGTTGTGCTCGGTGAGCCGCCAGCCGCGCACCCCTTCGCTCAGCACGGACCAGCAGCAGTTGGAGAGGCCGCCGAGCGCCTCCCAGTGGTGGGCGTCCAGGCCGAGCAGCCGGCCGATGGTCGTCCGGATCGTGCCGCCGTGGCTGACGACGACGAGCGTGCCGCCGTCGGAGAGCTTGTCGGCGTGGCTCATGACCACGGGCGCCGCCCGGTCGGCCACCTCGGTCTCCAGTTCGCCCCCGCCGCGGCGCACCGCCTCGCCGCGCTTCCAGCGGGCGTACTGCTCGCCGTAGCGCCCGACGATCTCCTCGTGGGTCAGTCCCTGCCAGCTGCCGGCGAAGGTCTCCCGCAGGCCCGCGTCGTGGGTGACCTCCAGGCCGCACAGGACGGCCAGTTCGGCGGCCGTGTCGGCGGCGCGCCGGAGGTCCGAGGCCACGATCGCCTGCGGCTCCAGGGCCGTCAGCAGCCGGGCGGCGCGGCGGGCCTGGGCGACGCCGGTGCCGGTCAGCTCGATGTCGGTCGTCCCCTGGAAGCGGCGCTCCACGTTCCAGGCCGTCTGGCCGTGCCGCCAGAGCACGATGCGGCGGCCGCGGCCGTTGCTGCTGCCGTTCAGTTCAGCTCACCGTCCTGCCCGGCCCCGTCGGCCGCGCTCTTCGCGTACTCCTCGGACCGGCCCCGGGTCGCGGCGGCGTCGGCGGGCAGTTCCAGCTCCGGGCAGTCCTTCCAGAGCCGTTCCAGCGCGTAGAACACGCGCTCCTCGCTGTGCTGGACGTGCACGACGATGTCGACGTAGTCGAGCAGCACCCAGCGGGCCTCCCGGTCGCCCTCGCGGCGCACGGGCTTGACGCCCAGCTCCTTGTTCAGCCGCTCCTCGATCTCGTCGACGACGGCCTTGACCTGGCGGTCGTTGGGAGCCGAGGCGAGCAGGAAGGCGTCGGTGATCGACAGCACGTCGCTGACGTCGTACGCGATGATGTCGTGCGCGAGCTTGTCGGCGGCCGCTTGGGCGGCGGCGTTGATCAGCTCGATGGAGCGGTCCGTGGCGGTCACAGGCAGGCTTTCGGTCGAGGAACGGAGGACCGGCCGCGGTGCCCCGGGGGGCGCCACGACCGGTATCCAGGATCGCACGCCCGGCGGACAGTGCCGTACGGCTCCGCCCGCCGGGATGGAGGCCCGGGCCCGGCCCGGGCCCGGCTGGCTCCGGGTCCGGGCGCTACGGGGAGCTCTGCCCGGCCTCGTAGTCCTGCCCCAGGACGACCGTCACATCGGCGTTGGACGCCCCCTTGCCCTTCTTCACCGCGCTCTCCGGCAGGCCCAGCGTGACGGCGATCTCCTCGGCCTTCGCCGCCTGGGCGGCGTCGGAGTACGTCACCTGGGAGAGCTGCTGGGCCGCGTCGGCACTGCCGCCGTTCACGACGGTGTAGCCGCCGTTGACCAGGGCGACCCGTGCCTTCTCGGCGGCGCCGTCGTCCCCGGTGGCGTTGCGGACGCTGATCCTCGGGGTGGCGTCCGGGTCGGCGTTGGTGACCTTGCCGCCGAGGACGTCCTTGACCACGGTCTCGGCGGTCTCCGGGGCGAGCGTGCCGTCGGGGCGCACGGGCAGCAGTTCGGTGGCGTACTCGCCGCCCTTCGCCTGCTCCCCCAGCTCGGCCAGGGAGGCGCCGAGCTGCGCCTCGGTGAGTGAGGGGTCGGCGATCTGGTTGAGGGAGCGGACGGTCTCGGTGACCATCTCCGCCTCGCCGGGCATCTTCCGCAGCACGGCCCGCATGACCTGGCCGAAGCGCTGGAGCTGGTCGGTCTGGGCCTCGCCCTCGCGCAGCAGGGTGGCGTAGCCGACGGCCGCCTGGCCGCCGAGGCTCACGTCCTTCCCCTTCCGTGCGAGCGGCTCGTCGCCCTTCTTCGCGCCCGGGACGTCGGCGTCGGTGTCGACGGTGATCCCGCCCACCAGTTCGACAAGATTCTCCAGGTACGGGGTGTCGAGCCGCCAGCTGTGCTCGATCTCGGAGCCGAGCAGCGTGTTCAGGGCGTCGCGGGTGGGGCCGTTGCCGTCCTCCTCGACGGAACTGCCGAGGGTCGTGGAACCGCCGCCCTCGGACGAGACCGCGAGGGCGTTCGGCAGTAGCAGGGTGGTGCCCTTGCCGGTGGTCTCGTTGTCGACCAGGAGCGCGGTGGAGCTGCCGCCGTCCTTGGTGTGCCGCAGATGCACGATGATCACGTCGCGCTTCTGGGGGCCGCCGGCCGCCTGCGTTCCCTCCACGGAACCGGACAGCCCGGGCAGCTTGCCCGCGTACCAGAGGTAGCCCGCGCCGCCGGCCAGGGCGAGGACGAGGAGCACGACCAGGGCGACCAGGCGGTTGCGTCCCTTCCGCTTGCGCTCGTCACGCCGCTCGGTGCGGGTCTCCGCGAACTTCAGCCAGTCGATGACGTCCTCGGCGTCCTCGTCGGGCTCCTCGATGAACGAGAACTGCTCGGTGCGGTAGCCGGCGGGGTCGCCCCCCTCGCCCGCGCCGTCCCCCCGTCCGCCGGCGGGCGCGGGCCGGGGTGCCGGCCCGTCCGCGGACTCCGCGGTACGGGTCTGCTGCCGGGGGACCCAGTCCTCCTCCCCGGCCTGCTGTGCCGCGTACGGGCGCCGGTTCTCGTACGTCCCCGGCTGTGTCTGCTGCGCGGGCTGTTGCTGCTGCCCGGTCGTGCCGGGTGCCGCCGCGCCGTAGGCGGCCGGGTCGTAGCCGTAGCCCTGCTGGTGCGGGTCCGTGTACGGCTGGTAGGGGCGGCCGTAGGCGTCGTACTGCTGCGGCTGCGGGGGCTGGGGCCGGGAGGGCTGCGGCTGTTGGTAGCCGTACGGGTCGTAGGAGCCCTGCTCGCCGTAGGGAGCGCCGTACGGGTACGGCTGGTCCGGCTGGTCCGGCCGGCGCGCCTGCCCGGCCTGCGCCGGGTCGCCGCCGCCTTGGGAGGGGTCGTAGTACTGCTGGGTGTACGGGTCGTAGACATAGGGGTCCCGGCCGTCCTCGGGCCTCCCGTACCGCCCGGAGTGTGCGTCGTTCACCAGTGCCCCTTCCCTTGCCGGACCGGATCGCTCAACCGGCGTCCCGGTACAGCCCGCGCTTGTCGATGTAGCGCACCACCCCGTCCGGCACCAGATACCAGACGGGTTCACCCGCCGCCACCCTCGCACGGCAGTCCGTCGACGAGATGGCGAGCGCCGGCACCTCGATCAGCGAGACGCCGCCGTCCGGCAGCCCGGGGTCGGAGAGCACGTGTCCCGGCCGGGTGACGCCGATGAAGTGCGCCAGGGAGAACAGCTCGGGGGCGTCGCGCCAGCCCAGGATCTGGGAGAGGGCGTCCGCTCCGGTGATGAAGAACAGGTCCGCTTCGGGATTCCGGTCGCGCAGGTCCCGCAGGGTGTCGATGGTGTAGGTCCGGCCGCCGCGGTCGATGTCGATCCGGCTGACCGAGAACTGCGGGTTGGACGCCGTGGCGATGACCGTCATCAGATAGCGGTCCTCGGCCGGGGAGACGTTCCGGTGGCTCTTCTGCCACGGCTGCCCGGTCGGTACGAACACCACCTCGTCCAGGTGGTACTTGGCGGCGACCTCGCTGGCGGCGACGAGGTGGCCGTGGTGGACCGGATCGAACGTCCCGCCCATCACACCCAGCCGGCGCTTCGCCGGACCGGTCACAGGCATGTCCTGCTCTCCCATGCGTGCAGAGCCTACTTCCCGGTCCGGGGCAGCGTCCCGGCCCTCAGCGGTCGCGGTTGAGCCGCGTGGTGATCCAGAGCAGCAGGAGCAGCGCGAACAGCGCGCCCCCACCGGTGAGATACGGGTTGAGGCTCTCGTGGTTCCCGCCGTGTTCACCGCCCTCGGCGGCGAGCACGATCAGGGAGTGGGCGGAGCTGGGAAGACTCATCTCTCAGACCTATCCAGGTGTTCGTCGGGCAGGGACGCTTGGGTAGCGCCCTCATCGTAAGCGGGGCCCCGGCGCAACCTCACGCCGACTCCATGCGTCCTAGGAGTCCGACCGGCCTCGTCCCGCTGTCACCGCCGCGAACTAGGGTGGGGCCGCAAGCGGGACGAGGCCAATCCGGGCCGACAAGGGGGGTCATGATGACCGAAGCAAGCCATGAGCGCGTGCCGGACCGCAACCGCAGGCGGTTCCCGGGGATCTCCTCGCGTGCCTACGAGCATCCCGCCGACCGGTCCGCGCTGGTCGCGCTCCGCAAGCTGAGCGGTTTCGACACCGTCTTCAAGGCGCTCAGCGGGCTGCTGCCCGAGCGGTCGCTGCGCCTGCTCTTCCTCTCCGATTCGGTGCGGGTGAGCGACCAGCAGTTCGCGCATCTGCACACCATGCTGCTGGACGCCTGCGACATCCTGGACCTGGAGAAGGTCCCGGCGATGTACGTGCAGCAGAACCCGCAGCCCAACGCCATGTGCATCGGCCTCGACGAGCCGATCATCGTGGTGAGCACGGGTCTCGTCGAACTGCTGGACGAGGAGGAGATGCGGGCGGTCGTCGGCCACGAGGTGGGCCACGCGCTGTCCGGGCACTCCGTCTACCGGACCATCCTGCTCTTCCTCACCGGGCTCGCCCTCAAGGTCGCCTGGATCCCGCTGGGCAATGTGGCGATCATGGCGATCGTGACGGCGCTGCGCGAGTGGTTCCGCAAGTCGGAGCTGTCGGCGGACCGGGCCGGGCTGCTCGTCGGGCAGGACCTGGAGGCGTCGATGCGGGGCCTGATGAAGATAGCCGGCGGCAACCATCTGCACGAGATGAACGTGGACGCCTTCCTCGCCCAGGCCGAGGAGTACGAGGCCGGCGGCGACCTGCGGGACTCCGTGCTGAAGATCATGAACGTGCTGCCGCGCAGCCACCCGTTCACCACGGTCCGCGCCGCCGAACTGAGGAAGTGGGCGCGCAGCCGCGACTACCAGCGGCTCATGGACGGCCACTACCCGCGCCGGGACGAGGACAAGGACACCTCGGTGACCGACTCCATCAAGGAGTCCGCGAGCCACTACGCCGACACGGTGCGCACCAGCAAGGACCCGCTCATGGGCCTGGTGCGGGACATCGCGGGGGGCGCGGGCGACCTGGGCGGCAGGCTGCGGGAGAAGTTCACCGGCGCGGCGAACGGCGGCTCCACGGGCGGCGGCAGCGGTGCGGGCGGTGCCGGCGGCGGTTCCACGCCGTCCGGAAACAGCTAGCGGGATCCGCGGGGGAGGTCCGGCTGGGCCTCGTCCGCGAGGACGCCGCAGACCGCGGAGGTGGACCGGCCCGGGGCGAACGGGTCGGTCTCGGCCGGGCCGCCCTTGTCCGCGCGCTCCCCGGCGAGCAGCGGCCGAAGATAGCGGGCCGTGTCCGCGGAGCAGCTCATCGGGCCCGCGTGCACCTGGCTCTGCACCACTTCGATCCGGTGGTCGCGCAGATCACCGCGGTCGAAGCGGAAGCGCGTCTCGCGGCGCACGGTGAAGAGGGAGGCGCGCTCGTCCCCGCCGCTCTCCCCCGCCCGCCCGGTGTCCGCCGGGCGGAGCGCGTAGACGAAGGTGTGGTCGCCGGTGACCTGCAGCTGGTCCGGGCCGGCCTCGGTGACGGCGAGGCTGCCCCGTACCCGTACCCCCGGGTCGGCCAGCGCCACCTCCGCGGGGTCGAAGCGGACCAGCCATCCGGATGCGGTGTGCCGCCCGTCGTCGGCCGGATCGTCCATGCTGCGGTCGAACTGCTCCTGCTGCAGGGGGTCCACCAGCAACCGCACCGGGCGTACCGTGCCGCCGGTGAGCACCTCCGGATCGAGGGAGGACCGGACGATGTACTCCTTGGCCGCGTCCAGCGCGGCGAGCACCTGACTGTCGGTGAAGCTCCCGGTGCGCCGGGCCACGGGCAGCGAAACGCCGTCGGCGCCCACCTTGAAGCCCGCCGCCGGGCTGTTCTCGAAGAGCGTGTCCGGTGCCGCCCCGGGCACACTGCCGCGCGGGGCCAGCGGGAGGACCGCGCTGCGCAGGGGGTCGGGATCGTGCTCCGTGGCCGCCGGATAGGGGCTGCGCACCCCGAGATAGACGGCCGTGGAGAAGGCCAGGGTGATCAGGACGACCAGCAGGATCACCTGCCGGTGCCCCCGGCGGCGGTCCCAGGGGCTGCGGTCGCGGACCGCCGGAGCGCGGTCGGTGAGCCGTTCCCGCGCGGAGAACTCCTGAAGGCGGGCAGCGCGGACGAACGATTCGTCGAAGACGACGGATCGGTAGTCGTCGTCGCCACCGCCCGGGACGCCCTCGGGTGTCCCCTCAGGTGGGTCTCCAGGACCGGCCATACCAACAGAGTAGGTCGGAAGGGCCCCTGGTAAACGCGGAGGTCCGGAGCGAATTCCGGACGGCCTGATGGGCCGCCCGGGTGAGGCCCGCCCTCAGCGCCGGGCCGCCGGGGCGGTGGGCTCCGGAGCGCCCGCGGAGACGGGCGGCGGCCCGCCCGGCGGGCCGCCGAGTCCGCCGATCCGGTCGCCGTCCACCCCGGTGGTCGCGGGCGGCGGCGCGGGATCCTGCCGGGCGCCGGACTCCCCGCGGTAGACCGCCGCGAAGGCGAGCGCCACCATGCCGACGCCCATCACCACGGCGAGCACCCAGGCCACCGGCCGGTGCCAGCGGATCCGTCCCCGGTACGGGCGCAGGGCGCCGCCGTAGGGACCGTAGGGGTCGTGCGGGTCGTGCTCCCCGCCCTCGGCCTCGTACCAGGGGTCTCCCGCATCGCGCTCCGTGCGGCCGACGCCGTAGAGCTCGTACAGCTCCTCGTCGGTGGTGGGGACCCCGGGCCGGGAGCGGCGGGCCGCCTCGGCCTCCGCCCGCGCCTGGGCGGCGGCCAGCATCCGCTCGACGGCGGTGGGTTCGTGGACCGGTGCCGAGCGGATGAAGTCCTCGTCGAACGCCACGGTGGCGAACTCCTCGTCCGCTGCCCCGTGGTGGTGGCTGTCGGGCTCGTCACCGTCCGGGAACGGCCTGCCCCCCACATCGTCCGGCACCCGTCCAGGTTAGCCCCGGACCGGCCGGTTTGGGCAGGGAGAGCTGAAAATCAGCCCGGCACACCGGTGGTGCGCCGGCCCGCGCGGGGATCAGCAGGACGGTCGTCCGCCGCCCCGGACATGGCCGTCACCGGTGACGATGTACTTGGTGGAGGTCAGCTCCGGCAGGCCCATCGGGCCGCGGGCGTGCAGCTTCTGGGTGGAGATGCCGATCTCCGCGCCGAAGCCGAACTGGCCGCCGTCGGTGAAGCGGGTGGAGGCGTTGACGGCAACGGTGGTGGAGTCCACCAACCGGGTGAACCGGCGGGCGGCGGCCTGCGAGGTGGTGACGATCGCCTCGGTGTGGCCGGAGGACCAGAGCCGGATGTGGGCGACGGCCGCGTCCAGCGAGTCCACGACCCCGGCGGCGATGTCGTAGGAGAGGTACTCGGTCTCCCAGTCCTCGGTGGTCGCCTCGACCACGGTCGCCCCGGTGTCCGCGCGCCCGGCGATCTCCCGCACCCGCTCGTCCGCGTGCACGGTGACCCCGGCCTCCGCCAGCGCCGCCAGGGCCCGGGGCAGGAACTCCTCGGCGATGTCCTGGTGGACGAGGACGGTCTCGGCGGCGTTGCAGACGCTGGGCCGCTGCGCCTTGGAGTTGACGAGGATCTCCACGGCCATGTCGAGATCGGTCTCGGCGTCGATGTAGACATGGCAGTTGCCCGTGCCGGTCTCGATGACGGGCACCGTGGACTCCTCGACGACCGTCCGGATGAGCGAGGCGCCCCCGCGCGGGATCAGCACGTCGACCATGCCCCGGGCGCGCATCAGCTCGCGTACCGACTCACGGCTGTCGCCGGGGACGAGCTGCACGGCATCGGCGGGCAGACCGGCACCGCCGACGGCGTCCCGCACCACGGTGACCAGGGCCTTGTTCGAGGCGGACGCGGAGGAGGAGCCGCGGAGCAGCACCGCGTTGCCCGACTTCAGGCAGAGCGCGGCGGCGTCCACGGTGACGTTCGGCCGGGCCTCGTAGATGATGCCGACCACGCCGAGGGGGACCCGCACCTGGCGCAGGTCGAGGCCGTTGGGGAGCGTCGAGCCGCGGACGACCTCGCCGACCGGGTCGGGAAGGGCCGTCATGGCCCGGACGTCGGAGGCGATCGCGCGGATCCGCTCGGGGGTCAGGCTGAGCCGGTCGATGATCGCCTCGCTGGTGCCGGCGGCCCGGGCCCGCTCCACGTCCTCCGCGTTGGCCTCGACGATCTCCTTGGTGCGCACTTCCAGGGCGTCGGCGATCGCCCGCAGCACGTCGTCCTTGACCGACCGGGGCAGCGGGGCGATCTCGGTGGCCGCGGCACGGGCGCGGTAGGCGGCCCGGAGGACCGGGGACTGCGGCATCGGATCGGCGAGGGGCGAAGGGAAGACGCTCATGGGCCCAGGGTACTGAGCCGGGCCCGCGTTCCCCCGCGCGTTCCGCAGCGCGAGACGGCCGGTCCCCCGGTCCGGGGACCGTCCGCACAGGGGGCCGGTGGCGGATCGCCGGGTCTCCCCGGCCACCGCGCCTCCCGGCCGCCGCTCCTCGCCCGGACCGCTGGTTCGCGCCACCGGAGCGCTGCCGGACGGCGTCAAAACGGATGTCAGAACGGATGGACGCCCACCGGGGAGACGGGTGGCGGGCCGTAGCCCTCGGTGACGCGCTGGTGGTAGGTCTCCCGGTCCACCACCTCCAGGCCGACGATCTCCCACGGCGGCAGCCCGGCCGTCGAGCGGTGCTCGCCCCAGAGCCGCAGGGCGACCGCCGCCGCGTCGTGCAGGTCCCGCGCCTCCTCCCAGTACCGGATCTCGGCGTGGTCGGCGGCGTAGCGGCCGGTCAGCAGGAAGGGGTGGTCGTGGGCGAGCTGCTCCAGTCCTCTGCGGACCTCCGACGGCGGGGTCCGCGCGCCGGAGACGCTGAGGGTGATGTGCCACAGCCGGGACGGCTCGCGCTCTCCCTCGCCCGGACCGTCCTCCCTCGGTCCGGTCCCGGCGCCGGGCGCGGCCGGGACGACGGAGACGGGCGGGCGTGAGGTGCGGTCGCGGCCTCCGCCGGTGCCGGCCGGAGCCCTCCGCTCCGCCGTGACCCGGCGCAGCGCCTCCAGGCGCCCTCGTCTCACCGGCGGCCTCCTGTTCCGATGCGGCGCTCCGCGTCCCCGCGGGCGGGCCGTGTGCTGCTGCCGGGCCGCCTCCCTTCCGCGGAGCACGGCACCCGGGACGCCGCCCCGGCGTCCGTACCAAGAGTTGACCAGTCCGCGGGCGGCCGTGCGGGGTTTTCGGAAAAGGTCCGGGTGAAAAGAGCGGAGTCCGGCCGTTCCGCCACGGAGGGTGCGGAGGGTCTGCGGCGGGTGGACGTCCGCTAGCGGAGCAGGACGAGGTCGTCGCGGTGGACGACCTCCCGCTCGTACGCCGGCCCCAGCTCCCGCGCGAGGTCGCGCGTGGAGCGGCCGATGAGCCGCGGGATCTCCTTGGCGTCGAAGCTGACCAGCCCGCGGGCGACTGGGGTCCCGGCGGTGTCGCGGAGTTCGACCGGGTCCCCGGCGCTGAAGTCGCCCTCCACGGCGGCGATTCCGGCCGGCAGCAGGGAGCTGTGCCGTTCGACCACGGCCCGTACGGCACCGTCGTCCAGGGTCAGGGCGCCGAGCGGGGTCGAGGCGTGGGCGAGCCACAGCAGCCGGCCGGCCGAGCGCCGTCCGGTGCGGTGGAAGTACGTGCCGACGGGGCGGGCCGCGAGCGCGTCGGCCGCCCGGCTGGCGGAGGTGAGCACCACCGGGATGCCCGCGGCGGCGGCGATCCGGGCCGCCTCGACCTTGGTGACCATGCCGCCGGTACCGACCCCGGCCTTGCCTGCGCTGCCGATGGAGACCCCGTCCAGGTCCTTCGCCCCCCTGACCTCGGCGATGCGGCTGGTGCCCGGGGTGCTGGGGTCGCCGTCGTAGAGGGCGTCGACGTCCGAGAGCAGCAGCAGCAGATCGGCGCGGACCAGATGGGCGACGAGGGCGGCGAGCCGGTCGTTGTCGCCGAAGCGGATCTCGTCCGTGGCCACCGTGTCGTTCTCGTTGACGACCGGGAGGGCGCCCATGGCCAGGAGCTGGTCGAGGGTGCGGTAGGCGTTGCGGTAGTGGGCCCGGCGGCTGGTGTCGTCGGAGGTGAGCAGCACCTGGCCGACGCGGATGCCGTACCGGGCGAAGGAGGCGGTGTAACGGGCCATCAGCAGGCCCTGGCCGACACTGGCCGCCGCCTGCTGGCGGGCCAGGTCACGGGGCCGGCGCCGCAGGCCGAGCGGGGAGAGACCGGCGGCGATGGCTCCGGACGAGACGAGCACGATCTCCTTCGCGCCGTTGCCGCGCGAGGTGACCAGGGTGTCGACGAGGGCGTCCACGCGGTCGGCGTCGAGTCCGCCCGCGGAGGTCGTCAGCGAGGAGGAGCCGACCTTCACCACGATCCTCCGCGCCGAGGTGACGTCGTCCCGGTCCGCTGCCGATCCCGCTGCCCCTGACACCGCGCTGCTTCCTTCTCTCTCACCGGCCCGGCCCACCGCGGCCGGCCGGGCCGGACCGGTCGGCCGGATGATCGAACCGCTGTCTCCCCGAGAATCTACGCCAGGTCACCGGGCGTCCGCCGGGCCGTCCGCCTCGCGGGACGGACGGCCCGGCGCACGGCCCCCGTGGGGACGCCCCCGCCGCCGGCCGCACCCGGCGGCCATCGCTCCGGCTCCGCGGCCGGCCGCCCGTCGGCTCCGGAACGTTATGAAACGGTCATGGGGGATCAGGCCGTCGGCCACCCCGGTGACACCCGTCACGTGAAATTGTCATAGGGGCGGCGCACGTCATACGGTCAGTGGTTGTCCTCCGTGGCAGCCCGCGTTCAGCCCGCGGCGCGTGCACCGGACCCATGCGGTCACCCTCCGTCCACTCCCCCCGCCAGGAGCTCAGCTCGTGTCCTCTGCCGGACCAGCCACCCGCCGTGCTGTGCAGCTCTCAGCACTCTTCGCGATGTTCGCGGCCTATACCGGCCAGCTCGCGGGTGCCCTGCTGCCCCATGTGCCGATCTTCATCATCGCCTCGGCAGGGGGGCTCGCCCTCGACCTGTATCTCCAGCTGCGGCAGCCGGGGCTGCTGTCACTGCTGAGCAAGGTCCGCTTCGACGTCACCGTCCGGCAGCTGCTGCGGGACATGCTGATCGTGCTGGGGCTCCTCCGGATGGAGGACATCAATCCGATCGCGGAGCACTCCCCGCTCACCATCGGGCTGCTGGCCTTCTACATGACGCACTTCGCGTGCCAGGCCACCGCGGTGCTGGTGCGCCGCAGCCGGACGCTGCCGATCGTCACCCGGAACATCGACACCTCGGCCCTGCGGCTCTCCCCCGCGCCGCCGCGCATCCTCTCCCGGCGCCCGGGCCACCGGCTGCTGGCCTTCTCGGTGCCGGTCACCGCCGGCCTGCTGGCCACCGTGGTCACCCGGGACGCCCTCTGGGGCGGGGTCGGACTCTCCCTGGCCCTTGCCGTCGCCATCGCCGGCACCCTGTACCTCGCGGGCTGGCTGCTGCCGGCCAAGCGCTCGGCGACCGAGGCGCAGGTCCTGAAGTGGCTGAACAACTGGCTCGCCGACTACCGGCCGACGGTCGGCATGTACTTCTCCGGCGGCACCACCTCGGCCTACCAGGCCAACATGTGGCTCTCCACGCTGCCGCAGCTCGACGGGAAGCCGGTCATCGTGCTCCGCGAGCGCTTCATGGTGCAGAAGATCGACGCCACGGACGTGCCGGTCGTCTGCATTCCCAAGGTCGCGCATCTGATGCATCTGGAGCACTCGACGCTCAAGATGATGCTGCACCCGGCCAACTCCGGTAAGACCTCGCAGGTCCTGCGCATCCCCTCGATCAAGCACGCGTTCATCAACCACGGCGAGAGCGACAAGCTCTCCAGCTGCAACCCCTACGCCAAGGCGTACGACGAGGTGTGGGTGGCCGGCCCGGCCGCCCGCGAGCGCTACCAGCTCGCCGACATCGGCGTCGACGACCGGGACGTGGTGGAGGTCGGGCGCCCGCAGCTGTCACCGATCCGCCCGTACGGCGGGCCCCCGGCCGACGACGGCCTCACCACCGTCCTCTACGCCCCCACCTGGGAGGGCTGGACCAACGACCCGGGCAACACCTCGGTGATCCTCGCCGGTGAGAACATCGTCCGCCGGCTGCTGGCCGACCCCGGCGTGCGGCTCCTCTACAAGCCCCACCCCATGACCGGGTCCGTCGACCCACGCGCCGCCCGTGCCAACGAGCGCATCCAGGCGATGATCACCGACGCGAACTCCCGGCGCGGTGGCCCGCGGCCCGGCCCGGAGGCCGCCGCCGAGCTGCGCCGCCGCACCGTCGAACTGGACCGGCTGACCAGCACGCACTTCCGTCCCGACGCCGACGAGGCCGAGCGGATGATGATCCAGTCGACGCCCGACACCGACCGCGCCGCGGCCGTGACGGCGGCGACCGCCGCCTGGGAGCGCGCGTACTGGGCGTCCTTCCCGGACTGGGAGCACCAGATCATCACCGGCCCCCGGCCCGCCATCTACACCTGCTTCAACCAGGCCGATCTGCTGATCAGCGATGTGTCGAGCGTGGTCTCCGACTACCTGACCAGCGAGAAGCCCTACGCCGTGGCCAACACCAGCGGGCTGAGCGAGAAGGAGTTCCGCGCCGGCTACCCGACCGTACGGGCGGCGGCGATCCTCAGCCCGGACGCCGACGGCCTCCCGGAGCTGCTGGAGGCCGTGCGGAACCCGGAGAAGGACACCCTCGCGGCGGCCCGTGCCGAGCTGAAGACGTATCTGCTCGGCCCGTCGGACCCGCCGTCCCTGGTCCGCTTCAACGAGGCCGTGGTCGCCCTGTGCGCGAAGGCCGACGAACGGCGCGCCCGGATGGCCGCCCGCGCGTCCTCCGACGTGCCCACGCAGCGCGAGGGGGCGGAGGAGACGGCGGCCGAGCTGGCGTCCGAGGAGATCGAGCTGGAGCCGACCGGAACGCGGGAGCCGGCGGGCACGGCCGACCCGGCCGACGCTCCGGAGGGCAGCGACTCGGTCAACGTCTGACCGGTACAGCACCGGCCGCGGGCCCCGAGCCCGCGCGCCGTACCACCGCACAGGGGCGGGGCCCGGAGGAAAGCCTCCGGGCCCCGCCCCTGTCCGCGCCCGCCGCCGGTGCGCTCAGCCCGCGCCGGTCCCCGGGTGCCGGGCACACCAGCCGGCCCAGGCCGACTCCACCATCTCCCGCACGCCGTACCGGGCCGACCAGCCGAGCTCCTTGCCGATCAGCTCCGCCGAGGCGACCACCCGCGCCGGGTCGCCGGGCCGCCGCTCCCGTACCTCGGGCCGTGCGTCCAGGCCGGTGACCGAGCCGATGATCTCGATCATCTCGGTCACCGAAACCCCTTCACCGCGGCCGATGTTGAGCACCAGGGAGGTCTCCGGGTCGGCGGCCAGCCGCCGCACCGCCGCCACATGCGCGTCGGCCACGTCCTCGACATGGATGTAGTCCCGGACGCAGGTGCCGTCCGGCGTGGGGTAGTCGTCGCCGAAGACGAGTGGCGGCCGGCCCTCGGACAGCCGCTCGAAGACCATGGGGACGAGGTTGAAGACGCCCGCGTCGCTCAGCTCGGGGGAGGCCGCGCCGGCCACGTTGAAGTAGCGCAGGGAGACCGTCGCCATGCCGTGCGCCCGCCCGGCCGCGGCCACCAGCCACTCGCCGGCGAGCTTGGTCTCGCCGTACGGGCTCATCGGCAGGCAGGGGGTGGCCTCGGTGACGAGATCGGTCTCCGGCATGCCGTAGACGGCGGCCGAGGAGGAGAAGAGGAAACGGCTCACCCCGGCCTCGGCGGCCGCCTGGAGGACGGTCCGCAGCCCTTCGACGTTCTCCCGGTAGTAGAGCAGCGGCTTCTCCACCGACTCGCCCACCTGCTTCCTGGCGGCGATGTGGACGACGCCCGTCACGCCGTGCTCGCGCAGGACGCGGTCCAGCAGCCCGCGGTCGAGGACGGAGCCCCGCTCCAGGGGGACCCCGGCGGGCAGCCGCGCGGCCTCCCCGGTGCTCAGATCGTCGAGCACCACGGCGCGTTCACCGCTGCCGGCCAGTGCCTGTACTACATGGGAGCCGATGTATCCGGCACCGCCTGTGATCAACCACGTCATGGCGCCACCCTATGCCGTGCCGGACGGTGGCAGGATGCCTCCCGGCGCGCGAGGGCCCCGCACGCCCCCGGTGTGCGGGGCGGGCGGGGCCCGTGTTGCGGCAGGGGCCGGAGATGCCCGGGCGGGCGCCGGCCGGCGGTCCGGTCAGGAGAAGGGGTCGAACCCCCGGTACTCCGCGTCGGCCTCGTCCCGCTCCGCGTCGCGGTCCCGGCGGCGTACGGCGGCCGGGCGCGGCGCCTCCAGGCGGTGGTCCTCACCGCGGCGGCCGAGCATCTCGGCGCCCGCGGCCATGCTCGGCTCCCAGTCGAAGACGACCGCGTCGTCCTCCGGGCCGATCGCGACGCCGTCGCCCGCCCGGGCGCCCGCCTTGACCAGCGCGTCCTCCACCCCGAGGCGGTTGAGCCGGTCCGCGAGATAGCCGACGGCCTCGTCGTTGCTGAAGTCCGTCTGCCGCACCCAGCGTTCGGGCTTCTCGCCCCGCACCCGGTACAGGTCGTCCCCCTCGCGGGTGACGGTGAAGCCCGCGTCGTCCACGGCCTTCGGGCGGATGACGATCCGGGTCGCCTCCTGCCGGGGCTTGGCCGCGCGCGCCTTCGCCACGATCTCGGCCAGCGCGAAGGAGAGCTCCTTCAGACCGGTGTGGGCCACGGCCGACACCTCGAAGACCCGGTAGCCGCGGGACTCCAGATCGGGCCGGACCATCTCGGCGAGATCCTTGCCGTCCGGCACGTCGATCTTGTTGAGGACGACGATCCGCGGCCGGTCGTCCAGGCCGCCGTAGCTCCGCAGCTCCTCCTCGATGGTGTCGAGGTCGGAGAGCGGGTCCCGCTCGGACTCCAGGGTGGCGGTGTCCAGGACGTGCACCAGCACCGAGCAGCGCTCGACATGGCGCAGGAACTCCAGGCCCAGCCCCCGGCCCTGGCTGGCGCCCGGGATCAGCCCGGGGACGTCCGCGACGGTGTAGACGGTCGAACCGGCCGTCACCACCCCCAGGTTGGGCACCAGGGTGGTGAAGGGGTAGTCGGCGATCTTCGGCTTGGCGGCGGAGAGCACTGAGATCAGCGAGGACTTGCCGGCGCTCGGGTAGCCGACCAGCGCCACATCGGCGACGGTCTTGAGCTCCAGGACGATGTCCCCGGTGTGCCCCGGCTCGCCGAGCAGCGCGAAGCCGGGCGCCTTGCGGCGGGCCGAGGCCAGCGCGGCGTTGCCGAGACCGCCGCGGCCGCCCTGCGCGGCGACGTAGGAGGTGCCCTGGCCGACGAGGTCGGCGAGCACCCGGCCCTGCTTGTCGAGGACGACGGTGCCGTCCGGGACCGGCAGCACCAGATCCTGGCCGTCCTTGCCGGAACGGTTGCCGCCCTCGCCCGGCTTGCCGTTGCCGGCCTTGCGGTGCGGGCTGTGGTGGTAGTCGAGAAGCGTGGTGACGGACTGGTCGACGACCAGGGTCACGTCGCCGCCCCGGCCGCCGTTGCCCCCGTCGGGGCCGCCGAGCGGCTTGAACTTCTCACGGTGGACGGAGGCGCAGCCGTGGCCTCCGTTACCCGCGGCGACATGCAGTTCGACGCGGTCCACGAAGGTGGTCATACGGGTGCCTCCTGCTGTGCGTACCGGCCTTCCGGCCTGGTGACGGGGTTGTCCTGCGGTACTGCCGGTCCTGCTGCCGCGCCCCCGCGCCGGGCGGGACCTTCCGCCCGGCCGAGGGGGTGCGGCCGGTTCAACGCGCCGAGGGCGGACCGGCTTCCCGCCGCGAGCGTGCGCTGCGCAACGGGAAGGGCGGCCCGCCCTCGGTGCTGTGTCTTCGCGTCCGGGCTGATTACTCGGCGACCGGGACGATGTTCACGACCTTGCGGCCGCGGCTGGTGCCGAACTGCACCGCACCGGCGGCGAGGGCGAACAGCGTGTCGTCGCCGCCGCGGCCGACGCCGTTGCCCGGGTGGAAGTGGGTGCCGCGCTGGCGGACCAGGATCTCACCGGCGTTGACGACCTGACCGCCGAAGCGCTTCACGCCGAGCCGCTGGGCATTGGAGTCGCGCCCGTTCCGGGTGGACGATGCGCCCTTCTTGTGTGCCATGTGTTCTCAGTCCCTTACTTCGCAGCCGCGGGGATGTCGGTGATCTTCAGCGCCGTGTACTGCTGGCGGTGGCCCTGGCGCCGGCGGTAACCGGTCTTGTTCTTGTACCGCAGGATGTCGATCTTGGCGCCCTTGTGGTGGTCCACGATCTCGCCCTGGACCTTGATGCCCGCGAGGACCCACGGGTCGCTGGTGACGGCGTCGCCGTCGACCACGAGCAGGGTCGAGAGCTCGACCGTGTCGCCGACCTTGCCGGTGGAAATCTTGTCAACCTCAACGATGTCGCCGACAGCAACCTTGTGCTGGCGACCACCGCTGCGCACGATGGCGTACACGCGGATCTCACTCTCTGCTCGAACGGGACCCCTGATGCCAGCCGCTCACGCGGAAGCCGGATCCCGGAGGATCCGTGCCCGCGGTTTCCGGAAGGACGAGCGGCCTCCCCCGGCGGACCGGGAGGGATGTGCTCAAGGGGTTGGCGTACACACGCCGACGGTCAAGATTACGGGGCCTTGACACGCCGGTCAAACCGGCCCTCACCGTACCGGGACCGTACGGCCCGGGGCCTCCCGGGGACACCCCGGCCGCCCGGACGGCGGCACGGACGGCTGCCCCGCACGGCCCCAGACGGCTCCGGGCCGGTGCTCCGCCCTCCGGAGAGGGGGCGCACCGGCCCGGCGCACGCAGAGGCCCGTGGGACCCCTCCCCGCTACGACTCGTCGGCCGAGGCCGCGGCCGGGGCGGAGGACTGCTCCGCCGCCGCGGCCTTCTGCGCCGTCTTCCGGGTGGCGGCCTTCTTCGCCGTGGCCTTCTTGGCCGCCGCCTTCTTCGCCGTGCCCGGCTCCTTCTTGGCAGCCGTCTTCTTGGCGGCGGTCTTCTTGGCCGCGGCCTTCTTCGCCGTCACCTTCTTGGCCGCGGCGCGCTTCGCCGCCTTCTTCGCCGGGGCGGGCCCGGGCTCCCCGCCCTCAGTGGGCTCCGCGGTCTCCGGCACGGGCGCCCCGGGCTCCGTCTCCCCGGCCACGACCGGCTCACCGGCGGACACGACCACCACGGCCGTCTCCTCCGGTTCCTCGGTGCCCTTCGGCGGGCCCGCGGGAGCCGAGGCCTTGCGGACCGCCCGGCGGCGGGTACGGGCCGGGGGCGCCGCCGCCTCGGCGGCCGGCGCGGGCTCCGGAGCGGCCTCGGCCGCCGGCTCCGCCACCGTCTCCGCCACCTCTTCGGGCCGCGCCTCGGACTCGGCCGGGGTGACCACCACGACCGCCTCCCCGGCGGCCGCCTTCGGCGGACCCGCCGGCGCGGACGCCTTGCGGACCGCCCGGCGCCGGCCGCGGCCGACCCGGGAGGCCGCGGCCTCCGCCTCGGCCGCGCTGCTGTACAGATCCTCGTCCGGGCTGAACGCGGGCTCCGGCAGCGCCACCGGCTCGGCGGTCTCCGCGGCCACCTCGGCCGGGGACTCCGGGGAGGCCACCGCGGCGACCGCGGCCTCGCCCCCGGCGCCGATGTCCGAGGGCTCGGGCGCGTGGATGTGCGGCTCCGCCGCGGCCGCGCCGCCCTTGCCCTTCTTCTTCCGCTTGCCACCGCCGCCGGGCGCCGACGGCTGCTCCATGTGCACGATGACGCCGCGCCCGTTGCAGTGGACACAGGTCTCGGAGAACGACTCCAGCAGCCCCTGCCCGACCCGCTTGCGGGTCATCTGCACCAGGCCCAGCGAGGTCACCTCGGCCACCTGGTGCTTCGTCCGGTCGCGGCCCAGGCACTCCAGCAGCCGGCGCAGCACCAGGTCCCGGTTGGACTCCAGCACCATGTCGATGAAGTCGATCACGATGATGCCGCCGAGGTCGCGCAGCCGCAGCTGGCGCACGATCTCCTCGGCAGCCTCCAGGTTGTTCCTGGTGACCGTCTCCTCCAGGTTGCCGCCCTGGCCGGTGAACTTGCCGGTGTTGACGTCGACGACGACCATCGCCTCGGTCCGGTCGATCACCAGCGAGCCGCCGCTGGGCAGCCAGACCTTGCGGTCCAGCGCCTTCATCAGCTGCTCGTCGATCCGGTACGTGGCGAAGACGTCGACGTCCGACGTCCACTTCTGCAGCCGGTCGGTGAGGTCCGGGGCGACGTGCGAGACATAGCCCTGGATGGTCTCCCAGGCTCCGTCACCGCTGACGATGACCTTGGAGAAGTCCTCGTTGAAGATGTCGCGGACAACGCGGACGGTCATGTCCGGCTCGCCGTAGAGGAGGGTGGGGGCGCCGCCGCCCTTGGCCCTCTTCTGGATATCGGCCCACTGCTGCTGCAGCCGCTCGACGTCCCGCGCCAGCTCCTGCTCGGACGCGCCCTCGGCGGCGGTGCGCACGATGACGCCCGCGTTCTCGGGGACGATCTTCTTCAGGATCTGCTTGAGCCGGGACCGCTCGGTGTCGGGCAGCTTGCGGCTGATGCCGGTCATCGAGCCCTCGGGCACGTAGACCAGGTAGCGGCCGGGCAGTGAGACCTGGCTGGTGAGCCGGGCGCCCTTGTGGCCGATCGGGTCCTTGGTGACCTGCACCAGCACGGACTGGCCGGACTTGAGCGCGGTCTCGATCCGGCGCGGGCCGCCGGACATGCCGAGCGCGTCGAAGTTGACCTCACCGGCGTACAGCACGGCGTTGCGACCCTTGCCGATGTCGACGAAGGCGGCCTCCATGGACGGCAGCACGTTCTGGACCTTGCCCAGGTAGACGTTGCCGACGTAGCTGGTGGCCTGCTCCTTGTTGACGAAGTGCTCGACGAGGACGCCGTCCTCCAGCACACCGATCTGGGTGCGCTCACCGCTCTGCCGGACGACCATCACCCGCTCGACGGCCTCGCGCCGGGCCAGGAACTCGGCCTCGGTGATGATCGGCACCCGGCGGCGGCCCTGCTCGCGGCCCTCGCGGCGGCGCTGCTTCTTGGCCTCCATCCGGGTCGAGCCCTTGATGGACTGCACCTCGTCGAAGCCCGTGCCGGGCTCGTCCTTCTTGCGCGGCTCACGGATCTTGACGACCGTGCGCTCCGGGTCGTCCTGGGAGGCGTCGACCGGGTGGTCGCCCGCGTCCCCGCTGCGCCGGCGACGGCGGCGACGGCGACGGCTGCTGCTGGTGCCGCCCGCGCCGCCGTGGTCTTCCTCCTGCTCGTCGCGCTCCCCGCGCTCGTCCTGCTCCTCGGTACCGGCCGCGGCGCGGTCCCGGTCCCGCTCGGCGGCGGGCTCCCCGGCGTCCTCGGCAGCGGGCTCGGCGGCGGCGCCCTCGGGGCCCTCCTCGCCGGTCTCCCCGGCCTCGCCGTTCCCCTCGCCCTCGCCCCGGCGGCGGCGACGGCCACCCCGGCGGCGACGGCGGGACGGGCGCTCGCCGGACTCCTCCTCACCGGCCTGCGGCTCGGCGGCGGCCTCCGGCTGCTGCTCCTCCTCGGCGACGGCCCCGGTCCCGGCCTCGGGACCGGTGTCCTCCGCGGCACCGGCCCGGCGACGGCGACGGCGGGGGCCGCCGGTGGCCGCGGCGGGCTCCCGCTCCTCCGCTTCCGCGGCCCCGGGCTCCTCGGTCTCGGCGGCGGCCGCGGCCGCGGCGCGCTCCGGGGTCTGGAACATGGGCTCGGTGAAGACCGGCGCCTGGAACACGGCCGTCGGCGGCCGGACGGCCCGGCGGCGGGTACGGCCGGTCGGCTCGGGCTCGGGCTCGGGCTCGGGCTCCGCGGCGGGCGCCGTGAACGCGGCGCGCCCCTCGGCCCCGGCTCCCGTCTCCGTCCCGGCTTCCGCGGCGGGCTGCCGGCGCTCGGCCCGGCGGCGCGAACGGGCGGGCCGCCCCTCGGCGGCGGAGCCCTCCGCCTGCTCCGCCTCCGCGGGGGCCGCCGCGGTCTCACCACGGGACGGTACGGCGGCGTCGTCGGCCACCGGAGCGAGCTCAGGAGCGGCCAGACCGGTCTCGCTCCGGCGCGCGGAACGGCGGCGGGTGCGGCCTCTCGGCGCCTCCACGGCGTCGGCCACGGTCACCGAGCCCTCGGTCAGCGGCTGCGGCGGGGCCTCCGCCGGTGCGTCCGCCTCGGGAGCACCGCCCTGCGCGGCCTCGGTCCCCTCGGCCGCGGCGGCCACCTCGGCCGGAGCACCGGCGGGGGCCGTGGCCTTGCGGACGGCACGGCGGCGGGTGCGGCGCGGCGCCTCCTCAACGGGCGCGGCGGACGCGGTCTCGTCGGCGGGGGCCACGGCCGGGGTCTGGTCGCCCACGACCGTGGGCTCGGCCAGGTCGCCGTCACCGGTGACCGCGGGAGCACCGGCCGGGGCGGTCGCCTTGCGGACGGCACGGCGGCGGGTCCGGACGCGGGGAGCGGCCTCCGCCTCGGCGGCGGGCTCGGCCTCGGGTGCGGCCGCGGCGGCCTCGGCGGGCTGTGCCGCCGGGGTGCCGCCGGAGAGTTCGTCGTCCTCCGCGGCGACCGCTTCCGCGGCGGCCTCCTCCTGGGCGGCGGCGATCTCCTCGGCCGTCTCCCCGTCCTCCTCCGCCTCCTCGGCGGTCTGCGGTGTCACGGCTTCCGGTGTCACGGCTTCCGAAGTCACGGCTTCCGGCTCCGCGGCCGCCCTCGGCGCTCCGGCCGGGGCCGTGGCCTTGCGGGCCGCCCGTCGCCGGCGCGGCGGGGCGGCGGGCTCGGGAGCCGCCTCCGTGGCGGCCTCCTGCTCCGAGAGGGCGGAGAGTGCCGCCGGGGCGGCGGGCGCGGAGTCCGCGACCACCGTCGTGGCCTCGGCCGGCTCCGCGGCCGGTGCTTCGGCGCCCGGCGCGGAGGGCGGACCCGCCGGCCGGGAGGCCGCACGGCGCCGCCGCCGCGGAGGCAGGGTGTCGCTGGGGCTGTTGTTCTCCGGGGTGTCCCCGGCGGCGCTGTCGCGCGCCGCCTCACGGGGCTCCATGGACTGGGGCATGCGGGCGTTTCTCCCGTCACGCTCCCGGGCGCCGGGCCGGTGTCCGGTCGCGGCCCGCGTGATGTGCGCGTTCCGCGGTCCGGGGCCTGGGCGCCGCACGGGAGCTGTCGTCTCACTCGCCGGTCCGTGGGGACGGACCGGCGAAAGCTTCTGTGTCAACGCGTCGCCGGACCCGGGTGGCTCCCTGGTGCGTCGGCGGCGCTTCGACGGCCGTCCTTACGCGGTACCCACCTGCGCTGCTCCGCCGAACGGCGGTGCCTCCGTCGTGGCGGTCGGTACGGCGGCCGTGGGTGGGGCGGCCGTGACAGCCTCGCGGTCGGGCACGAGCGGGTCGGTCACCGTGCCGGACTCCTCATCGAGCGGCCCCTGCGCCAGCCTGGTCACCGCTGCGGGGACCGGCGGCGCCAGGTCGGCCGCAGCTCGGAGGCCGGACAGGACGTCGTCGGGTCGTACGGCGGGTGTCGAATGCCGCACTACCAGGCGCAGTATCGCACAGGCCGTGTCGCCCGGCCCATCAGCCGGTGATTCCCCGGCCTCCAGCCGTACGACGGCGGCGCGTGCGTCGAAGGTGCGCATCCCGTTCTTGGTACGCCGTTCGACCTCCACCGACTCGGCGGCGAGGAAGGCGGCGACGGCCCGGCGGGCCTCCTCGTGGCCCACCCCGGGAAGCCGCAGCTCCCACTCGGAGGCCTGCAGCCGGTCGGCCAGACCGGAGGTCCGGGCCTCGACCGCGTCGATGACGTCCAGACCGGCGGGCAGCGACGCGTCGAGCAGCGCCCCGAGCCTCTCCGGATCGCGGTGCTCGGTGAGGGCGATCTCCAGGAACTCGGCCTCACTGCCCGTGCCGGTGGGTGCGGCATTGGCGTAGGACACCTTGGGGTGCGGGGTGAAGCCCGCCGAGTACGCCATCGGTACCCCGGCGCGCCGCAGTGCTCGTTCGAAAGCGCGCTGGAAGTCGCGGTGGCTGGTGAACCGGAGGCGGCCCCGCTTGGTGTAGCGCAGACGGATGCGCTGCGCCACCGGTGCGGGCGGGGGGCCTTCGGGCTGTCGCTTGCCCAGGGTCGCTCAGTCCTTCGTGAGTCACGGTCGTCCTGCTTCCCAGGGTACGTGTGACGGGCACCGAAGGTTCCCGCAGGGGCACACCGACGGGTGCGGCGGGAGGACGGGCCCGCGCGAAGGCCCTCCGTTCCCGGTGTCCCGGGAACGGAGGGCCTGGTGCGCGCGGCGGCCGGAGCCGCGCCGCGGGCGGGCGGGCGGCGGGTCCGGCTACTTGACGACCGTGAGCGGCAGCAGCTTCTTCCCGGTCGGGCCGATCTGGATGGCGGTGTCCATCTGGGGGCAGACACCGCAGTCGAAGCACGGCGTCCAGCGGCAGTCCTCGACCTCGGTCTCGTCGAGCGCGTCCTGCCAGTCCTCCCAGAGCCAGTCCTTGTCCAGGCCGGAGTCCAGGTGGTCCCAGGGCAGGACCTCCTCGTAGGACCGCTCGCGGGTGGTGTACCAGTCGACGTCCACACCCTGCGGCGGGAGCGTCTTCCCGGCGCACTCCATCCAGCGGTCGTAGGAGAAGTACTCACGCCAGCCGTCGAAGCGGCCGCCGTCCTCGTAGACGGCGCGGATGACGGCACCGATCCGCCGGTCGCCGCGGGAGAGCAGGCCCTCGACGATGCCGGGCTTGCCGTCGTGGTAGCGGAAGCCGATGGAGCGGCCGTACTTCTTGTTGCCGCGGATCTTGTCGCGGAGCTTGGCCAGCCGGGCGTCGGTCTCCTCCGCGGAGAGCTGCGGTGCCCACTGGAAGGGGGTGTGCGGCTTGGGGACGAAGCCGCCGATGGAGACGGTGCAGCGGATGTCGTTGCTGCCGGAGACCTCCCGGCCCTTGGCGATGACGTTCACCGCCATGTCGCCGATCTGGAGGACGTCCTCGTCGGTCTCGGTGGGCAGGCCGCACATGAAGTACAGCTTCACCTGCCGCCAGCCGTTGCCGTAGGCGGTGGCGACCGTGCGGATCAGGTCCTCCTCCGAGACCATCTTGTTGATGACCTTGCGGATGCGCTCGGAGCCGCCCTCGGGGGCGAAGGTGAGGCCGGAGCGGCGGCCGTTGCGGGTGAGCTCGTTGGCCAGGTCGATGTTGAAGGCGTCGACCCGGGTGGAGGGCAGGGAGAGGCCGACCTTGTCCTCCTCGTAGCGGTCGGCGAGACCCTTGGCGATGTCCCCGATCTCGCTGTGGTCGGCCGAGGAGAGGGAGAGCAGGCCGACCTCCTCGAAGCCGGTGTTCTTGAGGCCCTTCTCCACCATGTCGCCGATGCCGGTGATGCTCCGCTCCCGCACCGGGCGGGTGATCATGCCCGCCTGGCAGAAGCGGCAGCCCCGGGTACAGCCGCGGAAGATCTCCACGGACATCCGCTCGTGCACGGTCTCGGCCAGCGGGACCAGCGGCTGCTTGGGGTACGGCCACTCGTCGAGGTCCATGACGGTGTGCTTGGACACCCGCCACGGCACCCCGGAGGCGTTGGGCACGACGCGAGCGATCCGGCCGTCCGGCAGGTACTCGACGTCGTAGAAGCGGGGGACGTACACGCCGCCGGTCCTGGCCAGCCGGAGGAGCAGTTCCTCACGGCCGCCGGGCCGGCCCTCCGCCTTCCAGGCCCGGATGGTCTCGGTGATGGTGAGCACGGCCTGCTCGCCGTCGCCGATGACCGCGCAGTCGATGAACTCCGCGATCGGCTCGGGGTTGAAAGCGGCGTGGCCGCCGGCCAGGACGACCGGGTCGTCCTCGGTCCGGTCGGCGGCCGACAGCGGGATGCCGGCCAGGTCCAGGGCGGCCAGCATGTTGGTGTAGCCGAGCTCCGTGGAGAAGCTCAGGCCGAAGACGTCGAACGCCTTCACCGGGCGGTGCGCGTCCACGGTGAACTGCGGGACCCCGTTCTCCCGCATCAGCTTCTCGAGGTCGGGCCAGACGCTGTACGTGCGTTCGGCGAGGACGCCCTCGCGCTCGTTGAGCACCTCGTAGAGGATCATGACGCCCTGGTTGGGCAGTCCGATCTCGTAGGCGTCCGGGTACATGAGCGCCCAGCGGACGTCACAGGCATCCCAGTCCTTGACGGTGGAGTTGAGCTCTCCGCCGACGTACTGGATGGGCTTCTGAACGTGCGGGAGAAGCGCTTCCAGGCGTGGGAAGACCGACTCGACAGGCATCGCGATGTCTCTCATGAGCGGATAGGGGGACCATCCAGCGTACCGCCCGTTCCGTACGGGTCGTACGGGCCGGACGCCGGCCGGCCGGGCGGAGGGGAACGGGGACGGCGGCGCGGACGGGCCTCAGGCCGAGAGCGGGCGCTGCGCCTTGATGGACTGGAGCAGGCCGACCGCGATCCAGACCGCGAACATCGAGGTGCCGCCGTAGGAGACGAAGGGCAGCGGCAGGCCGGCCACCGGCATGATGCCCAGGGTCATCCCGATGTTCTCGAAGGACTGGAACGCGAACCAGGCGATGATGCCGGCGGCGACGATCGTGCCGTACAGCTCGGTGGTGTCCCGGGCGATGCGGCAGGCACGCCAGAGGATGACCCCGATCAGCAGGATGATGAGCCCGGCCCCGAGGAAGCCGAGCTCCTCGCCGGCCACGGTGAAGATGAAGTCGGTCTGCTGCTCCGGCACGAACTGGCCGGTGGTCTGGGTGCCGTTGAAGAGCCCGGTGCCGTGGAGGCCGCCGGAGCCGATGGCGATCCGGGCCTGGTTGGTGTTGTAGCCGACGCCCGCCGGGTCGAGCTCGGGGTTGGCGAAGGCGGCGAACCGGTTGATCTGGTACTCGTCGAGCACGCCGAGCTGCCAGACGAGGACGGCGCCGACGGCGCCGGTGCCCATCAGCCCGAAGACCCAGCGGTTGGAGGCACCGGAGGCGAGCAGCACACCGAGCACTATCACCGCCATGACCATCACGGAGCCGAGGTCCGGCATCAGCATGATGACGGCCATCGGCAGGGTCGCGAGCGCGAGGGCCTGGACGACGGTCCGGTGATCGGGGTGGACCCGGTCGCCCGCGTCCACCCGCGCGGCCAGCAGCATGGCCATGCCGAGGATGATGGTGACCTTGGTGAACTCGGACGGCTGGAGGGAGAAGCCCCCGATGTCGAGCCAGGCGTGCGCGCCGTTGATGGTGGTGCCCAGCGGTGTCAGCACGAGGGCGACCAGCAGCACGGAGAGCCCGTAGAGGACCGGCACCGCGCCGCGCAGGGTGCGGTGGCCGAGCCAGACGGTGCCCGCCATGAGAGCGAGGCCGATACCGACGTTCACGGTGTGGCGCACCAGGAAGTCGTACGGGTCGCCGTTGTTGAGCTCGGTGCGGTTGCGGGTGGCCGACCACACCAGTAGCGAGCCGAGGCCGGAGAGCATCAGCGCGGCCAGCAGCATGGGCCAGTCGAGGCGGCGGAGTATCGAGTCGCGCGCGGTGAGCCGGCCCCAGGCGCCCTGCCGGGGGGTGTAGCGGCTGACGGAGAAGCCGAAGCCGTGTGCGGTCACTCGCCGCCCCTCCGTCCCGCCTTGGGCAGCGCGGCGGCCTTGATCGAACCGTCCTCGCGGATCTCGGGCAGGTTCTTCTGGGGCTTGGGCAGCAGCGCCTTCTTCTTGTTGATGCCGCCCTTCTCGTCGATGCCGTAGAGGGCGTTGTAGATGTTGCGCACCGCGGGGCCGGAGGCGCCGGAGCCGGTGCCGCCCTGGGAGATCGTCATGACGATCGCGTAGTCCTCGGTGTACGTGGCGAACCAGGAGGTCGTCTGCTTGCCGTAGACCTCCGCGGTACCGGTCTTGGCGTGCATCGGGATCTTGTCCTGCGGCCAGCCGCCGAACCGCCAGGCGGCGGTGCCCCGGGTGGCGACGCCCTCGAGCGCCTTGTCGATCTGCCGCATCGTCTTCTTGTCCACCGGCAGCTTGCCGCTCGCCTCGGGCTCGATCTCCTCGATCTCCTTGCCGTCGGGGCTCACGACCGCCTTGCCGACGGTGGGGGTGTGGATGGTGCCGCCGTTACTGAGGGCCGCGTAGATGGACGCCATCTGGACGGGGGTGACGAGGGTGTCGCCCTGGCCGATGGAGTAGTTCACCGAGTCATAGGCGTGCAGCTTCATGCCGGCCAGGCAGTTCTCCCGGGAGAGCACGGTGACGTAGTCCTTCTTCTTGGGCCACTGCTTGGCGCGCTCGCACCAGTTGTCCTTGTTGGCCTTCCAGAAGTCCTTCTTCCACTGCCGGTCGGGGACGCGGCCGCTGACCTCGTTGGGGAGGTCGATGCCGGTCTTCTTGCCGAGCCCGAACTCGTGAGCGGTCTCGTAGAACCAGTCCTTGGCGTTCTTCTTCGGCTTGAGACCGCCGTCCTTGCGCCACTCCTGGTGGGAGAGACGGTAGAAGACGGTGTCGCAGGAGACCTCCAGCGCCCGGCCGAGGTCGATCATGCCGTGGTCCTGCGACTCGAAGTTCTTGAAGACCTGGTTGCCGATGCTGTACGAGCTGGTGCAGGCGTAGTTGCCGTTGAAGTCGTAGCCGGCCTTGACCGCGGCGGCGGTCGGGATGACCTTGAAGATCGAGCCGGGGGCGGCCTGTCCCTGGATCGCCCGGTTGAGCAGCGGGTAGTTGGACTTCTTGTTGGTCATCTTGGCGTAGTCGCTGCCGGAGATGCCGCCGACCCAGGCGTTGGGGTCGTAGTCCGGGTTGGAGGCCATGGCGACCACCCGGCCGGTCTTGGCCTCCATCACGACGACGGCGCCCGCGTCCGCCTCGTAGTTGCGGTTGGTGTTGCGGTCGTGCTGCTTGCGGGCTTCCTTCATGGCCTGGTGCAGTTCCTTCTCGGCGAGCGCCTGCACCCGGGCGTCGATGCTCGTGATCACGTTGTGCCCGGCCACGGCCGGGTCGCTCTCGGTCATGCCCATCACCCGGCCGAGCTTGTCCACCTCGTAGCGGGTCACGCCGGCCTTGCCGCGCAGCCACTCGTCGTAGGACCGTTCCAGGCCGGAGCGGCCGACCTGGTCGGAGCGGAGGAAGGGCGAGTCGGTGTCCTCGGCCTTCTTGATCTCCTCGTCGGTGACCGGCGACAGATAGCCGAGGACCTGCGCGGTGTCGGCGCCGGCGGGCGCGGCGTAGCGGCGTACGGCGGTGGGTTCGGCGGTGATGCCGGGGAAGTCCTCGGCGCGCTCGCGGATCGTCAGCGCCTGCTGGGCCGTGGCCTCGTCGGTGATCGGGATGGGCTGGTAGGGGGAGCCGTTCCAGCAGGGCTGCTTGGTCTCGGCGTCGCAGAGGCGGACCTTCTCCAGGACCTCCCGGGGCTCCATGCCGAGCACCCCGGCGAGGCGGGTCAGCACGGCCTCTCCGTCGTCCCTCATCTTCAGCAGCTCGGTGCGGCTGGCGGAGACGACGAGACGGGTCTCGTTGTCGGCGAGCGGCACGCCGCGGGCGTCGAGGATGGAACCGCGGACGGCCGGCTTGACGACCTGCTGGACGTGGTTGCCCGCGGCCTCGGCCGTGTACTCGTCGCCGTTGCGGATCTGGATGAACCAGAGCCGCCCGGCGAGGGTGGCGAGGAGGGAGAAGACCAGTATCTGGATGGCGATGAGCCGGATGGTGACACGGGAGGTCCGCCCGGTCTCCGGAATGTTGCTCACTGCGCTGCCCCCTGGGGTGCTGCTTCCGGCGGTGCCGTCCGCGCGGCTCGGCCGGCTCGGTCGTCGGGTCGTACGGGTGTGCCCGGGCGCGTCCTCACAGTCGCTTGACCCCCTTGACGCGGGCCGCCCGCACCTTGGCCGGCCGGCCGCCGCCGAGCAGCCCGCCGCGCTGGGTGCCGCCCAGCAGTCCGCCCCGCTGGCCGCCGATACGGCCCCCGAACCGGCCGCCGCGTCCGGTGCCCAGCCGCTGCCCGGTGCCGGCGCTCAGCCAGTTGCCGTACGCGCCCTTGCCGCTGCCCGTGCCGCCGGCGGACTCCGCCAGCGGATCGCTCTCGGTGCGGCGGGCCAGCGCCATCACCCCGGGGACGACGAAGGGCGCCAGCAGCAGGTCGTAGAGGGCCGCGGTGGCGAGGAGGCCGGCGAGGCCGACCTGGCGGGCGGAGGTGTCGCCGACGAGGGCGCCGACGCCCGCGTAGAGCAGGGTGGTGCCGACGGCCGCGAGGACGACGGCGAGCAGCGGGGCGGTGGCCGAGCGGAGCCGTCCGCTCTCGGGCTTGGCCAGGCCGGCGAGGTAGCCGATCACGCAGAGGACCAGGGCGTAGCGGCCGACGGCGTGGTCGGCCGGGGGCGCGAGGTCGGCGAGGAGCCCGGCGGTGAAGCCGATGAGGGCGCCGCTCACATGGCCGTAGACCAGGGCCAGCCCGAGCACCACCAGGAGGGTCAGGTCGGGGACGGCGCCGGGCAGCTGCAGCCGGGCGAGAACGCTCACCTGGAGGACGAGGGCGACGACGACGAGGGCCGCGGAGAGCAGGATCCGGTTGAGGCGCATCGGTCAGTTCCCGTCGGGAGCGGGGATGGTGGGCGTGGCGGTGACCGTCACCGTGGGGGTGGGCTTGGGCCCCTTCGGCTTGGGCGGCAGCACGGCGTCGCGCGGGTCCTTGCGCGGCGGTTTGACGACGACGCCGACGAGGTCGAGCCGGGTGAAGCCGGCGAAGGGCCGGACCTGCACCGTACGGGTCAGCTCGCCCCGGGAGGGGTCGACGCGGGTGACCTCGCCCACGGGGACGCCGGCGACGAAGGGCTTGCCGCCCTGTGAGCCGAAGGTGACCATCCGGTCGCCCTTCTTGACCACGGTCTTTCCGTTGAGCAGCTGGACGCGGAGGTCGCGGCCGCCCTGGCCGGTGGCGAAGCCGAGTTCGCCGCTGCCCTCCAGCCGGGTGCCGACGGTGAAGTCGGGGTCGTTGGCGAGCAGCACGGTGGCGGTCGAGGGGCCGACGGTGGTGACGCGCCCGACGAGGCCGTCGCCGTTGAGCACGGTCATGTCGCGGGCGATGCCGTCGTCGCTGCCGACGTCGATGGTGACCGTCCAGGAGAAGCCCTGGGCCGCCCCTATGGCGATGACCTGGGCGCCCTTGACGCTGTACTGGCCCGCGCCGGCGGTCCTGAGGATCTTGTCCAGTTCGGCCGCCCGGCTGCGGGTGCGCGCGTCGCTGCCGAGTCTGAGCTTCAGCGCGGCGTTCTCCCGTTCCAGGGCCGCGATACGGCTGTGCCGCTCGCCCGAGTCGCGGACGGCGCCGATGGCGTTGCCGATCGGGTCGACGGCGGACGCGACCCCGTTCTCCACCGGCCCGAAGGCCGATGCGGCGGCCTGCCGGGCGCCGCCCAGCGGTGACTCCTCGCCGCCGCGGATGTCCACCGTGATCAGTGCGAACGCGATGGCGATCAGCAGCACCAGGAGCAGCCGGCTCTCTCGTGTGTCCCTCACGTGCGGCGGCGTGCCTTCCTCATCGGACCGGTCGGCGGCGGGCCGGGTCCGGTCATCATCGGGAGCTGTGGGCCCGGGCTGGCCGGGGTCCGGAAGCGGGTTCCGGACGGTGGAACGGAGTGGGGTCCGCGGTGTGCGCGGCCCCCGGGGACCGGCGGTGGGTGACACGCCGGCCGGGAACCGGCGCGGCGCGTCACCCGGGGTCTAGCGGCGGGGCTGGGAGTCCAGCACCTGCTGGAGCGCCTCGAACTCCTCCACGCACTTGCCCGAGCCGAGCGCGACGGAGTCGAGGGGGTTCTCGGCGATGTGGATCGGCATGCCCGTCTCCTGGCGCAGCCGCTCGTCGAGCCCGCGGAGCAGGGCGCCGCCGCCGGTGAGGACGATGCCGCGGTCCATGATGTCGCCGGACAGCTCCGGCGGGCACTTGTCGAGGGTGGTCTTGACGGCGTCGACGATGGAGTGGACGGGCTCCTCCATGGCCTTGCGGACCTCGCCGGAGGAGATGACCACGGTCTTCGGCAGACCGCTGACGAGGTCCCGGCCCCGGATCTCGGTGTGCTCGTCCTCGCCGGAGTCGAAGGCGGAGCCGATGGTGATCTTGATGTTCTCGGCCGAGCGCTCACCGAGGAGGAGGCTGTACTCCTTCTTGATGTGCTGGATGATTGCGTTGTCGAGCTCGTCCCCCGCGACCCGGATCGACTGGGCGGTGACGATGCCGCCGAGGGAGATCACGGCGACCTCGGTGGTGCCGCCGCCGATGTCCACGACCATGTTGCCGGTGGCCTCGTGGACCGGGAGGCCGGAGCCGATCGCGGCGGCCATCGGCTCCTCGATGATGTGCACCTGCCGGGCACCGGCCTGCGTGGACGCCTCGATCACGGCACGGCGCTCGACCCCGGTGATCCCGGACGGCACGCAGACCACCACCCGCGGGCGGGCCAGATAGCGCCGCTTGTGGATCTTGAGGATGAAGTAGCGGAGCATCCGCTCGGTGATCTCGAAGTCGGCGATGACACCGTCCTTGAGCGGTCGGACGGCGACGATGTTCCCGGGGGTGCGGCCGATCATCTTCTTCGCCTCGGCGCCGACCGCCAGAATTCCGCCGGTATTCGTGTTGATGGCGACGACCGAGGGCTCATTGAGGACGATGCCGCGGCCTCGGACATACACCAGGGTGTTCGCGGTGCCGAGGTCGACAGCCATGTCACGGCCGATGAACGACATGTTGTTCCCCATGAGGATATGTCTGGCCTTCCCAGCTGGAAATGATGACTTTTGAGGTCAGGCGGGGTGAGCACGGTGGGTGTGAAGCTTCCATCGTAGTCACGACCGCGGCAGCTCCGCGCGACGGCCCTCCCATTGTCGGGGGAAGGAATGCCTGCCTCTGTAATGCTGACGTCGTGTCGGAGTGATGGGTTCCCCTCCGGGACCGCGCATATGCCGAGGGGCGGCCGGTTTCCTCGGCCGCCCCAGGTCACGCGGGGGTTACCTCTGACAGCACGTCAGGTTCGAAAAGGCCGCGGGAGGCTCACGCCACCCCGGGGAAGAACAGCTTGAACTCGCGCTCCGCGGACTCCTCGGAGTCCGAGGCGTGGATGAGGTTCTCCCGCACGATGGTGCCGAAATCGCCGCGGATGCTGCCGGGCCCGGCGGCGATCGGGTCGGTCGGGCCGGCCAGCGCGCGGACGCCCTCGACGACCCGTTCCCCCTCGACGGCCAGCACCACGACCGGGCCGGAGGACATGAACTCCACCAGCGGCTCGTAGAACGGCTTGCCGACGTGCTCGCCGTAGTGCTGCTCCAGCACCTCGCGGCTCAGCTCGCGCAGCTCGAGCGCGCTGATCCGCCAGCCCGCCTTCCGCTCGATACGGCCGATGATCTCGCCGATCAGGTTCCTCCTGACCGCGTCCGGCTTGAGGATGACGAGCGTGCGCTGGCTCACGGTACGGGCTCCTTCGATTCTGCGGGTGCGGGGTGGCACGAGGCTACAGGGGCGGCCGCGGAGGCGGTCACGCCGCGTCGGTTCCGGCCCGCCCCGGGGTCCCCGCCCGCCCCGGAGTCCCCGCCGCGGGAGCCGCCGGACGGGCCGGTCAGGCCGCGGCGCTCGCGGCGTGCCGGGCCTTCGCCTCGTCGATCTTGCGGCCGTAGTGCACCGAGGCCCACCACAGGCCCGCGAAGACGGCGCCGAGGAAGAACATCATCGGCACCACCACGCCACTGGCGATGAGCGCCACCTGCAGCGCCCAGCCGGTCCCCACCGCGCCCGGCCGGGACAGCACACCGGCCAGGGCCAGGCAGAGCACCATCGCGGTCCCGCTGACCGTCCAGACGAGGCCGGCGGAGAGGTCCGAGGTCCGCATCGCGACCAGCCCCGCGAAGCCGATCACGAAGAACTCGCCGATCAGCGTGCTCGCACACAGCGTCCGCATCGCTCAGCCCCTGCCCTTCCCCAGCAGCAGCCGGGCCTCGCCCACCGTGATCACGGAACCCGTCACCAGCACACCCGCGGCGGCGAACTCGCCGCCCTCCTCGGCCAGGGTGATCGCGGCCTCCAGCGCGTCGTCCAGCCGGGGCTCGACCTGCACCCGGTCCTCGCCGAACACCTCGACGGCGAGCGCCGCCAGTTCGTCCACGTCCATGGCCCGGTGGGTGGAGTTGCGGGTGACCACGACCTCGTGGAACACCGGTTCGAAGGCCTCCAGCAGGCCCTTGACGTCCTTCCCGGCGCTCGGGCCGACCACGCCGATCAGCCGGCTGAAGCCGAACGCCTCGGTGACCGTCCCCGCCGCCGCACGGGCCCCCGCCGGGTTGTGCGCCGCGTCCAGCACGACCGTCGGACTCTTCCGCACGATCTCCATCCGGCCCGGCGAGACCACCGAGGCGAAGGCCGTGCGGACCGTCTCGGCGTCCAGCGTGCGGGCGTGCTCGGAGCCGATGCCGAAGAACGCCTCGACGGCGGCCAGCGCGACCGCCGCGTTGTGCGCCTGGTGCGCGCCGTGCAGCGGCAGGAAGATATCCGGGTACTCCCCGCCGAGGCCGCGCAGCGACACCATCTGCCCGCCGACCGCGATCTCCCGGGCGGTCACGCCGAACTCCATGCCCTCGCGGGCCACGGTGGCGTCCACCTCCACGGCCTTCTTGAGCATCGCCTGCGCGGCGTCCACCGGCTGCTGGGCGAGAACGACCGTGGCTCCCTGCTTGATGATCCCGGCCTTCTCCACGGCGATCTCGCCGGGCGAGCCGCCGAGCCGGTCGGTGTGGTCGAGGTCGATGGGCGTAACGACGGCGACGCCGGCCTCGATGACGTTGGTGGCGTCCCAGCTGCCGCCCATGCCGACCTCGACGACCGCGACGTCCACGGGCGCGTCGGCGAAGGCGGCGAACGCCATGCCGGTGAGCACCTCGAAGAAGGAGAGCCGGTGCTCCTGCGCGGTGTCGACCATCTCCACGAAGGGCACGAGATCGCGGTAGGTCTCGATGAACTTCTCCGCGGCGACGGGCGCCCCGTCGATGCTGATGCGCTCGGTCACCGACTGGACGTGCGGGCTGGTGTAGCGCCCGGTGCGCAGGTCGAAGGCGGTCAGCAGGGCCTCGATCATGCGGGCGGTGCTGGTCTTGCCGTTAGTGCCGGTGATGTGGATCGACGGGTAGGAGCGCTGCGGCTCGCCGAGGACGTCCATCAGCGCACTGATGCGGGTGAGGGACGGCTCCAGCTTCGTCTCCGGCCAGCGGCCCGCCAGCTCGGTCTCGGCCTCGCGGAGCAGACGGTCGGTCTCCGGGTCCTCCGGGCGGGCGGGGGCCTCGTCGGCCCCGAGCGGACCGGCCTGGGTGCGCAGGGTGCGGCTCCCGGCCTCGATCACCGCCAGGTCCGGATCGCGGCCGGTCTCCGCCTCGACGATCTTCTCGAAGGGGTCGTCGGGTTCGTCGGGTTCGGGATTCCCGTGCGGGGCGCGCTCACTCACGGGGGTCAGTCTACGGAGCCGCGGGGGTGCCCGGGTCCGACCGGGCCGTGCTCCCGGTCACCCCGCCCCGGCAGCCCGCCCCCCGGTCGACGCGGGGAACGGGCGTACGGAACGCCGCGTCCCCCGCACCCGGCGCGGACGGCCGGGTGCGGGGGACGGTGCGGTCCGGCCGCCGGTCAGCCCTGCGGAAGGCCCGCGAGCTGGGCGGTGATGCGCTCGATGTCCGCCTCGGCGGTGCTCAGCCGGGTACGGATCTTGTCCACGACGTGGTCCGGGGCCTTGGCCAGGAACGCGCCGTTGCCGAGCTTGGCCGTGGCCTGGGCCTTCTCCTTCTCGGCGGCGGCCAGGTCCTTGGTGAGCCGCTTCCGCTCGGCCGCCACGTCGATCGTGCCGGAGAGGTCCAGCGCGACCGTGGCGCCCGCGACCGGCAGGGTGGCGGTGGACGTGAAGTCCTCCCCCTCCGGCTGGAGGCGGAGCAGCTGCCGGATGGCGGGCTCGTGCCCCGCGAGGTCCGTGCCCGCCAGGTCCAGCCGGGCGGGGACCTTCTGGCCGGGCTGGAGCCCCTGGTCGGCGCGGAACCGGCGGACCTCGGTGACCACCTGCTGGACCGTTTCGATCTCCCGCTCGGCGGCGGCGTCGCGGAAGCCGCTGTCGGTGGGCCACTCGGCGATGACGACCGACTCGCGGCCGGTCAGGGTGGTCCACAGCGTCTCGGTGACGAACGGGATCACCGGGTGCAGCAGGCGCAGCGTGACGTCGAGGACCTCGCCCAGGACCCGGCGGGAGACCTCGGCGGCGGGGCCGCCGGCCTGGAAGACCGTCTTGGTCAGCTCGACGTACCAGTCGAAGACCTCGTCCCAGGCGAAGTGGAAGAGGGTGTCGCTGAGCTTGGCGAACTGGTAGTCGTCGTAGTAGGCGTCGACCTCGGCGACGACCGCGTTCAGCCGGGAGAGGATCCAGCGGTCGGCCGCCGACCGGCGCTCCGCCGCGGGGAGTTCGCCCTCGACCGTGGCGCCGTTCATCAGCGCGAAGCGGGTGGCGTTCCAGATCTTGTTGGCGAAGTTGCGGGACGCCTGGACCCAGTCCTCGCCGATGGGGACGTCGACCCCGGGGTTGGCGCCGCGGGCCAGGGTGAAGCGGACGGCGTCGGAGCCGTACTTGTCCATCCAGTCCAGCGGGTTGACCGCGTTGCCGAAGGACTTCGACATCTTCTTGCCGAACTGGTCGCGGACCATGCCGTGCAGGGCGATGGTGTGGAACGGCGGGGTGCCGTCCATCGCGTACAGGCCGAACATCATCATCCGGGCGACCCAGAAGAAGAGGATGTCGTAGCCGGTGACCAGAACCGAGTTGGGATAGAACTTCTCCAGGCTCTCGGTCCGTTCGGGCCAGCCGAGGGTGGAGAACGGCCAGAGGCCGGAGGAGAACCAGGTGTCCAGGACGTCGCTGTCCTGCTGCCAGCCCTCGCCGGACGGCGGCTGCTCGTCCGGGCCGACGCAGACCGTCTCGCCGTTCGGGCCGTACCAGACCGGGATGCGGTGGCCCCACCACAGCTGCCGCGAGATGCACCAGTCGTGGAGGTTGTCGACCCAGCCGAAGTAGCGGGACTCCATCTCCTTGGGGTGGATGGCGACCCGGCCGTCGCGGACGGCGTCGCCCGCGGCCTTCGCCAGCGGGCCGACCCTGACCCACCACTGCATCGACAGCCGCGGCTCGATGGTCGTCTTGCAGCGCGAGCAGTGGCCGACGGAGTGCGTGTACGGGCGCTTCTCCGCGGTGATCCGGCCCTCGGCGCGGAGCGCGGCGACGATGGCGCTGCGCGCCTCCAGCCGGTCCAGCCCCTGGAACGGGCCGTGCGCGGTGATGACCGCGTGCTCGTCCATGACCGTGAGGTTGGGCAGGCCGTGCCGCCGGCCGATCTCGAAGTCGTTCGGGTCATGGGCGGGCGTCACCTTGACGGCGCCGGTGCCGAACTCCGGGTCGACGTGCTCGTCGGCGACGACCGGGATGCGGCGGCCGGTGAGCGGCAGTTCGATCTCGGTGCCGACGAGGTGGCGGTAGCGGTCGTCGTCCGGGTGGACGGCGACGGCGGTGTCGCCGAGCATCGTCTCCGCGCGGGTGGTGGCGACGACGATGGAGTTCTCGCCCTCGCCGTAGCGGATGGAGACCAGTTCGCCCTCGTCGTCCTGGTACTCGACCTCGATGTCCGAGATGGCGGTGAGGCAGCGCGGGCACCAGTTGATGATGCGTTCGGCGCGGTAGATCAGCTCGTCGTCGTAGAGCCGCTTGAAGATGGTCTGGACGGCGCGGGAGAGGCCCTCGTCCATGGTGAAGCGCTCACGGGACCAGGCGACGCCGTCGCCCAGGCGCTTCATCTGGCCGGAGATCTGCCCGCCGGACTCGGCCTTCCACTTCCAGACCCGCTCGGTGAACGCCTCGCGGCCCAGGTCGTGCCGGGACTTGCCCTCCTTGGCCAGCTCGCGCTCGACGACGTTCTGCGTGGCGATGCCGGCGTGGTCCATGCCGGGCTGCCACAGCGTCTCGTAGCCCTGCATCCGCTTGCGGCGGGTGAGGGCGTCGATGAGCGTGTGCTCGAACGCGTGGCCGAGGTGGAGGGAGCCGGTGACGTTGGGCGGGGGGATGACGATGGTGTAGGGCTCTTTGCCGCTCTTCGCGTCCGCCTCGAAGTAACCCCGTTCTACCCAGCGCTCGTAGAGCGGCCCCTCCGCGTCGGCCGGTGCGTACTGGGTCGGCAGGTTGGCGGGGGCGCTGCTGTGGGCCCCGGTCCCGGGGCGCTGGGAGTTGTCGGTCACGACCGTCAGTCTAAGGGCGGGGCCAGTGCTGTTACGAACCCGTTGCCGCCCCGGGGTAAAGCCCGCATAAGTCGTCGGGGAGGATGAGCCCAACTGTTCTGTGCACCGAGGGGGATCCATGAGCCACCACCAGCCGCCACCGCAGCCGGGCCGGTACGGGGGCGGCACGCCCGGCCCGTACGGCCCGGGTGGTGCGGCCGGAGCCCCGGGTCCCGGCCACCCGCCGCAGGCCCCGGGCCAGGTGCCCCCGCAGGGTTACGGGTATCCGCAGCAGGGTGGCCCGCAGCCGGGCCCGTACGGTCAGCCGCCGCAGCCGGGCCCGTACGGCGGCGCGCCCGGCGCGCCCGGCCCGTACGGTCAGCAGCCCGGCGGCCCGCAGCCGCCCTACGGACAGCCGCAGCCGTACGGCCAGGTGCCGCCGCCCCCGCCGGGCGGCGGACGGGGCAAGCGGACCGGCCTCGTCATCGGCGCCGCGGTGGCCGTGGCCGCTGTTGTCGCCGGTGTCGTCTTCTTCACCGGTGGTTCCGGCGACGACGGCCCGCACAAGCTGACGACCCCGCAGACGGTCGCCGGGGAGTACGAACGCAAGGGCGAGGGCAGGAACGACTCCGGCGTCTCCGGCAAGGACCGGAAATCGCTCGACCAGCTTCCCGGCGTCAAGGACCCGCGTCCGGTCCAGGCCGAGTACGCGACGGCCTCCAAGAAGCAGATGCTGCTCACCGGCGTCTGGGGCACGGTCGACAACCCCGAACAGGTCATCGACGCCATGTTCACCGTCCTGCGGACGATGGCCGAGGACGAGGGGACCGTCGAAGTGCTCGGCAGCCCCGAGGAGGCCGAGCCCGACGGCCTGGGCAGCGCCGTCATGAAGTGCCAGAAGTTCAAGACGACCAACGACGATCCGAACGCTCCCGTGAAGGAGGCCGAGCTCCCCGTGTGCATCTGGGCCGACTCCAGCACGGTCGGCGGCGTCATGGTCATCGATCCGCTGGCCGTGCTCGCGGGCAAGGCGGATCTCGGCGCCGTCGCGGAGACCGCGGCCAAGGTGCGCGCGGACGCCCGGGTCAAGCTCGACCAGTGATCCGCCCCGGGGAGAGGACAGTCCGCGCATGAGCCGCCATCAGCCGGGTTCCTGCGGCGGCCCGCCGCAGCAGACCGGCACGGCCCGGGCGGAAGCCCGGATCGAGAAGTAACCCCGGCCGCCGCGCACGGCGCGACGGGCACCCCGAAGATCCACGGCTCCCGGTCCAGCACGGCACCGGAAGCGGAACCACCAGCAGAGCACGTCCCGAGGGGGGACCTCATGAGCCACAACCAGCCTCCGCCGTCACCCGGTCCGTACGGCGGCGGACAGCCTCCCAACCCGTACGGCGCCCCGCAGCAGCCGGGTTACGGCTACCCGCAGCAGGGTCAGCCGCATGTGCCGCCGCAGGGCCAGCCCGGCTACGGCTACCCGCCGCAGGGCGTCCCCGCGGGGCAGCCCTGGCCGCAGACCCCGCCGCCGCCCCCGTCGCGCGGCCTGGGCAAGGGCGCCGTCATCGGGATCGTCGCCGGTTCGCTGGCGGTGCTGACCGTGGTGGGGCTCGGGGTCGCGGCGCTCCTCGGCGGCGCTGAGGGCACAGAGAAGCTCACCACGCCGCAGTCCCTGCTCGGCGGCGACTACGAGCGCGCCGAGGACAGCGCGCAGCTGGAGCAGCAGCGCGACATCCTCCAGGACGAACTGCCGTCCGACGGCACCGCGGTGGTCGCCCAGTATCTGAAGGGCGGCAGCATCGAGAAGGGCGCGCTGATCCTCTCCGGTGCCTGGGGCGACATCGACTCCGATCCGGAGGACATGCGCAAGGACGCGCTGGACGGCATGGTGCAGGGCCAGCCGGGCTCCCAAGTCGTCCAGGAGCAGACGGACTACGAGATCAACGGTGACACCCTCAGCTGCCAGCTGGTGAAGGCCGGCCAGGGCCTGGCGAATATGTACATGCCTGCCTGCGCCTGGGCGGACAACTCGACCATGGCCGTGGTCGCCGTCGTCTCCGCCGACTACACCTCCGAGGACTCGGTGGACCTCAAGGAGTTCTCCGAGACGGTCGGGCAGGTCAAGCAGGAGACCGTCAAGCCGAAGTAGGGGGCGGGCGGGGCTCGCGGAAGCCGAAAGGGGCGGACCGGTGAACTCCGGTCCGCCCCTTCGGCGTTGTCCGTACGGCGGCGCGCGTGAGGCTCAGGCGCTCTTCTCGTGCCGCTCGCCCGGCTCGCCACCGCGGGTGCGCGGCACGAGCGTCGGGTTCACATGGGAGTGCACGACGTCGGCGGTGATGACGACGCGGGCGACGTCCTTGCGGGACGGCACCTCGTACATGACCGACATCAGCACCTCCTCCATGATGGCGCGCAGGCCCCGCGCCCCGGTGCCGCGCAGGATCGCCTGGTCGGCGATGGCCTCCAGGGAGGGGCGGTCGAAGTCCAGCTCGACGTTGTCCAGTTCGAAGAGCCGCTGGTACTGCTTGACGAGCGCGTTGCGCGGCTCCACCAGGATCTGCAGCAGCGCCTCGCGGTCGAGGTTGTGCACAGAGGTGATGACCGGAAGCCGCCCGATGAACTCGGGGATCATGCCGAACTTCACCAGGTCCTCCGGCATGACCTCCTGGAACTGGTCGCTCGCCTCGATCTCCCGCTTGGAGCGGATGGTCGCGCCGAAGCCGATGCCCTTGGCGCCGGCCCGGGACTCGATGATCTTCTCCAGACCGGCGAAGGCACCGCCCACGATGAACAGCACGTTCGTGGTGTCGATCTGGATGAACTCCTGGTGCGGGTGCTTCCGTCCGCCCTGCGGCGGCACCGAGGCGGTGGTGCCCTCCAGGATCTTCAGCAGGGCCTGCTGCACGCCCTCGCCGGAGACGTCGCGGGTGATCGACGGGTTCTCGCTCTTCCGCGCGACCTTGTCGATCTCGTCGATGTAGATGATCCCGGTCTCGGCCTTCTTGACGTCGTAGTCGGCCGCCTGGATCAGTTTCAGCAGGATGTTCTCGACGTCCTCGCCGACATAGCCGGCCTCCGTCAGCGCGGTGGCGTCCGCGATGGCGAACGGGACGTTGAGCATCCGCGCCAGGGTCTGCGCGAGCAGGGTCTTGCCGGAACCGGTCGGGCCGAGCAACAGGATGTTGGACTTGGCCAGTTCGATACCGTCGTCCCGGCTGTCGCGGCTGCTGTTCTCGCCGGCCTGGACCCGCTTGTAGTGGTTGTAGACGGCGACGGACAGGGCCTTCTTCGCGGCCTCCTGCCCGACGACGTACCCTTCCAGGAACTCGTAGATCTCGCGGGGCTTGGGCAGTTCCTCCCAGCGGACCTCGGAGGTCTCCGCGAGTTCCTCCTCGATGATCTCGTTGCAGAGGTCGATGCACTCGTCGCAGATGTAGACACCCGGGCCTGCGATGAGCTTCTTCACCTGCTTCTGGCTCTTTCCGCAGAATGAGCACTTGAGCAGATCGCCGCCGTCACCGATACGTGCCACGAGGTGCTTCCCCTTCGCCTGGGATCCGCCCTGATCATCGGACCCTGGTGCCTGTCTGGGTTGTCCGGAGTCCGCGACGCGGTCGGTCGTCACGGTCCGCCGCCCCCTCCCGACGGTACCTTGCCGGGCCCCCGGTCCGGGCCCCCCTTGGACCGACTCGGCCCAAGGGGGATACCGCACTTACACGGAAACGGAACTCTTCCGGGTCGAAACGATCTGGTCGATCAGACCGTACGCCAGGGACTCGTCCGCGTTGAGGATCTTGTCGCGCTCGATGTCGTCCTTGATCTGCTCGATCGGCGTGGTGGAGTGCTTGGCGAGCAGCTCCTCCAGCATCGAGCGGGTCCGGATGACCTCGTTCGCCGCGATTTCCAGGTCGGAGACCTGGCCGCGCCCGATCTCACTGTACGGCTGGTGGATGAGGACCCGGGCGTTGGGGAGGGCCATGCGCTTGCCGGGGGTGCCGGCGGCGAGCAGCACGGCCGCGGCGGAGGCCGCCTGGCCCATGCACACCGTCTGGACGTCCGGCTTCACGAACTGCATCGTGTCGTAGATCGCGGTCAGCGCGGTGAACGAGCCACCGGGGCTGTTGATGTAGATCGAGATGTCCCGGTCCGGGTCCATGGACTCCAGGCAGAGCAGCTGGGCCATGACGTCGTTCGCCGAGGCGTCGTCGATCTGCACCCCGAGGAAGATCACGCGCTCCTCGAAGAGCTTCGCGTACGGGTCGTACTCGCGCACGCCCTGGGAGGTGCGCTCGACGAAGCGCGGCACGATGTAACGGGACTCGGCCTGGGGGCCGGTGTACTGAGCGCGCAGACCCTCGGGGAGGCCGCTGCCGGAGAGATTGTTCATATGACTGTTCACCGTCCTGGTGGCGATCTGTGGGCTGAGGGGTCTGGACTCGGGGCCGCCGACAGGGCTCAGGCCCCGGTGCCGCCCCCGCCCGGAACGCCGGTGGCGGAGGGCATGACGTCATCGATCAGGCCGTAGTCCTTGGCCTCGTGGGCCGTGAACCAGCGGTCGCGGTCGGAGTCGTGGGTGATCTGCTCGACGGTCTGGCCGGTGTGGAAGGCCGTGAGCTCCGCCAGCGTGCGCTTGTTGCGCAGCAGCCGCTCCGCGTGGATCTTGATGTCCGAGGCGGAACCGCCCAGGCCCGCGGACGGCTGGTGGATCAGGATCTCGCAGTTCGGCAGCGCGAAGCGCTTGCCGCGGGTCCCCGCGCTCAGCAGGAACTGGCCCATGGAGGCGGCCAGGCCCATGCCGATGGTCACGATGTCGTTCTTGATGTACTGCATGGTGTCGTAGATCGCCATGCCGGCCGTCACCGAGCCGCCGGGACTGTTGATGTAGAGGTAGATGTCCTTGTCCGGGTCGGCGGCCAGGAGCAGCAGCTGCGCCGTGATCTTGTTGGCGATGTCATCGTCCACGGGCTGGCCGAGGAAGATGATCCGCTCATTGAGCAGCCGGTTGTAGACCTGGTCGCCGAGACCGCCGAAATTGGGCTCAGCGGCGGCGGAGGGCATCGGGATCGTCACGTGTCCACCTGCTCTAGTCGGACGGCGACGGGCCGTCTCAGCGTGTCATTCGGGCCGGGGATCCGGGTGGTGGCCGGGGCGCTCCCGGCGCCTTCCGGAGACTCCCCTGCCCCCGTATCTACGGACCCTAACGCGCTGGTCGGCGGGCGCCATCCCGCATTGTCAACTGTTCGCTGTGAGCGCAGGCCCGGCGGCGCGGGGCGGCCGGACGGGGCACGGCGGGACGCGGCAGGCCCGGACGCGGTCGCGCGTCCGGGCCTGCCGCAAGCGGTCCCGCTGGTTCCGCGCCGGGGCGCGGAGGGGCTCAGGCGCCGGTCTCGCCCGTCTTCGCGGCCTTCTCGGCCGCCTCCTGGCCCTCGGCGGCGGTGTCACCGGACTCGGGGGCCGACTCCTCGGAGGCTGCCTCGGCCGTCTCGGCGGTGGCGTCCTCCTCCTCGTCCTCCAGGTCGACGACCTCGCCGTTGGTGTCCTTGACCGTGGCGGCCTCGACGACCACGGCGAGCGCCTTGCCGCGGGCGACCTCGCCGACGAGCATCGGCACCTGGCCGCCCTCGACGACGGCCTGGGCGAACTGGTCGGGGCTCATGCCGGAGGACTGGGCGCGGCGCATGAGGTGCTCGGTGAGCTCCTCCTGGCCGACGGAGAGCTTCTCCTTGTTGACCAGCTCGTCGAGGACGAACTGGGTGCGGATGCCCTTCTCCGCCTGCTCGCGCAGCTCGGCGTCGAACTCCTCGGCGGTCTTGCCCTGGACCTTGAGGTAGCCGTCCAGGTCCATGCCCATCTGGCCGAGCTGGTGGTGCTCCAGGTTGTGCTTGCGGGTGTTGACCTCGTCCTCGAGGAGCTTCTCGGGGATCGGGACCTCGACCAGCTCCAGGAGGGCGTCGAGCACCTTCTCCTGTGCCTGGGTGGCCTGCTCGTACACCTTCGACTGCTCCAGGCGCTTGCGGCTGTCCGCGCGCAGTTCCTCAAGGGTGTCGAACTCGCTGGCCAGCTGGGCGAAGTCGTCGTCCAGCTCGGGCAGTTCGCGGGCGGCGACGGCGGTGACGTCGACCTTGACCTCGGCCTCCTTGCCCTGGGCGGAGCCGCCCTTGAGCTCGGAGGTGAAGGTGGCGCTGGAGCCGGCCTCCAGGCCGGTGACGGCCTCGTCGATGCCGTCGAGCAGTTCGCCGGACCCGATGGTGTAGCTGACGCCCTGGGCGACGCCGTCCTCCAGGATCTCGCCGCCGACCTTGGCCTCCAGGTCGATCGTCACGACATCGCCCTCGGCGGCGGCGCGCTCGACCGGGGTGGTGGAGGCGAAGCGGTCACGGAGCTGCTCGACCGCCTTGTCCACGTCCTCGTCGGTGACCTCGACGGCGTCGACGGTGACCTCGATACCGGAGTAGTCCGGGATCTCCAGCGCCGGGCGGATGTCCACCTCGGCGGTGAAGGCCAGGACCTCGCCGTCCTTGAGCTCGGTGATGTCGACCTCGGGCTGGCCGAGCGGGTTGAGGTCGCCCTCGTTCACCGCGTCGGTGTAGAACTTCGGCAGCGCGTCGTTGACGGCCTCCTCCAGCACCGCGCCGCGGCCGAACCGCTGGTCGATCACCCGGGCGGGGATCTTCCCCTTGCGGAAGCCCGGCACCGTGACCTGCTGGTTGATCTTCTTGTACGCCGCGTCGAGGCTGGGCTTGAGCTCCTCGAAGGGCACCTCGACAGTGAGCCGAACCCGGGTCGGGTTCAGGGTCTCCACGGCGCTCTTCACGGTTGGGTCTCCTTGGGGCTGACTTCTGGGATTCTGCAGAGGGATTTCGGCTCTCTGCCGATGGCGCCCCATGCGGTGATCGACTGGGTGGACCGACGTTGGATGATCGACACAGACGGACACGGGCACGCAGCTTGCATAGTAACCGCAAGCGGTATCCGGCCCCTAACGGGAGCGGGCCTCCCCCGGCCGCTTCCGTTGACGGCGGCTCCGGGTACCGCGGCCGTGCCGGAGCCGCGGGCCTCGCACCCGGGGCGGGGGCGGCGGCGGTGGTGGTCGGGGTGGCCGGATTCGAACCGACGGCCTTCCGCTCCCAAAGCGGACGCGCTACCAAGCTGCGCCACACCCCGCTGGTGCGAGACGTAGGGTACATGCACCGCAGGTGCGGCGGGGCGCTTAACGGGGCGGCCGGTTACGGGTGTGCGAGCGGCCGCCGGGACCCGCTACGATGCACATCGTGCCGCGGCGGCCTCGCTCCCGCGGCTCACGCGGGCGTAGCTCAATGGTAGAGCCCCAGTCTTCCAAACTGGCTACGCGGGTTCGATTCCCGTCGCCCGCTCACGGACACCGGGGCCGGGCCGGAGGATCTTCCTCCGGCCCGGCCCCGGTGGCGTTCTCGGGGCGGCAGCGCCCGTCTTAGGGTGGCGGCATGGAAATCTGGGTCAACCCTGCGTGCTCCAAGTGCCGCTCCGCCGTACGGCTTCTCGACGAGGCGGGGGCCGATTACACCGTCCGCCGCTATCTGGAGGACCCGCCGGACACCGACGAGCTGCGTGCCGTACTGGACCGGCTCGGCCTGGAGCCCTGGGAGATCACCCGCACCCAGGAGCCGCAGGCCGAGGAGCTGGGGATCGGTGCCTGGCCGAAGGAGCCGGCCGAGCGGGAGCGCTGGATCGGGGCCCTGGCCGCGCATCCGCGGCTGATCCAGCGACCGATCATCACCGCCGACGACGGCAGCGCCGCGGTCGCCCGTGACGAGGCCACCGTCCGGGACACCATCGCGCGCGGGCACTGAGGACGCGCGGGCGCCGGAAGCGGGCGGGGGCGGGAAGCGGGCGGGGGCCGGTACGCGCCGCGGGGCGCCCCGTACGGGCGGCCCGCGGTCCTTCCGCCGCGGTGCGCCGGTCAGAAGCTGAGCTGGTTGAGCGTGTCCGCCAGCGAGTCCAGCAGTCTCTGGATGGTCGGGGCCATGCCCGACGACGCCAGGAAGAAGCCGAACAGGATGGCCACCAGGGCCGGTCCGGCCTTGAGCGACCCGGACTTGATCAGCACGATCATGATGATCAGCAGGACGACAACAGCAGACAGCGAAATGACCACAACTGATCCCACCCTTGGTCGGAACGACGTCACCGGCCCCGGAAGTGCGGCCCCGCACCCCACGCCGGGACCATCGTGCCACCAACGCGGGACGGGGTTGTCCCCTGTTGGCATTTCGTCGGTCATCTGTTCACGCCAGCCCTATGCCCGCGACTCCCCCTCGGACAAACGACCGGGTCCGCGGCGGCCCCGGCCCGTGATCCATGTCATGTTCACGGATAAGGACCGATGCCCATCAAACGGGCGGATCACCCCCCTTGAGCTGCGCCGGACGGGGTAGCAGCCGACAACGAAGGAGAGGAGGGGGAAGGTTTTACGGACAACGCCCCCCGACGCTATGGTGCCTCAGATGTTGCACGCTGCCCCGTCCCCCTCGTGCGCGGTGACGTCCCGGTCCGTCCTCCCCCAGACTTTGCGGGAGGGCCGGTGACGAACGTGCTGCGCCCCCACGGCCACCAGCGGACGCCGCTCCCCCCGGAGACCCGTGCGTCCCCTCTCGCCCCGTCCCACGACTCCACGACGCCGCATCCCGGGGGCTCCCCCACTCCCCCGGGCGGAAACGGCGCCGTCAAGAAGCGTGATCCGTTCTTCGACAACGCCAAGTACCTGGCGATCGTCCTCGTGGCCATCGGCCACGCCTGGCAGCCGCTGACGGCCCACAGCCGCGTCGCCGAAGCGCTGTACATGTTCGTGTACGCCTTCCACATGCCGGCCTTCATCGTCATCTCCGGCTACTTCTCCCGCAGTTTCGACATGCGGACCGACCGGCTGCAGCGGCTCATCACCGGCGTGGCCGTGCCGTACATCGTCTTCGAGACGGCCTACAGCTACTTCAAGCGCTACGCGGACGACGATCCGGGTTACCCGATCAGCCTGCTCGACCCCTGGTACCTCACCTGGTTCCTGATCGCGCTCTTCGTCTGGCGGCTGACGACCCCGCTCTGGAAGGTCGTGCGCTGGCCCGTGCCGCTCGCGCTCTCCGTCGCCGTCCTGGCCTCGGTCTCCCCCGACATCGGTGACGACCTGGACCTCCAGCGGGTTCTGCAGTTCCTGCCGTTCTTCGTGGTCGGCCTGATGCTCAAGCCGGAGCACTTCCAGCTGGTGCGCCGCCGCGAGGTGCGGATCCTCTCCGTACCCGTGTTCGCCGCCGCGGTGCTCTTCGCCTACTGGGCGGCGCCCCGGATGGCGTCGAGCTGGTTCTACCACCGCGACAGCGTGCAGGAGCTCACCGCTCCCTGGTGGACCGGTCTGGTGATGACGCCCGCGCTCTTCGGCTGCTCCATGGTGCTGGTCGCCTGCTTCTACGCCTGGGTGCCGCGGCGCGAGATGTGGTTCACCGCTCTCGGCGCCGGCACGCTCTACGGCTATCTGCTGCACGGCTTCCTGGCCAAGGGCTCGCGCTTCTGGGACTGGTACGACGCGGCTTGGCTCAACACCGCCTGGGGCGCCGCCGTGCTGACCGTCCTCGCCGCGGCGGTGGTGACCGTGCTGTGCACCACGCCGGTGCAGCGGGTGTTCCGTTTCGTCATGGAGCCGAAGATGGAGTGGGCGTTCCGGCGGGACGCGGCCGAACTGGCCCGCGGCCGGGCGGAGAAGAAGGCGCCCGCGCCGACCGCCGGGGACGGCGGGGCCGCCGCCCGCGGCTGAGGCTCCCCCACCGCCTCCCACCGCCTCCCACCGTCTCCACCGCTTCCCCGTCCGTACGGACGGCCCGCACGGGACAGCGCCGCGGCCCCGGGTTCACCGCCCGGGGCCGCGGCGCGTCCCGTGCCGTCCCGCTATGCCCCGGGCCCCTCCGCGGCGGGAGCCGCCGTACGCCGCAGGTGCCGCATCAGGATGTCCAGATGCGTCCAGCCGTCCGCCGAGGAGCCGTCTCCGAGCGGGTAGTAGAAACCCGGCCGGGCGGCGGCTCCGAGCCGCGCCGGGCGCACGGTCAGCGGCGGCCGGCGCGCGTGGTCCGCGCCGATCTCCCGGATCTCCTCCGGGCCGAGGGCGAAGCCGACCGGGACGGGCGGCGCCTGGAGCCGGGCGGGCACGCTCAGGTCCCGGCCGGCGGCGCGCAGCTGGACGAGCATGCTGACCAGGTTGTGCCGGGACACCAGTTCGCCCGCGAGCTCCGCGAGGCCGTCGAGCGGCGGCTGCTCGTCCTCGCCGTAGCCGGCGGTGAACGTGATGTCCTCCTCGACGCCCTCCTTGGTCCGGATGACGCGCAGCGTCGCCACGGCCGGGCGCTCCGGGGTGCCGACGGCGACCGTCCAGGTGGACTCGGGGGCCCGCTCGTACGCGAGTTCGGTGAGGCGCCGCCGCGACCACGGCAGGTTCACCGGCTCCGCGGTGCCCCAGCCGGCCGGCGGGCCGCCCGTGGCCGTCCGCCAGACGGCCTCCAGCGCGCCTCCGAGCACCAGTTGGTCGTCGGCCGGGTGTGCCGTGCGCACGGAGACGGCGAGCTGGCGCTCCCGGGTGGGCGCGGTGTCCTTGAAGATCTCGGCGACCGGGGTCTCGCCGGACTCGCCCGGCGCCGGGCCGAAGGCGCCGTCCCGCCAGCGGAGCACCGCTCCGGAGAGCCCGTCGTAGTAGCCGCCCTCGCCGTCCTGGACGACCCAGCGCGACGGCGGGCCGAACAGCACGGAGCGCGTCGCGAACGACAGCCGGCTGGTGTGCGGGGTGACGATCTGCAGTCCCCGGTCGGAGGCCACCGTGGCACGGCGGGCGTCGGACAGCCATGCGGTCATGGCGATCACGGGCCGGTCCTGGAGGACGACGGCGGCCTTGTCGGTCAGGACGTCGACGGCCGGCTGCGCGGCCACCGGCGCGGGGGCGGCGGTGACGCCCGGGGGCACCGGGTCGCCGTCACCCGCCGCCTCGCCCGCGCCCGGCGGCCAGACCGTGCCGCCGAGCATCCCGGCGAGCCGTCCGGCGAAGGCGCCCGCCAGGCGCTCCGCCTCGGGCACGGCCGTGGAGGCCCGGGCCTCGACCCACCAGACGGGACCGTCCCCGTCCGTCGCGGCCTCCGGGCCCAGCAGCCGGACCGTCTCCCCCGGCACCTGCACCAGCACGGGCGACTCGACCGACACCAGCGGGCGGCCGCCCTCGTCGCAGAGCTGGAGCACCGCCCCCTCGCCGGCCGTGCGGAGCCGCAGCTCGGGCCCGCCCGCGAGCAGTCCGGCGACGACGCTCCAGGCGTCGGGCATCTTCCCGGTGAGCGCGATGATGTCCTTCGTCATACGGGATCCTCGGGTCTGCGGAGTGACCCCCGGCCGGGTGGCGGGGGCGGGGCGGGCGCGGTCACGCCGCGGTGCCGTCCGCGAGCGCGGTCTGGATCAGCCGGTTCGGCTCGCCCCGGCGGACGAGCAGACCGCGGCCGGGCGGCTGGGCGCCCGCGTAGACGCCCGGGAAGAGCTGCCCCTCGGAGCGGTCCCCGGCCATGACGAGGGCCGAGGTGCCGCTCTCCCGGAGGGTGGTGAGGAACGGGTCGTACATGGCGCGGGAGGCGCCGGCGACGCGGCGGGTGACGACGAAGTGCAGCCCGATGTCCGCCGAGGAGGGGATGAACGGCAGGAACGGCTGGAGCGGCTGCTGACCGGCGGTGGTCAGGATGTCGTAGTCGTCCACGAGGATGACGATCCGCGGGCCGGTGTACCAGGCGCCGTCGGCCAGCGCGTCCTGGTCCGCGAGGTCGTCCGGCATCCGCTTCTCCAGCTCCTTGGCGATGCCCGCCGAGAGCGCCCCGCAGATCTTGGAGTTGTGGGCGTAGCCGCCCCGGTACTCCTCGGGCACGAGGGTGCGCAGGCCGCGCCGCGGGTCCATGACGGCGAAGACGAGGTCGTCCTCGCCGTGGCGCGCCATGAGCCCGTTCGCCACGAGCCGCAGCAGATTGCTCTTGCCGCACTCGCTGTCGCCGAGCACCAGCAGATGCTGGTCGCGTTCGAAGAGGTCGAGCAGGACGGGCGCCAGCGCGGTCTGGTCGAGGCCGATCGGGACCCGCCGCGGCTGCGCGGTGACCGACGGCAGCGAGGAGAGCTGGACGCGCGGCGGCAGCACCCGCACCTGCTGTGCCAGGTCGCCGGGCCAGGCGGCGCGGACGGACCGGGCCGCCTGCTCGACCGCCGGGCCGAGTTCGGTCGTGGAGGAGAGCGAGTCGATCCGGGGCAGCGCCACCTGGGCGAAGAGCTTGCCGTCGGTGAGGACGCGGCCGGGCTCGTCGGGTGCCAGGGTCTCGGCGAGCTTGCGGTCGATGCTGCTGTCGCTGGGGTCGTTGAGCCGCAGCTCCACGCGGGTGCCGAAGGTGGACTGGGTGGCGATGCGGACGTCGTTCCAGCGGAGCATGCCCGCCACCACGTGGATGCCGTAGCCGCCGCCGCGCTTGAGGAGGTCGACCACGGCGTCGTCCAGTTCCTCGAAGTCGTCGCGGAGCGCGCCGAAGCCGTCGACGAGAAGGACGACGTCGGTCGAGGGAAGCTGCGGCAGCCTGCCCTCGGCGCGCAGTTCGCGCAACCGGTCGACGGAGTCGATGTTCTGTTCGCGGAACAGGTCCTCGCGCAGGGCGAGCATGCCGCGCACCTCTTCGACGGTGCGCATGGCGCGCTCGCGGTCCGCGCGGCCCGCTATGCCGCCGACGTGCGGCAGCCCGGCGAGCGCCTGGAGGCCGCCGCCGACCAGGTCGAGCCCGTAGATGCCCACGTCCTTCGGGGTGTGGGTCATGGCGAGCGAGAGGGCCAGGGTGCGCAGCAGGGTGGTCTTGCCGGACTGCGGGCCGCCGATGACGGCCACATGGCCGCCGGCCAGGGTCAGATCCAGCACCCACTGGCCCTGCCACTGCTTGGCCGGGTCGTCCAGCAGCCCCAGCGGCACCTTCATCGGGCCGGGGCGTACGGCGAGCCGCATGCCCTGCCGGCCGGCCTCGACCGGCCCGGCGGCGGTGTCGAGCGGCAGCGCGGCGGGCAGCGGCGGCAGCCAGATCCGGCGCACGGGGGCGGCGGCCGCCTTGAACTGGTCGACGATGACGGACATGACGGTCGGGCCGGGGTTGCGGTGCCGGGAGTACGGCTCGGAGGCGGAGCCGCTCTCCTTCGGCCGCTGCTGGTCGAGGGTGTTGTAGGCGGGGTAGGGCAGTACGGCCGGGCCGGTGTCCTCCTCGCTCTCCCGGCGCACCGGTCCGGTGTAGGGGCCGGAGACGTAGCTCGCCTTGAACCGCTCGTACGCCGAGGTGTCCACCTTGAGGTAGCCGAAGCCGGGGAGCGGCGGGAGGTGGAAGGCGTCGGTGGTGTCGAGGACGGTGCGGCTCTCGTCGGCGGAGAAGGTGCGCAGGCCGAGGCGGTAGGAGAGGTAGGTGTCCAGGCCCTTGAGCTTGCCGCCCTCGATGCGCTGGCTGGAGAGCAGCAGGTGCACGCCGATGGAGCGGCCGATGCGGCCGATGGAGAGGAAGAGGTCGATGAAGTCGGGCTTGGCGGTCAGGAGTTCGCCGAACTCGTCGATGACGACGAACAGGTGCGGCAGCGGGTCGAGGTCGGGCCGGGTCTCGCGGAGGGCGGCGTAGTGCGCGATGTCGGCGACGTTCCCGGCGTCCTTGAGGACCCGCTGGCGGCGCTGCACCTCGCCGGCGAGGCTGGCGTGCACGCGTTCGACCAGGCCGGCCTGGTTCTCCAGGTTGGTGATGACACCGGCGACGTGCGGCAGGTCGGCGAAGGGCGCGAAGGTGGCGCCGCCCTTGTAGTCGACGAGCACCATCGCCAGGTCCTCCGGCGGGTGGGTGGCGACGAGGGCGAGGACGAGGGTGCGCAGCAGCTCGCTCTTGCCGGAGCCGGTGGCGCCGACGCACAGGCCGTGCGGGCCCATGCCGAGTTCCGCGGATTCCTTGAGGTCGAGCAGGACCGGTTCGCGGGAGTCGTTGATGCCGATGGGCACACGCAGGAACGCGCGTTCGCCGCGGGGCGCCCACAGGGCGTCAATGTCGACGGCGGCCGGGTCGTCCATGCCGAGCATGTCGGCGAAGTCGACCGGCCCGGACAGCGGCGCGTCGACCAGCGATTCGGCCGACAGGCGCAGCGGGGCCAGCATCCGGGCGAGGCCCTCGGCGCCGGCGGTGGTGACGTCGTCGACGGTGCCGTGCGCCACCAGCGGCTGCTCGCCGCGCAGGTCCTCGACGGTGACCCGGTCGCCGTCCACGGTGATGCGCAGGGACACCTGCCCGGGCTCCCGCACCCGCTCGGAGAGCAAATGGAGCACGGTGACGCCCATGTCGCGCAGCGAGACGGCCTCGTCGGGCCGCGGCAGGTCCTGCGCGGTGTCGCCGTACTCGTCGCTGACGACCAGCAGCCGGCCGGCCATGGCGAGGGCTTCCCGGTTGGACAGGCCGCGGCGCAGCTCGGCGGCGTAGCTGGCGCGCTGCCGCAGATCGCGGCCGAGGAGCCGGGCGAGCTGGTGGATGTCCGGGGCGATGCGGCGGGCGCTGACCGGGCCGTCGCGCTCGTCGCCGTCGAGCAGGTGCGGGAGCCACTTGAGCCATTCCCAGTCGGCCATCCGGTCGCCGGGGCAGCCGAGGGCGATGTGCACGTCGTCGGGGGCGTGGGTGGCGGCGGTCTGCACGAGCAGCGCGCGGGCGACCCGCAGCACGCCCTCGCGGTCGCCGATGACGCTGGCGTTGCCCGCGCGGTCGAGCGGCACGGTCAGCGGCAGATCGCCGGTGGTGCCGAAGCGGCTGATGAGTGCTCCGGCCTCGTTGAGCATGAACCGGTCGGGCGGGGTGAGCACGCTGCCGCTCTGCTGTCCGACGGTCAGCGGGCGCAGCGGCATCTCGCCGCTGCCGACGCGCACCTTCAGGAAGTCGGCGTCGAGCCGCCGCCGCTCCCACAGCCGGGACGGGTCGCGCACGATGTCGTAGAGCGCGGCGGGCGGCGGATTCAGGACCCGGGCCGTCTCGCGCAGTTCGCGCTCCTCGGCGGCCAGTTCCTCGCGCAGCTCCTCCAGGTACTCCAGATAGCGCTCGCGCTGCTGGCGGCGGGTGCGCTGGGCCTTGCCGCGCTGCGACAGCAGCATGCCGACACCGCCGATGACGGCGACGACCAGGACGACGGCGCCGATGGCGGCGAACTGGCTGTTCCGTACGACCGTCATCATCACGACGGAGCTCATCACACCGGCCATCGGCAGCAGCGCCATCGCGCCGCTGCCGGTCTTGCCCTCGGGCAGGTTGGGCGGTGCCTCGATGGTGCGGGCGGGGGGCGCGGCGGCGGGCCGTTCGGTGCGGGCGGGGCGGTGGATCAGCCGGGTCGTCATCGGCGGCCGCCCACGGCGCGGTTGAGCAGTTCGGCGGCGAGCCGGGTGGCGGCTGCGCGGGTCTTCTCGCCGAGCATCCCGGTGCGGATGACGCCGCCGGCCGCGAGATGCCGGTCGTACGGCAGGTGCACCACCTCGACGCCGTCCAGCCGCAGATGGGCGGCGGCGGCCTCCTCGTCCATCGTCATGTGCGGGGCGGAGGAGGTGAGGACGACGACCGTGCCCGGGAGCAGCTTGGGCCGCGGGACGCCCGCCATCCAGTCGAGGATCGCGCGGGTGCTCGTGACACCCTCCAGGGTGGCGGGGGCGACGAGCACGCGGGCCTGCGCGGCGACCAGCGCGGTGCGGGACAGCTCGCTGGGCAGCGTCTCGCAGTCGACGACAGTGATGCCGAAGTAGCGGCGGAGCGCCACCATCACCTCGCGGTACTGGGCGAGTTCGAGGCGGGCGCCGACGGTGCCCTGGCTGCCGGGAAGCAGCCAGCCGCCCTCGGGGAGCTGCACCAGATAGCCGGTGATGTCGGTCAGCTGCATGGACGGGTCGATGATCTGTGCGAGATCGCCGCAGGTCCAGCGGACGGTCTCGGCGCCGGTCCGGATCGGCAGGGTGCCGAGGGAGGGGTCGGCCTCGACCAGCAGCACCGGGTCGTGCCGGTAGTGCTCGAACGTCCGGCCGAGGAGGGCGGCCACGGTGGTCTTGCCGGCGCCGCCGCGGATGCTGGTGACGACGATCTGCCGGCCGGTGGTGATCGGCTGCTGGAGGTCCTGGGCGACGCGGGTCACGGCCGCCACCTCGGCGGCGGCCGAGGAGCCGGCGAGCTTGCGCAGTCCGCGGCCGGCCCGGGCGGCGGCCGGCTCACCGTGGCGCGGTTTGCCCTGCGCGCGGGCGAGATCGGGGTTGAGCACGGGGACGGAGACGGGCGCAGGCCGGGGCGCGGCCGTCTGCTCCCGAGCGGTGCGGACCTGCGCGAACTGGCTCATTTCCGGTTGGGGTTGCAGCTGCTCGCCGGGTCCGGCGGTCTCCGGCGGCCCGGCCTGCTGCCCCTGCGGCGGCGGTGCCGCCGCGGCGGCCGCGGGCTGCGCCTGCCCGGCGCCGGCGCCGCTGAGCTGGTGGAGGACGTCCCCCTGCCAATCGTTCCCGGCCATCCGTATCCCCCCTCAGAGGCGTTGTCCCGCGTCCCGTGGCTCAGAACGCGTTGAGCAGTCGTCCGTAGACCCCGAACACACCGACGGCGAGCGGGAAGAGCGCGATGACACCGACCGACTCGATGAAGTCGACGAAGCGCCGCAGCCGCACCCGTACGTGCTCCGGCGGCTGGACGGCGAGCACGCCCACCGGCAGCAGCGCGGCCAGGGCCAGCAGGCCCAGCGGCCCGGACGGAGCGCCGTCCAGCGAGTCGATCCAGAGCGTCACCAGCCGCACCAGCAGCACGGAGGCGGCGCCCAGCAGCACCACGACCTCGGCCACGAGCGGGAAGGCCCGCGAGCGCGAGGCCAGCACGAGCGCGAGCACCGCGGTCAGCGAGATCGCCCACGGGTTCGACACGGTGGAGGCGAGCAGCCCGGCGGCGGTGACGGACACGGCGGTGACGGTCGTCGCCAGCGCCAGCCCGCGGTGCGCGGCGGCCAGCGCGGTGTCGACCTGGTGCCGGCTGACGGAGGCCCCCGCGGAGCGGCGGTCGTCCAGCGCGGTGAGCCCGGCGGCCATCAAGGCGAGCCGCGGCAGCAGGCCGAGGACGACGACGGAGACCACGCCCAGCACGGCGCCGACCCGGGCCGGCTCGTCCTGCAGGGCGCCGGTCAGCAGCCAGATGCCGGTGGTGGCGAACGCGGCGGCCGCGCCGATGAGTCCGCCCCGTCCGACCGGGGTGAACAGCCCGAGCAGCAGCAGGGTGAGGACGACCGCCGCGGTGACGCCGGCGAGCCGCGCCTCCGCCGTCCAGGACTGCGCGTCGGCGGCCGTCCAGGCGGCCAGCAGGCCGAGCGCGCCGGCGGCGAGAAGGAGCGTGGTGGCCAGTCCGCGGTTGCCGCCGCCGAGCCGGGCGGCGAGCGCCCCGGCGGCCGCGAGCAGCACCGTCAGCGCGAACAGGGCCCCGGCGACGGCGGACTTGTCGAAGGCGTCCCGGGCGAGCAGTGCCGCGGTGACGGCGAAGCCGACGGTCGCGGCGCCCGCGGTGGCGCGGCGGGCCACGGGCCGCCAGCGCCAGGCACGCAGATCCAGATCCTCGGCGACCTCGTCGGTGACGTCGTGCACCACGGGCGCGGCAGGCGC